>NZ_CP033906.1:1822820-2126624 GCF_003816055.1 Bacillus sp. FJAT-42376
GACAGGGGCAACCGATTTCATTTCAGATGGAAATCAAGTGGTTTCCGTTACGAACGGGCATCCGATTCTGACAAAGATTACAGGGACAGGCTGTCTTTTAAGTTCTGTGACAGGCGCCTTTCTCGCTGTGGAAAACGATCCTCTGCGGGCAGCCGCTGCCGCTCTCGCTGTCTATGGAACAGCGGCTGAATTGGCCGCTGAAATTTCAGCTGAAAAAGGGCCTGGAACGGTTCAGACGGAATTATTAAATCAGCTGTACAATGTAACGGAAAAAGACGTAGCAGCCCGTGCCATTATCGAAGGGGGGCGCTTTAAATGATAAAAAAAGCCTTAACCATCGCTGGCTCAGACAGCGGGGGCGGAGCAGGAATCCAGGCTGATTTAAAAACGTTTCAGGAGCTCGGGGTATTTGGGATGAGCGCGGTTACGGCGGTTACAGCTCAAAATACGCTTGGGGTGCATGGTGTATATCCTCTGTCAGCAGAGGCAGTGGCGGCCCAGACTTCTGCTATAGGAGAAGACCTCCCGCCGGATGCGGTAAAAACCGGGATGCTTTTTAACAGAGAAATCATTATCGCCGTTGCGGAGGCCATTAAAAAATTTGGCTGGACGAATCTTGTCATTGATCCGGTCATGATTGCAAAAGGCGGAAGCACTCTCCTGCAGCGCGAAGCCATTCAAGCGATGACTGAACATTTGATTCCGCTGGCAGCTGTGATTACACCGAACATTCCGGAAGCAGAGGCCTTAACGGGACTTTCAATTCGTTCAGAGACGGATAAGAAAGAGGCTTGTCATCTCCTCCATGAGATGGGTGCAGCTTCCGTGCTGATTAAAGGCGGTCATGAAGAGGATGCAGCGTATTCTTCAGATTTGCTTTTTACCGGGGAGAGCTACACAGTGCTGAAAAGCAAGCGGGTTGATACGAGACACACACACGGAACCGGCTGTACCTTCTCAAGCGCACTGACTGCCGAATTGGCTAAAGGCAAAACGGTGACAGAAGCAGCAGGGACGGCTAAGCAATTTATTCAGGCAGCGATTGAAGAAACACTTGAATTCGGCGGCGGCCATGGCCCTACAAATCACTGGGCATACAAAAGAAGGGAGAGAGAGCTATGAACCGTACGGGAATCAAAGAGCATCTCCCGCTGTATTTTATCGCGGGCACACAGGACTGCCACGGGAATATAGCGGAGATACTGAAGGAGGCTATTAAAGGAGGAATTACGCTCTTTCAGTTCCGCGAAAAGGGAAAGGGATCGCTGCACACGGAAGCCGAGATTGAACAGCTGGCGGCTCATCTCCTGCAAATCTGCAAATCCTCCGGGATTCCTTTTATCGTGAATGACGATGTGGAACTGGCGCTGAAGATCGGTGCAGATGGGGTCCACGTTGGACAGGATGATGCGGCTGCAGGTGAAATCAGAGACCGATTAAAAGGGAAGATCCTTGGCGTGTCTGTGCACAGCTTAGCGGAAGCGGAGCGGGCCCTTGCTGACGGAGCAGATTATATCGGGGTTGGCCCAGTCTATCCTACATCATCCAAAGAGGATGCGAAAGAAGCGAAAGGGACATTGGTCATAGAACAGATTCACGCTGCGGACATTGGAATCCCGATGGTCGGAATCGGCGGGATTACAGCGGATAACGCTAAAAAGGTGGTGCTTGCAGGGGCATCGGGCATCTCGGTCATTTCAAGCATCAGCAGAGCTGAACATCCTCTGGATGCAGCAGCAAAATTAAGGAAAGCTGTGAATGGAACGGTCGACTCTTTATAAGCATGACGCACTCGGCAATACATAAACTGAACCAGTTTCAAGATCATATGAAAAAACGCCTAGCTTCTTTTAGCCAGGCGTTTTGTCTCTTTGCTCTGTTTTTTCCGTTTATAGTATCCGTTAATTTTTAAATATTTTTGATAGCCTTTCCGAATGCGTTCAAGCATCCATCTGGGAATCTTCCATTTTCCAAGCTTGGTTAACGGAAGATAGATCCGGTAATAGGCTTTTTTGAAGTCTTTCCAGCGGGGGCATTCAAATTCTTCCAAAAAATCGGAGACATCAACAATGTATCCTCTTCCGTCTTTCATCATGACGTTTTTCCCATGTATATCAGCAGGTCTAAGTCCTTCTTCAATGGCGTATTTAATGGCTTTATCGACATCTTTAATCACTCTTTCAGGAATGTATACCCCTTTTCTGAGAGCTTCATAGAGTGTAAGGCCTTCCAGTTTTTTCAGGATCAGATACCTGTCGCCATATCCGTACATTTCGGAATAGGCAGGATGTTTGCCGAGCATGCGGTAAACCTGCTGTTCTTTCTCTGCGCCTTCCCGGTTTTCAGCGTACAGCTTTACAATTTTATCAGGAAGATCCTTGTGTATAAATACAGCTGCATAATTTCCCCTGCCGAGAAGTTCCCAGCCCTCGGGGATATTGTCTACATGCACCGGATCGAGCGGATCGACACTTTTTACAGAAACTTTGTCTGTTAGTTCCAAATCGATATTCATCACATTCATCACCTCCGGGAAACAATCGGTTCCCGATTTAGCTTTCATCCATTTAGAGTATTCATAAATCTATCATACTCTTTTCTGACGGTCCAGTCATCTACTTGAATGTAAGAAGTTTTTAGTGTGCGGAAGCTTGTTATTTCAGGGTTCTTCGTATAATGTTGGCTGTAACGATGGATGGAAAGTGTGTGGGTTTATGTTTAAATCGATTACGTTGTTTATTTTGGCAGGATTAGCGGAAATTGGGGGTGGGTACCTGATTTGGCTATGGATTAAAAATGGCCTTCCGGTTTGGTACGGTGCGATGGGAGGAGCCATTCTGATTGTATATGGCATTCTGCCGGCACTTCAGGATTTCCCTGACTTTGGGAGAGTGTATGCAGCTTATGGCGGATTGTTTATCGTTCTTGCCCTATTATGGGGATGGGGAGTCGATGGAAAAGCCCCGGATTTTTATGATGGGCTCGGGGCTTTGATTTGCCTGGCAGGAGCAGGTATTATTTTATGGGCTCCAAGGTAAGATCCTCTATTCTATTAATTTTTTACTAGTAGGGACAAGTGTCGCTTCCAGGCTGATAGAGTTTGAATAATCTATTAGTGAAAGGAGGCGATTTTTTTGAGTTCCAGAAAAAAATGCCACTCCTGCAGCAGACCTAAGCAGGTGATGGATGAGGCAAGCCGCCGTCATCAAAGCGATACAGAAGGAATGTCCAGCAGACGCAGAAATTGCGGATGCAATCAAGTTCGTTCCGGCGACTGCTCCCGCTTTTGCTCAAATGTATGCAGAAGATTATTTCCATTCAGCTTCAACCAGTGCTTTAATGACTGTATTTCTTGTCAGGAAGACTGAGAATCCGATATGCCCGCTGAATTCCCGAACCGCGACTGCTTTCTTTATGAGCCGTCGCGGTTTTTTGATGATGAAGGGTGAGGCGGATCCGGATGCTGCGGCAGGATGGAATAGCAAGGAGAGATACTGCGCTTTGCTTCAGGCGAATCGGCCGCCGGGCAATTTTTTGAGGCGGCTGAAAGCAGTCCGCTGCTGATGCGAAAAAAAGAATGCATATTCTGTTCATTGACTCTATAATGGAATTTATCTTTATGAAAAAGGGGTTTTAATCGAATTGAAAAAGATATTGATGACCTTTGCCATTTTATTCAGTCTTTTTGCATCAGGGTGTTCGGTTCAGGAAATGGAGGCTGGGCAGGCAGGGGAAAAGGATGAGGCTCCGGTAAAGCCGGAATCGGATCTTCCGCTGGAGTCTGAGCATGGAGAACAGCAGGAAACGAAAGGTCAAACCATGAAAGCTGCCGTTATTTCCGTCACAGACGGGGATACGATCAAGGTCCGGCTCAAGGATGGCAAAACCGAGAAGGTGCGTTTTATTCTAGTGGATACGCCTGAAAGCAGAGGGAAGTATCAAGGTCATCCCCAGCCTTTCGCGAAAGAAGCATCAGACTATACAAAGAAGCAGCTTTTAGGGAAGGACATTGAACTGGAACCGGGAGTGGAAGAGCGTGACCGGTTTGGCAGGCTTCTCGCATACATATGGATGGATGGTACATTATTTAATGAGCGCCTGTTAAATGAAGGATTCGCCCGTGTAGCCATTTACCCGCCGAATACGAAATATCTTGATCAATTTGAACGGATTGAAAAGCAGGCGAAAGAAGAAAAACGGAAGATTTGGTCACTTGAAAATTATGCGACGGACAGGGGCTTTACTCAGTCTGTACGGCAGAAAGAGGCTGCTCAGCCGGATTCACAGCCTGGAAAAGTCCCGTTTGATCCAAAGGGTCCGGACCGGGATTGCGGTGATTTTGAAACGCATGAAGAAGCCCAGGCATTTTTTGAAGCGGCAGGCCCAGGAGATCCTCATCAGCTGGACAGAGATGGAGACGGGCTAGCCTGTGTTAAATGAAAAAGGGGAGAAGGCGAGTCCGTGCCTTCTCTCCTTTTTGCTGTTTTGAGCTGTATGTCTGCAGCGAAGTCTTTCTTTGGAGGGAGAGCTGTTTTTTAGAGGCCTCCTGCAGTGAATAATTAAAAAGAAACGGATAAACAATGGTGTAGAGGTGATAACGACGATGAGCGGCTTCCAGCTGTTTTCCCTGCCCCATATTTTGACGATGTGCTTGCTTCTTTTCCTTTTCCTTATTCTGTTCTTCTTCAAAGATTGGTTTCATTCCATCCGGTTCCTGCTGGGATTCCTTTTACTGACTGCAATAACAGCAGAGAATGTATGGAAGGCACAAGCGGGACGATGGTCTTTTTCTTCAGATTTGCCCTTGCATTTAAGTGATGTGGCCGTTATTTTAACGGCTTTTATGCTTTTCACAAAAAGCCGGCGGCTCTTTCAATTTCTATGGTTCGCAGGCATTGCAAGTTCCGTACAGGCCATCGCTGCACCTGATCTAGGTCCCTATCCGTTTCCGCATCTCATTTTCTTCACCTTTTTTATTTCCCACGGAGCCGTTATCCTGGGATGTCTGCTGTTTGCTGCCAATCATTTCAAACCGGATAAGAAAAGTCTTTGGATAACGGTGGGCTTGATCAACCTTTACGCATTGGCAGTTTATCTGCTGAATCTATGGCTCGGATCCAATTATTTATATCTCATGAAAAAACCAGAAGGCGGTTCTCTTTTAAATTGGCTTGGTCCCTGGCCGTGGTACTTGCTTTCCATGGAAGGAACGATGCTGGTTAGTTTTCTGCTGCTATATTGGCCTTTTCGGAAACGGAGCTGAACAACACGGGAGGCACCAGCCCGGTTTAATCATGTTCATGAATCGGCTGAAAGGGGAATGGAAATTGGAAAAGCGGGGAAAAGGTAGACATGTTCCGGAGAGTTTCGGGATATGTATGAAGTAAAAGGAAAGGGAGGATGCAGATGAAGTCGTTTAGGATGCTTGCCGTTTTGAATGCATTCACATACATCATTATGGTAGGGATGAATTTTTTAGCCAATGCCCTTCCGTTAAACGGGCAAACGACCGGGGAGGTTTCTGCTGGAGTGCCGGTTATTTTTGAACCTGCACCCTATGCTTTTGCCATTTGGAGTGTCATCTATTTGCTCCTGGCGATTTGGGTAGTGAGGGCGTTTTTTGTTTCGGATCAGGAGAAACAGGTATACAGGAATATCGGCTATTATTTTGCTGTAAACGCTCTGCTCAATGCGCTATGGATTGTCCTTTTTCATTATGAATTATTTAATGCGACACTGGTTGTTATGCTGGGTCTTTTGTTCACGCTTATTAAAATCTACACCATTATCGAAAAATCCGGCCAAACCAAATTTTTCTTGAACGTTCCGATATCGGTCTATATGGGATGGATTTCTGTCGCGACAATCGTGAACGTATTTATTTTCTTTAAATCGAACGAAATCACTTCGTTTATCGGATTGGGTGAGCTCGCATGGGCAATCATTATGATCATTGTGGCCGGCCTCCTGGGAGCCTATATGATCCTTGCCAAAAACGACCTTGCATACGGACTCGTGTTTGTCTGGGCGCTGATCGCCATCGCGGTGAATCAGATGAATGCCGTACCATCCGCAGCAAAAACCGCTGTTGTCGCAGCTGTTCTGCTTGCGATTCTGATCGTGTATAAAGGAAGCATGCTTCTGCTTAGGAAAAGAAAATAATAAAACACGCCCCTGCTTGAAGAAAGCAGGGGTTTATTTCTGCAGTGGGAGCAGCAGGGAGGATCGAAAACTTTTTAGCAGATTCAGTTAGCAATTAGAGACCTTAAGACTGTATTAGCCGGAAATGAAAGAGGCTGGGACATAACTGAAACAACTATTCTCAAAGACGAACAATGTCTAAATGATTTTTCCTAAACTTTGTTTCTTACGAATGGGTTATTCTGAAGCAACAAGTTCGTTCCATTGCGCTGCAGCCACTTCCTTTCCGCGGGGAGGAAGGCTTAAGCCTCCTCGGCTGCGCCTGCGGGGTCTTAAGCGTCCTCTACTTCCCGAAGGAGTTGAGTGGCTTCCGCTCCATTCCACTAAAGGATAAGATTCTTAGGAAGAATAAACTCTTCTTAAACCAAATAAAAACCCGAACGATTAGGGGAATGAGTTACTTACATCCACCTGATCGTTCGGGTTTTTCATTATCTAAAATACTTATGTCCCAGTCTCTTAAGCCTATGTTTACTTTAAATCTGTTTTGTATTGCATGTACACAACCTGAGTGACAAGGAAGTCTTCAAGTCCGTGTTTTCCGTCCGCGCCGCCCAGTCCGGATTGGCGCATTCCGGCATGATACCCCTGGATCGCTTCAAAATTTTCCCGATTGACGAACGTTTCTCCGAAGCGCAGCTGATTGGATACATACATCGCTTCATTGTAATCATCTGTGTAAACAGAGGAAGAAAGTCCATATACAGAATCATTCGCCATTCTGATGGCCTCATTCAAATCCGTATACGTGGTAACAGGAAGGACAGGCCCGAAAATTTCATCCTTCATAATATCCATGTCATCCGTCACGTTGGTTAAGACCGTTGGTTCGAGGAAGAATCCGCCGTTCATTCCATCCGGACGCTTACCGCCTGCTGCTACCTTAGCCCCGTCCTTGATGGCCTTTTCGAGAGCTTCCTCAACCGTTTTCAAACGGTCTTCACTGACTAGCGGCCCCATTTCAGCATGTCTGTCATGGACGGCGTCGCCCACTTTCACCTTTTTAAAAGCAGCGGCCAGTTTTTCTGTGAATTCCTCAGCCACTGATTCATGGACATAAACCCGCTCTGCATTTGTGCACGCCTGCCCGGCGTTATTAATGCGGGATGTTTTAATGTTTTCAACCGCCAAATCAAGGTCCGCATTCTTTGTGACGATGGCCGGTGCCTTGCCGCCAAGCTCAAGGTTGACTTTCGTAATATTCTGAGCGGCTGCTTCCATTACTTTTGTGCCTGCACCTATTCCGCCGGTCATAGTAATCATTCCGACTTTCGGACTTGCAGCAAGCGCATTTCCAATAGTAGATCCTGTACCGGTAATCATATTGTAAACGCCTTTTGGAAGGTCGAGCTCATCAATGATTTTTGTCAGTTCCGCTGCTGTATTCGGTGTCTGCTGACTCGGTTTTAAAACAATGGTACAGCCGGCAATCAGAGCCGTTGCCACTTTTCTGGCGAAAATAAAGACTGGGAAGTTCCATGGCACAATGCCGCCTACAACCCCAATCGGGCGTTTGTGAAGGAAGATGTTCTCATTTGGCCGGTCACTTTGAATCACTTCTCCTTCAATTCTGCGTGCCCACTCGGACATATACCGGAAGTAATCAATAGCCAAATCTACTTCCGCAGAAGACTGTTCATATGGCTTCCCTTGTTCCTCTGATAACAGAGAGATGATTTTTTCGCGTTTTTTCTCAATCTCGTCGCCGATCTGGCGGACAATTTTTCCTCGTTTATAGGAAGGAACCTGTTCCCATTCCTTTTGTGCTTCATAAGCAGCATGAATGGCCTTTTCGGCATCTTCTTTCGTGCCGTCCGGAATTCTTGAAATCACTTCTCCATTTGACGGGTTTACAACATCGATCATCTCGCTCGATGTTGAATTTGTATATTCTCCGTTGATATATAGTTTATGTTCTTGCATGGTAAATCCTCCTCTTTCTTCTTTTTTGCGACTATCTATTTCGTTCCACAAAAGAAAGAGAATAAAACATGTAAACTGTCTGGGAAAATAGGTTCAAGGCCGGATGGATTATTTTAGGAGAGGGTCCAAAAGAGGATAACGAATCATACGAATTCCTTATTTTTATAATAAATTGAAAAAAATGGTTTTTAATAGGCTTATAGAAGGGTATAGTTGCTATGACTTGTTTTACATATTAGGTATGGAGGAATGGGAGAATGAAAAAGAAGAAATTAGTCGGTTTAGGGCTGGGTTTTATGCTGGCGCTGGGTGTTTTGCCTGCGCAGGAAGTGCATGCCTCAGTAAACAGCACCGCAGTCCAGCAGGGGGAAAAGCTTGCCTATCAGCTTCGGGGATTTAATAAATTGATTGAATCCGGAGACATTTATGATGTAAACCGCTCTTATGACAGCTTTTCCAGACAAATTCAGGCTGCCGAGAAAGCAGTGGGGCGCGTTTCGGGATCATCAAAAAGAAAAGCACTTTCTAAAAAGTATGTGACGCCAGCAAAGGTTGCGAGAGAGCGCGTCATCTATGAAGTCTCTCAGTACCGTCTGATGAAAGTGATAGGAAAAGATGCTTTATTGAACCGTGTTACATATGTAGACAGCAATCTTAAAAAATTAGACCGCTTAAAAAAACGTGCGGTAGAAATTAAGAAGGCTGGCAAGTACAAGGCGGTTCCGGCTGTAATGACCGGATATCTTTCCGAAACGGAAAAACTCCAGAAAACGAACCGTTTTGCAGTCCCTGACCTTTCACTCAATCATACGCTGACGAGCGATGAACTGGATTCTTTTCTTCTGCTGAACCAGGATCGGTACCGCAGTAAAAAGCCATTAATGACACTAAGTGAAAAATTAAGCTATATCGCTCAGATGAAATCAAAGGATATGCACTCTACAGGGATTCTAAGTCAATATTCTTCTAAATACGGCGATGTCGGCCAGATGATTATGAAATTTGGATTCCAGCAGCCTAATGAAGCAGGCATCCTTGTATATAAATTTACGACTGCGAGCAATGCCAAGGCTCAGAGAGAACTATGGAGAAACAATGCCAGTCTGAAAAACGTTCTATATCATCCTGCTTTTAACTATGCCGGTGTAGGCAGCTACAGGAGCTATGCGACGCATCTTTTTGTAAATATCTAAAAAGGAAAGCAGCCGCAGCAGATGGCTGCTTTCTTATTTCTTATCCAAATCCTTCAGAATTTGTGAGAGCCACACCCTTTTTAAATCATTGGAGAATACAAACTCTTTCGTCAGCAGCAATTGAAGGTCGAGATGAATTCGCTGGATTTCTTTTTTCGTTTTCAACAGGTGCCATTGATCGAGATTCATAAGAGAGAATGTGTGAAGAAGGGAATGAAGGGCTTGGAGCTGAAGGCGCAGCTGGTGCAGAAACCTTTTGTATTCTGAATATACTTCTCTTCTGTAAACCGTTAACGCGGCTGCTTCAGTGATGGATTGGAACGTTTTATTAATCCCGCGTTTTTTAATCATTGGATCCCTCCATATTGCCTGTTTACCTCAATTTATATGGACTTGCAGAAAAAAAAGAAGAAGGTTTTTATTTTTTTCTGCTGATTGGGAGCTGCTGGAGGATGAAAGATTTCTTTGAATGGGAAATGGGCGGGGAAAATCGGGTATGCTAAAAGCGCTGTTACGGAATGTGGCTTTTTAAGTGACCAGGCAAGTTTAAGAATGGATGAGAGCAAGGTATATAGAAACAAGGCAGTCTATAGACAAGGACTAAAACACCTTTCGGAAAACTATACTTAAATGATAAACATGAAACTTTTGTAAGGGCTAGTCCGTATTAAAGGAAACAGAAAAAGGAGTGTACAAGTGATGAGAACAGCTAATCCTACTATGAAGTCTTTTGAAAAAGAGATCGGATATTCCGGCGGCCGCCGCATGACCTTAATGGGTGCGGTCCATAAATCATTTTTGCTGTTATTTATTCTCGTTGTTTCAGCGGGAGCTACCTGGTATTATGCAGCGCAGGGAGATAATGTTGCGCCAATGATGATGATTGGCGCAATCGGCGGACTCATTTTTGCTTTGATTACAAGCTTTGCACCGAAAGCATCGCCAATTACAGCACCGATTTATGCAGTGCTTGAAGGAATGTTTGTCGGTGGAATTTCAGCTTACTACTCAAGCCTCTATGAAGGAATTGTCATGCAGGCAGTGCTGATTACAATGGGTGTATTCCTTGGATTGCTTCTCATTTACAGAAGCGGGCTGATCAAAGTCACCCAGAATTTCCGTCTTGGGGTAGCTGCTGCAACACTGGGTGTGTTTATGGTATATCTGATTTCATTTGTCCTCGGTCTTTTTGGAATTGCCGTTCCATTTCTTCATGAATCCAATACCATCGGGATTATCATATCACTAGTTATCATTGTCATTGCTGCATTGAATTTAGTTCTAGATTTTGATTTTATCGAGCACGGGGCAGCAAGGGGATTGCCGAAACATATGGAATGGTATGCAGGATTTGCGCTGCTTGTAACCTTGGTTTGGCTTTACCTTGAAATCTTGCGTTTGCTTTCAAAAATCAATTCAAGAAGCTGAAACAGCAGGGTGAAATGTCTATTTTTCGCTCACGGCATAGCGCGGAGAGCCTTGAACGGCTATTCATTCAGCTCATCTTGTCATTTCGCTAAATAGTTCCTGCAGAAATTGGGATACTAAAAGAAATGAAAAGGAGGACTGTATTGAATGGATCATTCAGAAAATGAAAAACAGGTGCTGAACATTGATTATCCGCAGCTCGTACAGCACCCTAAAAATAAAGACGGAATGGCATTGTTTTTAAAAGAGTCCTATCATCTGCTATCATCAGACGATCTGGAATCGCCCCCACATGATGAACAAAATTGAAGGGGCTGTCCAGTAAGGTTGATTCAAAGCTTCTCTTCATTTTTATTTAACATTTGTTTTGCTGATTTCCACTTCAGGTTGCTTGCATACCCTTGGGCGGGCGGTGAGCCTCTTCAGCGCTTTGCGTCTGAGGCGACTCACGTGTCCCGCTGCTATTAGCAAAAGTCAGGCACCTTCCGCTCCAATCAGCACGCAAGGATTGTTCAGAAATACAAGTTAAAAATAAACCCCCTGGATGCTCACTAATGAAGCGCTCAGGGGGTTTTGGTTTTCATTTTTTATTTTATTCAGATTCCTTTTCCGGAACGTTCTGCGAGGGCTTCGAATTTCCTGTGCCAATCCGCTGCAAGAGGTTCGAGCTCTAATATTTTCAGAATGCTTTCCGAGTCACTGCGGTTATGAAAAAAGGTATGGTGAATATCCGCGACGGTAATGGAAGTAACCCGTTTGGCCAGCTGAATGGAATCAGCAGGTTTAATAGTCCCGGGTTCAATGATCCTTAAGAAGTACCCGGTATAGCCGGTTTCGATTATTCTTGAGAGCAGCTGGTCGTTACCTGTTCTCCGATTAATAGTCACACATGGATAGCGCCCTTGGGATACTTCTGTGAGTACGGATCCTATTTTGTATTGATCTCCGATGCACACGTCTATTTCCTTCATGCCCGATACCGTTAAATTTTCTCCGAAAGCCGATTTCAGCAGCGGTTTTCCGAATTCCTTTTCCCAAAACGTGTAGTGCTCATAAGGATATACACAAAGAACGCGGTCCAGTCCTCCGTGATAGGTATGGTTTGCTACATCATCACCCGTCACCCTTTCAGCTGATACTTCCAGATGATTGGTTTGTTCCTTATGAATACCTGAAAGGTAAGGTTTCCCTTTATGATCGATGCGTTCTGCCGGTTTCCCTTTGCTTACATATTCAATTCTCATTCAAAAGATCCTCTCATTAAAAATAGGCGGTTCCAGGCCTCTCCCTATGGAGATTGCCGCATATACTGGCAAGGAAGGGATTGGTTCCCGAATTTCATTGACACAGTTGATGAATTTCTGTAATCTCAATGTGTGAACTGAATAGATTCTTCGTTAGGTGAGGCTCCTGTGTGGAGATATGCTGCTGCCCAAAAATGTCCAAAGACGCCAATGGGTCAACAGGAATCATCGACTTAAGGTGATTTTTAACGCAGCTGGACATCGTCCTATGCTGCACAGTGCTAAAGCTCTACGATGGAAGAATGGAAAGCTTGTTTATACACGCCTTCATTCTTGGTGTGTTTTTTTCATTCCTATAATAGCATGATGATATAAAAATTGGGAGGTGCTGGCATGGATAATCCCCGATCGGGAGAGCCGCAGACAATAGATTCAGATAGTCATAGTACGTACTCCGCGGATCGGATCCTGCCGGCCATTTCAGCAGATAGGATGGACTCCGCGGAATAATAAGGAGGACCATCCATGGTGAAAAACATGACATACGACGAAATTCTTCTTCGCATCATTCTGCTTCTTCGGGATGGAAAGCGAAAAGAATTCCGGGATTTAATAGAAGAACTGCAGCCATATGATATGGCCAGCATTTTTAAGGAAATGCCGGAAAAGCATTATGCCCGCTTTTTATCGTTTTTGAACGTAGATGATATTACAGCACTTATGCAGGAACTGGAACGCCCTTTTCAGCTCGCGCTTTTTAATAAAGTCGGAAAGGTGAAGGGTGTCCAAGTCATGAACAAGATGGACAATGATGACTTGGCCCAGCTGCTCGAGGAGCTTGAGCCGGAGCTTAAGGACCAGCTCCTTTCAAGCATGGAGCAGGAAGAATCCGAGGCGGTTCAAACGCTGATGAATTATCCGGCTGAAACTGCAGGGCGGATTATGACGAACCGTTTCGTATGGATTCCACAGCACTTCACTGTATGGGATGCAGTCGTCAAACTAAAGGCGTTTGCTGAAATTGCAGAAGCCATCAACTACCTTTATGTCATCAACGAACAAAAGCAGCTTGTAGGTGTAGTCTCCTACCGCGATTTAATCCTTGGGGAGCGGGAAGAACTGATTGAAGATATTATGTACACCCGGGTCATCTCCATTAAAGCGGATGCCGATCAGGAAGAAGTAGCCCGGCTCATTGAGCGCTATGACTTCCTCGCACTGCCGGTCGTGGAAGAAGATCATGTTCTTGTAGGGATTGTAACAGTAGATGACGTCATTGATATTGTTATTCAGGAAGCCAATGAAGATTATGAAAAATTTGCCGCATCCGGTAAAGCTATTGATTTTGAAACAAAAGCTTTAACGGCAGCGTACAGAAGGCTGCCGTGGCTGATTTTGCTGTTATTTATCGGTCTTGTGTCCGGGAGTATCATCAGCTTTTTTGAAAGCACATTAAACAGAGTCGTCGCTCTCGCCTTTTTCATGCCGATGATTGCAGGGATGACCGGGAATACCGGCACACAGTCATTGGCGGTCGTCGTAAGGGGCCTTGCACAAAATGACCTGGATTCGAAAATGGTATTCCGGCTTATTTTCAGGGAGCTGCGCGTCGGTTTATTGATCGGGGTCGTGTGCGGGATTCTGATTACCGGAATTGCTGTGATTTGGCAGGGGAATCCGCTTCTTGGTCTTGTTGTCGGATCCTCTCTTTTCTTCACGCTTATTATCGGTACGATGGCGGGAACCATTATCCCCATCCTGCTTGACCGGATGAAAATTGACCCTGCGATTGCTTCCGGGCCTCTCATTACAACATTAAATGATATTTTATCGCTGCTCATTTATTTTGGAATTGCTACCGCCTTTTTGCAGCATATCCAATAAAAAAAGAGCTGATTCAGAATATAATCTGAATCAGCTCTTTTTTATTGAATAATGGATGTTTTCATAATTACGGACAGTGCCCTGCCGCATCGGATGGGTGCTCATATTAAGAAGCTTATCCAAATCCTGGCTTGCTCTCACCGTTTCTTTCGCAGTATACCCATGTTTTCCGGCTACTTCTACCATTCTTTGTCGATATTTTTCCACAACCGATTCATAAAGGTTCAAGGCACTCCCCCCTCATTGCCAATTATTATCCTATATACATTATATCGAAAGAATAAAGAGAAACATAAGGGGAATGGAGGAAAAAAGTTAGACAAAATAGTACATGATTTGACAAAAACAGCATAAATTTGCTGAAAATATGCAAAAGTTATTCCTTTTAGAACATTCTAATAGTAAAATAGATGGAGGCATAATGTAATAGGGGGTCCATATGAAAAAGACACAGAAAAATGTGAAGAGTGTTCGGAAAATACTGGTGACCGGTTTTGGATTTCTGATTGGATTAAGTGTACTGCTTGCCGTACTTAATTTTGCGAGCATCTATAAAACCAAAATGGACACAGAACGAATTGTGAATGTGGAGACTGCTTCTTTAATTTTAAGTGAAAAGCTCTCATACAATTTAGCCCAGCAGGCTTCTACAATCCGGGCGTATTTCCTATATGACAGCCCATCTTATAAGGACGAGTATGAAAAACTGAAAAAAGAAGGGGAGTCCCTGCAGAAAGATTTGCTTGCTGCAAGCGACAATCCTGAGATTCGGTCGCTGATCAAAAAGACCGCAGACTGGCATAAGCTCCTGGAAGACGATGTTATTTCCCGGTATGAGGGAGGCTTCAAAATACAGGCTGTACAAAATCTGTCAAAAGAGCCTCAAACCATTTCCAATGAGCTGATCAAAGATTATATGAGCATGGCAAATGAACGTGAAAAGCAAATTATGAACTCCGGTATCCAAATCATCCGCGGCGGTGAAGTGACATCGATTGTTATTCTCGTTTTCTCGTTCCTGATTGCCGGCGCCGGACTATTTATTGCTTTCAGAACATCTAAAATTATAGCCCGTCCCATTTCTCAGCTGACGAAGAAGATGAATGAAATTGCTTCAGGCGTATTAAAGCGGGACACGCTGCCATCGAACAATAAAAATGAATTAGGGACACTCATTGACTCTGCCAATGCCATGAATTTGACTCTTTTAACGCTTGTGGGCGAGATTAAATCTGCCGCTGGCGAAATTGAACATCAAAGCGGCAAGCTTCAGACTTCATCCATTCAGGTCAAGGAAGGCAGTGAACAAATAGCTTCTACGATGCAGGAATTGACGCTCGGAGCAGAAAGCCAGGCCGAGTCTGCCGCAGACATGGCGGAAAATATGGGCCATTTTCTCGACAAAATGGGTGAATCAGCTGCAGGAGGAGAACTGGCAGCCAAGTCTGCCGGAGAAGTTTTGCGTGAAACCAAAAACGGAAGGAGTTTAATGACTCAATCCATAGAAGACATGAACCGCATTTATGAGGTCATGAAAACTTCGGTTTCAAAGGTAGCAGGATTAGACGAGCAGTCAAGAAAAATTTCGAAGCTCATGGAAGTCATCCAATCGGTCGCCGATCAGACGAATTTACTCTCGCTCAATGCCGCCATCGAGGCCGCGCGTGCTGGTGAACATGGAAAAGGTTTTGCCGTTGTTGCGGATGAGGTAAGAAAACTTGCAGAACAGGTATCCCATTCTGTAGATGATATTGATGCCATTGTAAACAGTGTCCGATCGGAAACCGGGGCAGTGGCTCTCGATTTAAAAACCGGATATGAGCAAGTGTTAAAAGGTAAAACATCGATCGAGAAGACAGGCCATTCCTTTGAAATCATTCATGAAAAGGTGGAAGAGGTCTCATCGGGAATCACCCTGATTTCCAGCAGGCTCGACGACCTCCTCGAAAGGGGCAGGAATATGGATGATGCGATTTCCAATATTGCAAGCGTTTCTGAAGAAGCGGCGGCAGGAATCGAGCAAACAGCAGCAGCAGCGGAACAGGCAAACGGAACAATGGAAATGGTAAGAGAAAATTCAATCCATCTATCAGGCCTTTCTGAGAAACTGGCTTTATCGGTGAACCAATTTAAACATTAAAAAAGATGCGTTCCGGGAAGGATTGTAAGATAGCGGTCTTGCTATGGCGATTGGATCAGTTAAGGCTGATTCGAGCTTCATGATCCAGGGCGGGCAGTGATCCTCCTTAAACGTAAGTCCGTGGTCTCATCTGCCCCACTACTACAGCCGGAGTGCCGCCTTGCGGCTTCCGGCAGTCTGGTTATCCATTAAACAAAAACAGGGAAACGCTTAGAATGCGTTTCCCTGTTTTTTATAGATTAGACGATTCAGATCCTTCGTTTTCTTAACGGAATGCTTTAATCCTTTAACACCTATCGATTGAAAGAGAAGCTGCGAAATTCCGGCTGAAATCAGAGGCTGCGTTAGATTGAGCACAAGCCGCACACTCTTTTGCAAGAGCCGCTGCTTCAGCTGTCCTCTATCATTAGTTGCTCTTATATTGGAAATGAGCATTCAGCTGCCCCTGGAGCATTTTTTTGCGGAGGTGGGCCTGATTGTTATTCATCTTTTCTTCTTTCCTTCTTATATCCTTCAGAATTTCGGTCGTCTGGACACCCTCTTCTCTGAGGTCGGCTATGTTCATCAGCCTTTCCACGTCAGAGAATGAATACTTCCTTGTTCCTTTTGAGCTTCGCTGGGGAGAAATCAGCTGCCGTTCTTCATAATAGCGGATTTGTCTGACTGACAGACCCGTAAGCTCGCTCACTGTCCCGATTGAGATGACTTTTTTATCCTTGTAAGACCGCTCTTCTTGCAATGGACTCACTCCTCTGAGGAAACAAATCTTTCCTTTACTATACTAGAGGATGGAAAGAAATTCTTCATTTATGTTAGATTTTCTTCCATTTCGTAAAGTCTTAGCAATTTGGATGTGAGATTTCGTATCAAGTTTGAAGATGGCCGTTCAGTGAGCTGATAGTATAAGGGTATCCGTTATAGAAGGAGGCGATCCAATGGAACCTGGCAAAGCACTAAAGCTTGCCCGAACCCTGACTGAACTGGATGTAAAGAGAGACCGGCTACTGGAAGAGCTTTTACGGACGGCAGGAAAAGACGCATATGAATTATTGCGCCTCGTCCAAAACGGCGAGCTTCGCCAGATGAAGAGACAGAGTCCGTAATCGAACCGTTTCCTCAAATTGGGTGAGCCAGTCTTGAAGCAGCGACGAATGATATAATACCGTCACTTCATAGAATGCTTCCTGATCATAAACGGATAAAGAAAGAGTTCCGGCTTCAGCAGAGAGCATCATGAACTGCGTCTGCTCCGGTTCATCTTCAATGGAAAAATAATAATGTTTAAACAGGTCGAATGCGAGAAGCTTTGGTTCCATGGTTTATCCTTCTTTCTAATTCGAATAAACCCATTTTTGACAGCTTTCACATTTCCCATACTTTTAAGCAATCTTAATATCTTCATATGAAATTTTTACATTGAGTTAACCGTCTGCTTACATTGATTGGGTATGGTAGGAGTAATGAAAAAGATAAGAATGGAAAGGAGGGACACAAGATGAGCAAACTCCTGAAATTTGCCCTTGAAGAACAGAGAAATTATTATGCACAAAAGCTCCTTGCAATTGGGGTTTATAATAACGATGTGCTGCAGAGGATGACGATTTCTGAACTGAAAAATGAATATGTCTATTTTTATCATAGCATTCCGGCCATTAAACGAAAACCAGCGCCATAAGGAATTTGCTCAATTGGGGCAGATTCCTTTTTTATGCCGCATGAAAAATAAGCACGGTCCTTTTTACAGCTATCGATTGTAAAGGCAAAAAATCCATCCTGAATTTTTAAAGCCCCCAAAGCACTCGTGAAAAAGAGGGTTTGATAGCAATCTCTTCTTACAAGTAATCCCCCGCCCTAAGCGATTTAAAGCGCCATCAGGCACCTTCCATTTGAGTCATTTGCCTCAAAGTAAATGTTTTATGAAAACCTCCTTTAATTATTACCTCCTTCATAGTAAAATAAAGATAAAATTTGAGAATTTTGAAAATATTTAAGAGGGCGATAAAATGAGATTTTCTTACACGCAAGAAGAAACGGATCAAGCATTGGCTCTGTTCAGGGTATTTGCGAAAGCGTTTAAAAGCATCTCGGAGCATTCGATCAGGGATAGCAAAGAACATGGGTTTAATCCGACTGAATTTGCTGTGCTGGAATTGCTTTATACAAAGGGGGCCCAAAAGCTTCAGCAGATTGGCACACGTCTCTTGCTTGTCAGCGGGAATGTCACCTATGTGATCGATAAGCTGGAAAAAAATCAATACATTGTCCGTGAACAGGATCCGCGGGACAAGCGGTCTATTTATGCAAAGCTGACTCAAAAAGGGGAGGAATATATGGATGAAATCTATCCCATTCATGCACTCCGTATCACTCGCGCTTTCTCAGGACTTTCAAGCGAGGAGCAGGAACAGCTGAATCAGCTTCTTAAGAAAGCTGGCTTGCACAGTCAGCATTTGCTTTTCAGGTAAAGCAGCAGGGCCCGGCACACAAGCCGGGCCCTATTTGTGATTCTTGCAAACAATGGTGGAAGTTATGCATCCGTATCGAACAAAGCGAACAAGCAGGAATTATTAAGTTCCATTACTCTCTGGAGCGTAAAGGTAAAAGCCTTTGCAATAAAAGGGCCGTTCCGATAAAAAAGAGATGAATCATTACGATTGATGCTGCTTCATGATCATGCTGTATGAACAGAATATGGTTTTTATACAGAACGGTATCAGTCAGTAAAATGACCGTGAACAGTAAGCCTCTCCATATAAAAGGGCGGATGAAGGCGATGGCGGTGTAGAAAACGGATATGAAGATGGAATACATCGCATTGGTAAAAGTGTGATCCCGGCTGCTTTCTCCGAAAAGGCCTGTTTGAAAAACGATGCTCGGATGAATGGCAAATAACAGCCAGGTAATGGTTATCGATATTGTAATCATGCAGATGTAATGGGTAAATACTTGAGTGAAAGGCTGTTCGGTTTTTAAACGGGCATACCAATATTTAGAAAGGTAAAATATAACGGGTATAAATATAAAGGTGTACGGGGTTCTCCACCATATATGCTCATATATATTCAGTTGAAGAAACCATATTTCAATCACTGAAAAGAGAAGGCTGAATAACAAAATAGCCTTGATTCCCAGATGATAGATGGCAGCGAAGGCTGCCGCAGCCGGAACAGATAGACCCTGACTGAAAATGGAGCCGAAGGTGCTGTCTGTAAACTGGTCGTCAAATACATTTGGTTTGTATAAATAACAGTCGTAAACCACATATACAATAAGTTCAAATAAATAAGAAAGACCTGAATTAAAAAGCCATAAAGGAAGAAGTCTTCTCCAATCTTTCATTCCGCAAAAAAGAAACAGAATCATGGAAAAGAATAAAAGGAGAAGATACCAGAATATATGGGGCATGTCGCAATTCTCCCGTATCAAGACGTTATGGTTAGTTTGAGCAATAAAAATGTTTTTAAACAAAAAGCGGTGATAAATGTAAGAATGCGTGACCGAAAAAACATGAACTGCAAGGCGGCAGCCTGTACGAATGGTGCCTCCCATTAAGCCTGATAGCAGGCTGATGCGAAATAAAATGTGCTATATCGTGATTATGAGACTTTTTACCCTTTATAAATAGATGAACTTGACGATACAAAGAACATACAGTTGTTTAGCAGCAAGGAGGAGAGCTTTATGACGTCAAGTCTTCCTGAATACAGTGAATACAGCAAACCGGTTCAGGAGCGAGATAACTCCTTTGAATTTTTATATAAGTATCATCGGGACGCTATTTTGCGACTGGATTGCCAGGGGATGATCCTGTACGCAAATGATTCTGCATGCAGTTTATTTGGCATGGACCGTCACTCATTAGAGGGCCATATGTGCTCTAATTTGATGACACATAATGAATGGAGCCAAACGGAGGCACTGATCAAAGGGGCGGAAGAGTCCCTCCTGCCGAACGAGTGCGACGTTTTGACCCAAAAGGGCAGGGTGTGTGCGGTGACCGCCTTTCCTATTTTGGCGAACAAGAAGGTAAGCGGTTTTTTCCTTAATTATCATGATATGACAGAGATGAGAAGGGCTGAAGAAAAAATAGCGCATTCTTCTTATTATGATGAATTGACGAAGCTTCCCAATGACCGCCTTGTCATGAAGAAATTAGAAAAGATTACATCTGAAGAAATTGTCCGGACGGCGATTATCAAGGTCAATATAGACCGGTTTAAATACATCAATGAAATGTTTGGAAAGAAAACGGGAGATGCCATCATCCGCCAGGTGGGGCAGGAGCTGAGAAAACTTGTTCCTAAACAATATTTTGTAGGCCGTTTTTTTAATGATGAATTTGTGGTCATTGTAGAAAGTTTAGAGGATACCGAGTTTTTCTACAGCATCGCGAGCGAATTGGCGAGGGGATTTAAAAAGCGTTATCTGTCAGAGGAACAGGAGTACCATGTTAAAGTCAGCTTCGGGGTAGCGATTTACCCGGATCATGGAACGAATCCGGATCTCCTTCTTAAAAAAAGCGATTTGGCTTTAAGAATCAGCAAAGAATCTCCGCTCGGAACGTACAGCGAAGAGAAGAGCCAGGCGATTGAACGGCGCTATTATTTACAGAAGGAACTTATGCATGCACTGAAGCGGAATGAATTCCTTCTGTACTATCAGCCGCAGTATGATACAAGAACCAAGCACATTACCGGAATGGAAGTCCTTTTGCGATGGAAGCACCCGGAGCTTGGCATCGTTTCGCCTGCAGAGTTCATTCCCATCGCAGAAGAAACCGGTTTGATTATTGAAATCGGCAAATGGAGCATGCAGGAAGCCTGCCGCCAGCTCAGGTATTGGCAGCAGACAGCATGTCCGACATTAAGGCTGAGTATGAATCTGTCCGTTAAACAATTTTATCAGCCGGATCTTGTTCCAATGGTATCAAGTGTCCTTGAAGAGAACGGCATTATTCCGGATCATTTTGAGCTGGAATTTACGGAAAGCCTTTCGATGCACAACAGCGATACATTTCTTAGAACGATCCGTGAGCTGAAAAATATCAATATACATTTGAGTATCGATGATTTTGGGACAGGCTACAGCTCATTAAGCTATTTGACACAGCTTCCTCTGGATAAAATAAAAATTGACCGGAGTTTTGTGCAGAAAATGCTGAGCAGCAAGCAGGACGAGATTGTCATTAAAGCAATTATCGGTCTCGCAGAAAATTTAGGGCTTCAGATGATTGCTGAAGGGGTAGAGTCTCAAACCCAGGCCGCATTTTTGGAAGCACACGGTTGCCACCATATGCAGGGCTTTTTGTTCAGCAGGCCTCTGCCGCAGGAACAGATTACAGAAATGCTTGGAAAACAATACATCTCTTAATGAAGCTCAAAAATCCTGCTTTATAGAAAAATGGAATGAACCCCCGGTCGGCATCCCGGGGGTTTTCTTTGTGAAGAAGTCCTATCTAAATGGGAGAAACTAGAAAGAGACGTACTGGACACCCTCTCTATTTCAGGGCAGATTTTTCCGGATAAATGCAATCACGTTAGAGACTGTCTCATCTTGAGGGCTATTCAGATAATTCTCAAAGGGGCAGCCTCTTTTTATGAGATGGTCAAAAACAGTAAAAACGGTAAAATCCGAAGGTGACAGATTGTCTGTCACTTCTTCCCATAAAAGGGGTGCGGCTACACAGGCTCCTTCCGCTCCTCTCGGTGAATAGGGGGCAATGATGGTTTTCCCTTCTCCGTGCTGCAGATAATCAATATACAGCCGGCCGGCCCGGTGCTTTTTTAACCGTTCGGTCGTGAAGGCATCCGGAAATTTTCTTGTCAGGTAATCGGCTATAAACGATGTAAACGTACGGGTATCTTCATAAGTCAGAAGATTACCCGATAAAGGAATATGTATTTGAATTCCTTTTCCTCCGGACAGTTTCGGAAAAGAAACAAGGCCGAATTCCTTAAAAAGTATTTCGAGTTGCATGGCTGCGGATACAGCAAGGTGAAATGCATTTCTGTCCGGAGGATCGAGGTCAAATACGATTTCCATCGGCTTCTTCTCTGAAATTCGCTCGAAAGGAACGTGAAATTCAAGAGCGAGCTGATTTCCGAGCCAAATCAAATCGGAGAGGTGTCTGCACGTCATATAGTCAATGCCTTCATGCACAGCGGATTGAATAAAGGACGGAGCATAATCAGGTTTGTTCTTCTGGTAAAATTGTTCTCCGCCGGATCCATGCGGATACCGAATCAAAGTCAGAACTCTGTCCTTCAGCAGCGGAAGCAAATAAGGAGCAATCTTTAAGAGGTATAGAAGATACTGGAGCTTAGTGACAGCCGGGCTTTTCCATATTGGTTTGTCAGGATGGGTGACCTGAACGTCGCTGTGCAGCGGGGCAGCATCCAGCTGAAAGTGTTCCCATGTGCACTTTTCGGGAGCTGATTGAAAATCAAAGCCCGCAAATGATGGTTCCCTCAAACGTTCCTTATAAAAGGAAAGGAAGTGAATGCGAACGCAAATGGCAGGTTCGATTTTGATGAAAGCTTTGCTCGTTTCTGAAGCATTTTTTTTTACAATCTGGATAAGGGCTTCCCGATCCTTTCCTTGCAGTCCATGCGAAAAGGAACCGGGAGAGTAGATCAGCCCGTCGCGGAACAAACCAGTTTCGAAGTATCCGTTTTCTTCATCATAGCCCGTGATGAATAGCGTGGCCGATCTGTAGTTTTTTACTTTTTTCCAGGATTCCGTTCTCTTTCCAGCCAGCCATTTTCCCCTAAGATTCTTTGCTACAATTCCTTCCCCTCCGAAAAGCTGAACTTTATCCCATAAGGAGTCGCAATTAGGATAAAAAGGTATCATTTGGATCAATTCCTCAGCCTCCCCGGATGGAGAGAGAGGAAACCCGGTTTTTTGAAAGAAGTCTTCAAGCTCTGCTTTTCTTGATGAATAGATTTCATCATGCTTCGGTTTTCCATGAAGTAAGAGGATATCAAATATAAGCAGTCTGCACGGCTCATTGGTAGAGGCCTGTTTGATTTTGGCAGCTGATTTCAGACGTCCGCGGATTTGAAGCTTTTGAAAATCGGATGCAAAAGGATGACAAAGAGAAACAAGTTCTCCATCAAGAGTCAATGGAAGAAACGGATTGAGTTTGTATCTATGTTGCTGGACAAACTCATAGATCTCCGGAAAAGCATGAAGCAAATCCTTCCCATTTCTGCTGACCAGTGAAATGGACGATTCATCTATGTATAAGATGGCCCGAAAGCCGTCATACTTCACTTCGTAGACCCAGTCAGAACCGGAGGGCGACTTGGAAGAAAGAACAGGGAGCATTGGTTTCAACAGAAACACCTCCGACGAATTGAATTGAAAGCCCCGCTTATACGAAAGGAGTCCTTATATGAAAAAAGCTGTTTTTCTCGATCGGGATGGAGTCATTAATGAAGTTTTGTCCGATCGTGTAAAATTTGTGAATCGCCCGGAGCAGTTTTATTTACTCGATCATGCAGGCGAGGCCGTTAAACTTTTAAATGATAGCGGCTATCTGGTGTTCGTTGTTACAAATCAGGGCGGTGTGGGACTAGGGCTTATGACTGAAGAGGCACTGAAAGAAGTGCACGAAGAAATGGTCCGGCAAATCGCGGAAAAGGGAGGGATGATTCACGGCACCGTTTGCTGTACACATGCTCCAAAAAGCGGATGTGCATGCAGAAAGCCGGAGCCGGGTATGATTCTTTCCCTTGCAGACCGGTATCATGTGAACCTTGCCGCCTCTTATATGATTGGGGACCGGGAAGCCGACATCACAGCCGGCAAAAGGGCAGGCGTCCCCACTATTCTCATTGGAGAAGAAGCGGGTTTTGCTGATGCGCAGTTTCCTTCTTTATGGGAGGCGGCGCAATGGATTGTCCATAAAAATTAAGCCTTTTTCCTCGCTGTACGTTTTTTCTTTCCTGTTGAAGAAGGACTTCCCTCGGCTTTTGACTGAGGGTCTTTCTCTTTTCCAGCCACATTCTTTTTCGATTTCTCAATGCTCGCCTGCAGCTGGCTCATCAAGTCGACAACATTTTTCCGCGGTGCATCGGATGGGGCGGCAGTTCCTTCGTTTTGGTCGATTTTGCTTTGGATTAGACGAAGCATTGCTTCCCGGTAGTCGTCCTTATATTGTTCCGGGTCGAAATTTGCCGTCATCTGGTCAATGAGCATCATGGCTGTATCAAGTTCTTTTTCCTGAATATCCGCAGAATCCGGAACTGAGGGAACTTCATCGGCAGAACGTACTTCATCGGGATAATGAATGGTTTCCATCACTAGACAATTTTTATACACTCTCACGACGGCCATTTGCTGCTTGGAGCGGATCGTCATCTCGGCAAGGCCGATTTTCCCCGATTTCAGCAGGGCTTCTCTCAATAATGCATAGGCTTTTGAACCGTTTTCTCCAGGCCCTAAAAAATAGCTGCGGTTATAGTAGATGGGATCAATATCCTCAAGCTTAACGAAATCCAAAATTTCAACCGCCTTATCTTCATGTTCCTTTTTCAGTTCTTTCATATCTTCCTCGGTCAAGATCACATATTTTCCTTTTACATACTCATATCCTTTGACAATGTCACCTGATTCTAGCGGACGGTCGCAGTTTGGGCATTTTTTTTCATACTTAATCGGCGTTCCGCAATCTTTATGAAGACTTCTCAGTTTTACATCTTTATCCTCTGTAGCTGCATAAAGCTTGACCGGGATGGTAACTAAGCCAAACCGGATGGAACCTTTCCACATCGTATGCATCATAAAATCCTCTCTTCATCACATTTTTATAGTTCTAGTTTGTATACGTTTCCATGGTATGATGAATAAAAAAACAAGCAAAATCAGGAAGAGGAGGAACAAAATGAAAAAATGTTTCTTTACAGGTTTCCCCGGCTTCATTTCGAGGGAATTAATTAAAGAGTCCATGAAACAAAACCTGTTTGATTTTTATTATGTCCTGGTCCTTCCTGAACTGGAAAAGCAGGCAGCTGAAGAACTTAATTTCCTTACATCAGGAAGAGCCAGGGCAGTAGCCGGTGATATTACGGTACGGGGACTGAACATGGACGCCGGCGTATTGGAAGAAATGAAACGGGAAGTGACGCATGTTTTTCACCTTGCTGCCGTTTATGACCTTGGAGTGGACAGGGAATTGGCAGAGAAGGTAAATGTCACGGGCACGGCGAATGTGGCAGAGCTTTTTTGCCAATTCAATCTGGAGTGCTTTACATATTTCAGTACAGCATATGTATCCGGGAAGCGGGAAGGGCTGATTCTGGAAGGGGATCTTCAGGGAGAGTGCGGATTTAAAAATCATTATGAAACCACCAAGTACAGGGCAGAGGAAATTGTCAGGGGAAAGATGGGCGAAATGCCTGCTGTCATCATCAGGCCCGGCATCGTAACCGGTCATTCAAAAACCGGGGAAGCGAGCAAATTTGATGGTCCGTACTACATGCTGAATATGTTCAGCAGGCTGAAGTTTTCTCCCTTTATTCCCCGAATCGGAAGAGGAAATGTACCCTTTAATACAGTGCCGGTGGATTTCCTTGTGAAGGCAGTTCTTTTCTTATCCTTGAGGAGGGAAGCGGCCGGCCAGACGTTTCATGTGACAGATCCCCACCCTGGTACAATCGGAGAACTTTACACTCTTTTTTTGAAAGAGCTTCTAAACAGAAGGCCGTTGGGAATCCTGCCTCCTTCAGCAGCAAAAGCCGGATTGTCATCCGATTGGCTGTGCAGGTGGCTCGGAATTAGAAAACAGGCATTGGATTACTTCCAATATGATGTGAGATACGACTGCTCCAATTTGAAAAGGCATTTGGATGGATCGGGGATTGTCTGTCCGAATATTAGGGAATACGGTCATAAACTTGTGCAATTTTATAAAGAAAAACAGGAAAACAAGGAGGAGAGAACCTATGCTTAAAGCGATGAACCCTGCTACAGGAAACAAAATCACGGAAATTGAAGAAGTGAAGCTAAGTGAAGCAGGCCGGATTTTTCAGCAGGCCGAACAGGTGCAAAAGGAATGGCAAGAGAAAACGATAAAAGAAAGGCTTGAATATTTTAAAGCGCTTCGTCTTTTGATGGCTTCCAAATTGGATGCGATGACGACAATTGTCCATGCAGATACAGGAAAACCGAAAGCAGAAGCACTGGCTACGGACATTATGCCTGTCATCGATTCAATTCAGCACCTGGAAAAGACAGCGGAATCCGTGTTAGGGAGACAAAATCCGCCGACACCGATGCTTTTCTGGGGAAAGAAAAGCTACATTGAATACATGGCAAGGGGAACGGTCCTTATTATTTCTCCATGGAACTATCCGCTCCAGCTTGCTGTTATTCCCGTCTTAAGTGCATTGGCCGGCGGGAATGCAGTGGTCCTGAAGCCTTCAGAGGTAACGCCGCTTACCGGAAAGCTGATTGAACTGCTATTTAAAGAAGCCGGATTTCCTGATGGTCTCGTTCAGGTGGCGCAGGGAGGAAAGGAACTGGGCGAAGCACTGGTGAAAGAAAAACCTGACTATATTTTCTTTACAGGGTCTGTAAAAACGGGGAAAATCATTCAGGAACAGGCAGCTAAAGATTTGATTCCCACCACACTTGAGCTTGGCGGAAAAGACCCGTTCATTGTTTTTGAAGATGCTAATCTTGACCGGGCAGCCAAAGCAGCGGTTTGGGGGGCTTTTACAAACAGCGGACAGGTATGTATGAGTACGGAAAGGGTATACGTCGAGGGTTCTGTTTATCAGACGTTTGTCCGAAAGGTACAGGAACTGACTATGAACCTGAAGCAGGGAGCCTCTCTCCATGATGATCTCGGGTCTATGACGTTCCCTCAGCAGGTCAAAACGGTAAAAGAACAGGTGGAAGACGCCATTAGCAAAGGTGCGAAGCTAGCTGCTGGAAATGTGCCCTCTGACTGGGATGAAAACAGCATGTACATCAAGCCGATGATTCTTGTGGATGTAAAGCAGGATATGGCCATTATGCAAGATGAAACATTCGGGCCGGTCATGCCGATTATGCCATTTGATACAGAAGAAGAAGCCATTGAGCTTGCAAACGGAACCGTTTATGGATTAAATGCAAGCGTATGGTCTTCCGATTCTGCCAAGGCAGAACGTGTTGTGTCCAGGCTTGTCACAGGAAATGCAGCCATAAATGATGTCATGCTGACTGTTATGAATCCGAATCTTCCGTTTGGAGGAGCGAAGCAGAGCGGCATCGGGCGCTACCATGGAGAAGGGGGCCTCCGGATTTTCTGCCACGAAAAATCCGTGATGGCGGATCCCGGAAAACGAAACAGTGAAATACAGTGGTATCCTTACAGGGGAAAATACAAACCATTTAAAGTTTTATTTGAGACGCTTTTCGGCCGCGATAAAAACTGGAAAGCGGCTGCACAAGCCTACCGTTCCATTATGAAACAGTCTAAATGACTGCTGAATGACACAGCTAAAAGGTGCCTGATTGCAGCGGAGCGGGGAAACGGCTGACAGGCCGCTGAACGCCCGCCGGAGGCTCAGGATATACCGGTTCAGCTGAAAAGAAGCCGCCCTTCATTGGGAGCCGGCTTCTTTTTTATAGGGACAGGAAGGGGGATCCTGTAGACAGCAGCCGCCCATTCTAAAAAATCTTTAAACTTTGCAGAAGGAGAATACCTGCCCCCAGAACCGCCACATATAAAGCAAACCCTTTTAAGGAATGTTTTTTAACGAAATTAATCATAAAAGCGACTGCTATATAGCCAAAGATGCTCGAGGAAATGGTTGCAATCAGCATGGAAGGCAACCCGATGGCCGGACCTGTATATTCAGCTAAATCTTTAAGCTGAAAGACGAGAGCACCAAAAACGGCCGGGATGGAAAGCAAAAAGGAAAAATAGGCAGCTGTTTCTTTATCAATTCCCCTCATCAGCGCACCGGCTATCGTAAGGCCGGAGCGCGATACAGCCGGAAAAATCGCAAGCGCTTGAAATGAACCGATCCATACTGCGTCCCCGATGTTCAGCTGATCGAGTTTTCGGCTTCCTGCTTTTGTGCGATCTGCAAAGAAAAGAAAGAGAGCGGTAAATATAAATTCCCAGCCAATCGTCATGCCCGTTTTGGAAATGCCGTCAAAAAAATCCTTAAATAAGAGGCCTGCGGCTACTGCGGGAAGGGTACCCGCTGCCAAAAGCAAAACCAGCTTGCTGAACGGCTGTTTGATCAGCTTCCAAAGAATATCTTTATAAAAGACAATCAGCGCAATAAACGTACCAATATGAAGCATCGTGTCGAGAAATAACCCCGCATCCTGCAGGCCGAACAGTTTTCGCCCAATATACAAATGCCCTGTGCTGCTAATCGGGAGAAATTCAGTCACCCCTTGTATAAAGCCAAGTATAGCGGCTTCCAGCCAATTCATAACTTCGACATTCCTTTCCTCTTGGTATCCATGACATCCCATTTCATTGTATGTACGAGCCCGTATAATTTAGAACAGCTGCACAAATGGGTTGACAAGTCTAAAAAACTCGGATATTATAAGGGTAACAAAATAGTATTCTCTCTCGTCAAAGGGGAGTAGCCGGTCAGGTGCCTGCACCTGAAAACAAAGTCGTCAATTCATGGATGATATCCATCGGCTTTGTTGACATGACTCAGTACATACATGTTCAGCAAGACCTTTGCCCATTAGTGGCAAAGGTCTGTTTTTATGTCTGCTAATGGGAGCCCGGGAAGGGAAAACACATTAGGAGGAGATAATATATGGATGCATCATTGTTACTTGAGTATGGCTGGGTGCTGCTGATTCTGATTGTACTCGAAGGGATCCTGGCAGCCGATAACGCCCTGGTAATGGCCGTTATGGTTAAGCATTTGCCTGAAGACCAGCGTAAAAAAGCTTTGTTTTATGGATTAGCCGGAGCTGTCGTATTAAGATTTGGTGCCTTGTTTGCGATTTCTTTTCTCGTCAACGTATGGCAAGTACAAGCTATCGGAGCTCTTTACCTGCTCTACATTTCGATTAACCACTTAGTGAAAAAGCATGTTCTGAAAAAAGATGAAGATGAAATCAATAATCCGAAAAAGCAATCCGGCTTCTGGGGTACCGTACTGAAAGTGGAACTTGCTGACCTGGCATTTGCAGTCGATTCCATTCTTGCTGCGGTTGCATTAGCCGTAACGCTTTCGCCTACGAACCTTCCGGAGATCGGCGGTTTAGACGGCGGACAATTTCTCATTATTCTGGCCGGAGGTTTAATCGGTGTAGTGATTATGAGATTTGCTGCCAATGCATTTGTAAAACTTCTAAAAAGAAAGCCTAATCTTGAGTCGGCAGCATTCTTGATTGTCGGCTGGGTAGGGGTAAAACTTGCTTTATATACATTGGCCCACCCGGAAATCAATCTCATTTCAAAGCATTTCATTGAGTCTCCGCTATGGAAAGGGATTTTCTGGACGGTTCTCGCAGGGATTGCAGTAGGAGGATGGTTCCTGTCAAAAGAAACAGAGCCGGAATCCGAAGAGTCAGCACCCCTTAAAAAAGCGGAAAACGAATAATAAATTGAAAGGCTGTCTAAAGCCTGTCCAGATACGAAAGACGCTGGGACATAACTAATATTGCTGTCCTTAAGCCGTTGAAATAAGCATGAAAAACAATAAACCGAACGATTAAGAAGCTCTATAACAGAGTTTCAAATAATCGTTCGGTTTTTTTATTCGCTATATTAAAGCATATTATGGATTTTTAAACCCTGTTGATTGAAGCGGAAAGCGAGCGCCTGCTAGCTGCAATCAGCACCCAAGTTTAACAGAGCTTTTTTATTAGCAGGAAACCTTTTGTCCCAGCCTTTTTCTTTGCTTATAAACGTTCGTCAAAAGATTGACAGCGGGACAGGTGGTACGCGTACGGAAATCAGCCAAAGCAAAGAAAGGGGTATGAGCTTTAGAGTCGGATGGAACGGACAGTGTCTTTCTTTTGTTACAGACATGTTACTTTTACGGCAGTGCTAAAATCATATTTTGATTTCTTAATTACTATTTTTCAGGCCTTTTGGCTTAAAAGTAAACTTTTTTTTGCGTTTCCCCCTTAAACCAGGATTATCCGGCGAAACGTTTAAAAGGAGGTGATGACTATTAAACACCCTGTATAAATGAGTTCTTAAGTCGCGGGTCTTTCGTTTGGTATCTCTTTCGCTGAAAAGAGTCAGGCGGACGCATCCTGGAGAAATATTGTTTCATAAAGATTACAAAAACGTAACAAAAGTTTCCCGGAAACCTTGAATTGGCAAGGTTTCGGTATAAAAAAAAGGCAAACCCCATAAAAGATGTCTCCAAAATCTTTCTTTTCATTCTGTGAAAATGGACTGAAGCCAATGCTGGTGCGGTTTATATAGATAATTCCAAATTTCTTCCTTTGCGCTCTATTCATTATTTAGCTATGATTAACGCAGTATGATCGGGAGAAACTGAGGTGAAACCGTTGCTCAGCCTATTATTTAAAATTGGCAGGAAAAAACATACGTTAGAAGACAGCGTGTTTAAAATCCAAAATGGAGATTTGGATTTGCAAAATAAATTAATTGATCAATATAAGCCGTTTATTGCGAAAACTGTTTCATCTGTCTGCAAAAGATACATAGACGAGACAGATGATGAGTTCAGTATTGGACTGATCGCCTTTAACGAAGCGATTGAAAAATACTCAACGGAGAGGGGAAATTCCCTCCTAGCTTTTGCAGAGCTGATTATTAAAAGAAAAGTAATCGACTATATTAGAAAAGAAGCCCGAAACGCACAAACCGTTAACATGGATTTGCAGGAACACGAAGAGGGAGAAGCGTCCCAAAGCAAGATTGAAGCGGATCTTTCAATTGATGAATATCAGAAATTAGTAGAGCAGGAACACAGGAAAGAAGAAATCCTGCACTTTCAGGGAGTATTAAAGGAATTTAATCTGACGATTGCAGACTTGATTGATCATTCTCCAAAGCATATTGATGCCAGGCAGAATGCCATTCAGGTTGCACAAATACTTGTAGAGCATGAAGAACTGACGAAAATCCTTTTTCAAAAAAAACAGCTTCCTGTCAAACAGCTGGAAAAGCTCGTTTCCGTCAGCCGGAAAACGGTAGAACGGAACAGAAAATACATCATCGCGATGGCCGTCATCTTGACAGGGGACTATCTCTATTTAAAGGATTACATTAAAGGAGTGCTTGAAGCATGAAACGAGGGGTCATCATCGATCTGGCAGATAACTTTGCCATTGTCCTTACAGCAGACGGGCACTTTGTAAAAACCCGGGATGTGAAAAGCCACTATCAAATTGGAGAAGAGATTACCTTTCAAGCGGATGAATCAGTGAAGGCCTCTTCTCCCATTAAGCGCGGCTTATTAGGACTTCAGCAGGTAAGAATTGGATTTGTTACAGCGATTGCTATTATTTTAATTTTCTTTAGTCTGTATCCAGTTTTTAATGCGAACAAAGTGTATGCCTATATGACGATCGATATCAATCCCAGCTTTGAGCTTGCGATCAATGGAAATATGGAAGTCGTAAAATTAGAGCCTCTTAATGAGGACGGACGAAAACTGCTTGCCTCTTTTCCGGACTGGAACAACCAGGGGTTTCAGTCGGTGGTCAACAGCATTATTAATCAAAGCAGATCAAAGGGATATTTGAAAAAAGGGAAAGAAGTTTTAATCACCACAGTAATTGAGCGGAAGAACGATAAAAATTTTGAGAAAAATCTTTTAAGCCATGTGCAAACGATGGAAACCTCCTATACGGCAGAACCCATGACGATTAAAACCATCCAGTCAAATGTGGAAACACGCAATAAAGCGAAAGAAGAAGGAGTATCAACCGGCACATATATAAGGAACCATCACGCCGAAAAAAGCAATCCTCCAGCTTCTCCCGAAAAAGAGAGCAAGAAGGAGCAGCATCCAGCACCGGAGCCTTCTCAGGCACCTGAACCGGAAGAACAAAATAAAACGAACCCGGGAAAAGAAACCGGATGCAAGCCGGCCTGTGATGAGAAAAAAGAAAAGCCGGAAGACAAGAAGCAAAAACCGGATCCAAAGGTATTAAAGGAAATGGAGAAGAAGGGAAAACAGCCACCGACCGTTCCTCCTGAGAGGGACAAAGCTCCATCCGCCCGTCAGGATAAAGAGACGGAACATCCAAAACAAATGGATGAACCTTCGTTCGGACGATCTGAGGATGAAGACAAATACGAAGAAACAAATAATCCGGACGATCTCCATTCTGAAGATTCCGATTCAATGGATGGAGAGGATGGTAAAAAAAAAGATAGCAAGGTAAAAAAAGAAAAAGATAGCAAAGTGAAAATAGAAAAAGAAAGCAAAGTGAAAAAAGATAAGAACCAGCAAGGGTCCAATGCTAATCGGCAAATGAAAAAAGCGGCGGAAGATATGGAGACTGATTCTAAGCATAAACGCCTTGATGGGGATGAAGAAGACGAAAAGCAGGAAGACCAATAGATGTTATGTGAAAGAAAACAATCGCCGTGCAGGTGCACGGCGATTCAACCATATTTATTCTGATTTGCCATGCTGGCTTTGCTGTGCTTGGGCAATTAGCCGTTTTGTCATTTCTCCGCCCACGGACCCGTTTGAACGGGCAGTCGTGTCTTTTCCAAGTGAAACACCAAACTCCTGGGCAACTTCCATTTTAAATTGGTTAAGAGCCTGTTCAGCACCAGGTACGAGCAGTTTATTTGTTCTCGCCATGTTTTTCTCCTCCTTCCCTGCAGCTTCAAGCTGTACCTCTATTGTTCATCCGCGCCAATAAACTATTCATGGAAAACGCAGGGAGTAGATTCTCTTCATTTGCTCATAACAACAAGGAAACAAGTACATGCTATGAGTAAAAAGGGGATTGCCCATGAACTTGCAAAATGGAAAGTTTTACTGGCCTGAAACGTATCATCCCAAAACTACATTTCCAATACTCGAAGAAGATATAAAAACCGACGTGCTTATTATTGGCGGAGGCGGTTCAGGTACCCAATGTGCGTATCGGCTGGCGAATTCAGGTTTATCGGTGACGGTAGTGGATCAGCGTGCCTTTGGCCAGGGGAGCACCTCCACGAATACGGCTCTTATCCAATACGCAGGCGACAAGACCTTTACGGAGCTCATCTCATCTTTCGGTGAAGAAGCGGCTGTGAACCACTTGAAGCTTTGTGAAGCCGCCATAAGCGAGCTGGAAGCCATCTGTCCCAATCTCCCTGTAAATCCGGATTTTAAGCGGCGCGACAGCTTGTATTATGCGAGTTATGAAGAAGATGTTGAAAAGCTGAAGATTGAATATGCGTATTTAAAAAAGCATGGATTCTCCTGTGATCTCTGGAATGAGGAGAAAATCGGATCGCATTATTCATTTAAGAAAAGAGCTGCGCTTTATTATTTTAATGATGCGGAACTTAACCCCTATAAGCTTGTTTATGGGCTTTTGGATGCAGTAAAACCGGCTATCCGCTGTTACGAGAATACGAAAGTGACGGGAATGAAGGCAAAAGAGGGGGAGCATCAATTCCATACCCGCAACGGGAAAACGATCACAGCAAAATATGCGGTTGTTTGCGGAGGATATGAAACGCTTGAGCTGAAGAAAGAGAAAAATGCGGTCATATCAAGCTCTTATGCCATCGTTACAAGCCCGGTTGAACGTTTTGACGGATGGCATAAACAGAGTCTGATCTGGGAGTCTGCCCGTCCTTACATTTACATGAGGACAACACCGGACAACCGGATTATCATCGGAGGACTCGATGAAGACACGGCGATTCCGGAGGAGCGGGATGCAAAAATGACCCGTAAAAAAGAAAAGCTTGTCCAAGAGTTAAACAAGCTATTCCCGGATTATCAGGTCAAAGCAGATTATTACCTCGGAGCGATGTATGGAGGTACCCATGACGGGCTGCCAGTAATCGGCATGTACGAAGACTGGCCGGATTGCTACTTTTTGTTGGGATACGGAGATAACGGGACCGTATACAGCATGGTTTTATCGAAGATCATCAGCGAACATATCGTGAATGGGCGGAGCGCCAATCTGGATCTTTATCTTCAGATGAGACCATCCATCCGCTCATGAGAAATTCAAATGCGTCTCCTGATATTGCTGGGCCTTGCTCAATAGATGCGAATAAAGGACAGAGAAAACCGTCAACACCAATACTGGCTTGATGCGGATCCAGGATGAATCCGGAATAGACGGAAAAGCTGTTCTGACAATCTCTGCTTCCGCTTCAATTTTTTCTTCCAAATCGGTTGCCGGAGGAAAATGGAACGATTCATGGATCAATTTGTCTAAAACCACTGCATATGCTTCATAATAGTCAACAGGGCTGATCAAATCGTCTGTGCGGTCTGAGAGCGTATTGAAAAGCCGGTTAAGCATTTTGCGGATTGTTTCAAAATCGTAAGTTGATTTCAAATCCCTGACAATCAAAAGAATGACCGCCTGGTCGATGGAATATTTTTTTCCAAGCTCCGGCTGACCAATCAGCCCTTTTATATCGCGTTTGATCCAGTTTTGAATGGATGTTGATTTAAACGTAGTCAGCTCGCAAAGGTTTCCGAGCGCTACGATATCATTTGTAGATAGCCCGGAAACCGCTCCGCCGCTGCGTTTAAATCGCTTTACGAATTCGGGAAGGTTCGCGCTTGCCTGGCGGTTCCAGTTGCTTAAAAAATTTTCAAGCTCCAGCCCGTTTTGGAGATCAAGCGCATGAAGCAGTCCTGACATTTCAAGTCTTGTTAATTTAAGTTCTTTCATCGTGCACCTCTTTAATCTATCCTGTTCTTGGAAACATCTTCTTAAACCATAATACTTGTCATAAAATGAATATGGAATTATAATCATTGTATAATAAGTTCATATGAACTTGAAACTACGAGGTGAAAAATGTTTAAACGAATTGGATTGTTCATATTAACCAACATCCTTGTTATCACGACGATTGGGATTGTTTTATCCATTTTAGGCGTTGGTAATTATATGACTGCATCTGGTGGAATCGATCTCGTTACCTTGCTTGCATTCAGTGCAGTTGTAGGTTTTACCGGATCATTATTCTCCCTGGCGATTTCCCGCTGGATGGCGAAAATGATGATGGGGGTTCAAGTATTAAAGCCTGAAGATAATCTTTCACCAATTGAAAGAGATTTAGTCAACCGCGTTCACGCACTTGCAAGGACTGCCGGTATGAGAGTGATGCCTGAAGTGGGAATTTACCGCTCGCCGGAGGTTAATGCATTTGCTACAGGGCCTTCCAAAAACCGTTCTTTAGTTGCGGTTTCAACCGGATTGCTTGAGGAGATGGATGAAGATGCCATCGACGGTGTGCTTGCCCATGAGATTGCCCATATTGTAAATGGCGACATGGTAACCATGACTCTTCTGCAAGGAATTGTCAATACATTCGTTGTATTTCTTGCAAGAATTGCTGCCTGGGCCGTATCAAGATTTGTACGCGAAGAGCTTGCAGGGGTTGTTCATTTCATTGCCATTCTTGTATTCCAAATTCTATTCTCCATTTTAGGAAGCCTTGTTGTATTCGGATTCTCGCGTTACCGCGAATACCACGCAGACCGTGGAGGCGCTGATTTTGCCGGCAAGGATAAAATGATCCATGCTTTACGAAGCCTGCAGAACTATACACAGCGCACTAGAGATGATGACACGTCTTTAGCAACTTTAAAAATCAACAGCAAACGCAAACGTTCCCTGTTTTCAACGCATCCTGATCTTCAGGACCGGATTGCAAGACTGGAACAGCGATAATAGGAAAACCGGCCGTATATGCAACGGCCGGTTTTTTTATGATGGCTGGAACGTGTGCTTTCTGAAGCATCCGTTCTGTTGTCAAATCTTATAGGATGAGAATGAATCACGAAACTCTTTTGACAGTGATGCGAGAACCTGAGAGGAATGAAGCATCTCCTGCATAACTGCATTTTGCTCTTGTGTAGTGGCGGCAATATGTTCAATGTTCCCGTTCGTCATTCTGGTAATGTGTTCAATGTGACTGGTCGCCTGATTGAGTACGTCCATTTGTCCGGTAACATACATCACTGCTTTTTCCACCTGCTCGCTCTTTGCCTCAAGCTGTCCGATGTGGCTTGAGATCACTTTAAAGGATTCGTCCACTTCCAGCACGAGTTCGTTTCCTTTCATGATGGCTGCAGAGCTTTGCTTCATTAGCCTCGATGCAGCCTCTGTTTCGTGCTGAGTGGATTGGAGGATATTCTGGATGTCGCCGGCTGCTCCTGCTGTCTGTTCAGCGAGTTTTCTTACTTCAGAAGCAACAACACCAAATCCTTTTCCGTGTTCGCCGGCTCTGGCAGCCTCGATAGCCGCATTCAATGCAAGCAGGTTCGTCTGCTCGGAAATATTCGTAATAAGTCCGGCAATGGCGGTGATGGTTTCAGATTTTTGTGCAAGCGTTTGTATGGTTTGGTCAAGGCGGTCAACATGTTCCAGTATCGATTCCATTTGAACCATAACATCCTCAGCCTGGGTTTTTCCTTCCAGGATTTTATGAGCGGAGGCCCGGCTCAGGCTGCTTGCTTCTTTTGTTTCAGCTGCAGCCAGATTCAGCTGAGAAGAGATGGTTTGCGCGGAACCGGCAGCCTGATGGGTAGACTGCAGCTGCTGATCAGAACCTGAGGCGAGTTCAAGAATGGACTGCGTGATTTGCTCCGTTCCATCGGAAGTCGCCACTGTATTTTCCTTTAAATGTCCTGACATGTTTCTTACTTTTTCTGAAAGAGCAAATATATCTTGGATGGATTGTTTAAGTTCGGCTTTCAGACTGTTCATTGCGTTCGCGATATCAGCCGTTTCATCTTTTGAGCGAAAGTGAAGATCGTCAACTAGAAGATTGCCGCTTGCCAGTTCTTTGCACATATGAACTGCCAGGGCCAGCTGTTTACGGATTCTTCTGCTGACAAAAAAGAGAAGAAGAGCCGACAGAAGAATGGAGACAGCAATAAATCCTGATGATAAAAGGATCCGGTTATTTGATGTTTGTTCGGTCTGCGCAATCAGCTCAGCCCGGTCTTCTGCAAGGAGCTTCTCCAGAGCGGATAATTTTTCACTGCTTACATCCCGGATAACGGCTGCCCGGTTTTGAAGTTCAATTTGTTTTAAAGGATCGAGTGTTCCTCCATTGCTTAAAACGGAGTTTACCTCTGGTTTTATTCTTGTCTCAAAGAATTTGTCGAGCTCATCATTCATCGTTTGAGCCGCATTAAGCAGCAGAAGCTGATCTTGTTTCGACATATTCCTTTTAAGCTCGGCTAAAGTCTGGTTCATTTTTTTTACTTGATCTTTGTAGGCGCTCTCATTTTCAGGTGCTGCTTTTGTAATGTAATCGGTGATGACGATGTACTTTTGCTTGAAAATTTCAGAGGCTGAGGAAACCTTGAGAGCGTCGTTTGCTTTTTGTTCTGTTGTACTGATCGTTTTAAGGGTGGATGACAAGGAAAATAAAATAAAAAGGAAGGCAATAATAATAAGGGAGAGACAAGCATAAAAAACTAGTCCATATTTACGGCCGATTGAAGATTTACGTTTAAATTGCATCGTGCTAGACCCCGTTCACTCGAATTTTGTAGAAAAAAATAGGAAAAATGGTATAAATTTAATACTCCAATTTTAATGCAAAAGGAAGGGTGTTGTAAACGCTTTATGTCAAAAGTTTTATGCAAATTGTGTGTGAAGGGTTTTTTTTGAGGGTATTTTTCTTTAAGATAGAACAGTGAATTCAACGAGGAGGAAGGTTTCTAATGAGAATGCTCGAACGCTTGAGAAGACAGAAGCTTTCTCCGGCTAAAATTATTGTTGGTTATTATTTTATCGCAGTGACTGTTTCCATTTTGCTGCTAAGCCTTCCTTTTTCCAGACAGTCTGATGCAGAATGGACCTTTATTGATGCACTGTTTACTTCTGTCAGTGCGGTGAGCGTAACAGGGTTATCGACGATTTCCATTAAGGATACCTTTACTGTTCCCGGTTATTTTATTCTCTCTTTTATCCTCCAGTTTGGCGGAATAGGCATCATGACTCTCAGTACGTTCATCTGGCTGGTGCTTAGACGGCGCATCGGCCTTAAGGAAAGAAGACTGATCATGACCGATCAAAACCAATCAAGCTTGTCAGGGCTTGTGAGTCTTTTGAAGCAAATTCTTATCCTGATCTTAGCGATTGAAATTGTTGGAGGCATTATTCTTGGTACATACATGCTAAAATATTTTCCGGATTGGAAAGAGGCTTATCTTCATGGATTTTTTGCCTCTGTGAGCGCCACAACAAATGCGGGTTTTGATATAACCGGCGAATCCCTTATTCCGTTTGCAAAGGATTATTTCATTCAATTCATCAACATTTTGCTTTTAACACTTGGCGCGATTGGCTTTCCGGTTCTCATAGAAGTAAAAGCTTATTTGTTCCATGAAAAAAAGCACCGGTTTACGCTTTTCTCTAAAGTAACATCCATCACGTTTTTAGGCTTGCTTGCCTTCGGTACGATTGGAATCCTGCTTCTGGATTCCCAGCATTTTTTTAAGGGGAAACCGTGGCATGAGTCGTTATTCTATGCCCTGTTCCAGTCTTCGACCACGAGAAGCGGAGGGCTTGCGACTATGGACGTGGCACAATTCAGTGATGCCACTCTATTGTTTATGTGTCTGCTCATGGTCATTGGTGCTTCGCCAAGCTCTGTAGGCGGAGGTATTCGGACAACCACTTTTGCCCTGAATCTGCTGTTTATTTATCATTTTGCCCGCGGCAGAAAGTCCGTTAAGCTGTTTAAAAGAGAGGTCCATCATGATGATATTACAAAATCGCTCGTTGTCACGATTGTAGCGGCGCTTCTTTGTTTTGTTTCAACAGTCATTCTTGCGGCAATCGAACCGTTCAGTCTGCTGGAAATCCTATTTGAGGTTTCCTCTGCTTTTGGAACGACTGGATTGTCTCTCGGGATCACAGCGGATTTGAGTACGCCTGGAAAGGTCATTATTATTCTGCTTATGTTCATTGGAAGAATTGGAATCGTCACGTTCCTGCTTATGATGGGGAAAAAAGAAATCGAGGCCAATTACAAATATCCTACCGAACGGATTATTATCGGCTGACAGGATTGCATGGTCCTGCCTGGACATACTGTTAATTCCCGGCTTCCCTCTTCGGTTAAGATCCTCTTCATAAGTTCCGGACGAAAGGAAATAATGAAGAGGGAAGGGAGTGAAGCGGATTGAAACAGGAAAAACAGTTTCCCGTTGCAGAACTGACCGCAGAGGAACTGGGCCAGCTGCAGAAGTTTGAAGAAGATTTTCGAAACCGTACCGGGGAAGAAATCGTCTTGATTGCCTACGAACATCAGGATTGAAATAGGGAAGGCACTGAAAAAAATGCCAGGACTGAAAATCCTTCAATGGGTGAACCTATTCTTGCGGAGAGATCCGCGCATTCATTTTTCCAATTGAGGGGGATGTTTATGAAACGAAAAGCAGCTAATCATCAGGCATTAAAAAACAACACGACTCCGTCTGAGAGCATGGCGAAAACAGAGTTTGCTGCAGAGTTCAATCATGAAAACCCTCAAAAGTATGCGAACCGCAATTCCAAAAAAGGATTGCAGGGCAAGTCGGAGAGCAGCCGATGAGCAAGAAAAACCAAAAAAGCAAAGATATGCAAAATCATAAAAAGCCGATGAACCCGGATGTTCTGCAGGAAGAATTCGGAAGCGAATTCGGAGATGCGAATTCCGCTAAGATTTATGAGGTAAAAGAAGAATTGAAACACCGGCCGAAATCGGGCAAAAAGAAAAAGTGAGGGCTTTCGCCCTCACTTTTTCTTTTACGCATCGGTTATACGGTTCTGCTGTGGTCCGGACTTTCATTCGTTGTGTAAACCAGAGTATGGTTTTCAGAAGGATCATAATGGAAAAGGATCCACGTTTCATTCAAGACGACTGTACCGTTCAATTTATATTCTGCCAAGTCAAAAGGAAGATGCTCGACAATTGTGTGTTTATAAAGGTCCTTTTCAGACAGCGGATTTTTTTGATAAACGGACCCCAGAATAGCAGGCTGGTCCATTAAGCGCTTGTAAAATAAATCACGCTGCTCTTTGGCAATCAAGGAATGATCCCAGAGCGCTTTTCTAGGTTTGTACCGCTGATTTTTTAAATAGTCGTACGTCATAAAGGCTGTAGCTGTCTTCAGATGTTCAGGAGCTGCGGCTTCGATAAAATCACGCAGTCTTCGGAAGAGATCCTCAAGCTGGTGTCCAATCCGGCTCCAGCCCTGCTCATCCCAAAATGTCCCGAACTCCTGGAAGAAATCAAAGGGAGTAGGGAAGACATGCTGTACCAAATATTCAACGGTTTCATCCATCCGGTGATCGTTCCAATATTTTTCGAGAACATCTTCTACCTGTTTGATGCGGGAAATATCATCAAAGGTCAAGACGTTGTTTTTCAGAATCTCATATGGCGAATGGTCCATGTATACATAATCATGCTGAGAGGCTCTTAACCGAAGACCTGTTCCGCGAAGCATTTTAAGGAAACCGAGCTGGAGCTCCTCCGGTCTCATCGCAAATACATCATTGAAGGTCTTCTTAAACGATTGATAGTCTTCTTCCGGAAGTCCGGCAATCAAGTCCAGATGCTGCTCAATTTTCTGTCCTTCTTTCACCATCATGACCGTTCTCGTCAGCTTGCTGAAATTTTGTCTTCTCATGACAAGGTCGTTCGTTTCATCGTTTGTTGATTGAACACCGATTTCAAAGCGGAAAAGCCCTTTTGGGGCATTATCATTTAAAAATTGAATCACTTCAGGACGCATGATATCCGCGGTAATCTCGAACTGGAAAACCGTTCCGGGACGGTGCTCGTCTATCAGGAACTGGAACATTTCCATTGCGTAGCTGCGGCTGATGTTGAAGGTCCGGTCAACGAATTTTATCGTTTTCGCTCCATGCTTCATGAGAAAGCGGATATCTTCTTTCACTTTCTCCCGGTCAAAGTAGCGGACTCCTACTTCAATTGACGAAAGACAAAATTGGCAGCTGAATGGACAGCCCCGGCTTGTCTCTACATAAGTTACCCGTTTGGACAGGCTTGTTAAATCTTCTTCAAAACGGAATGGGGAAGGCAGCTCTTTTAGATCAAGCTTGTTTGCCTGCGGCTGAATCTTCACTTTTCCTTCTTCCCGATACGCTATGCCATTTACGGTTTTCATCGGAAGGTTCTGATCTATGGCGTGAAGGAGCTGTTTAAAGGTCTGTTCCCCTTCGCCTATCACAATATAATCGGCTTGAGGAATCCTTTCCATCCACTCCAGGACATCATAGGTCACTTCAGGTCCGCCAAGAACGATCTTCAGCTCCGGCTTGATTTTTTTCAGCATATTGATCACTTTAATCGTTTCTTCAATATTCCAGATGTAGCAGCTGAAGCCAATCACGTCAGGATTTCTTTTGAACAAGTCACTGACGATATTAATAGAAGGATCTTTGATCGTATATTCGGCAAGCTCAGGGTTGTATTCCGGCTGAGCATAAGCTTTTAAGTAACGAATGGAAAGACTTGTATGAATGTATTTTGCGTTTAATGTGCTGAGCACGATATTCATGTTTTTACACCACTTTTATTAAGAATCATTATTTTAAAACATTACCCATTTTAACACATTCCGGACAGCGGGAAACGTTTTTCCTCAAAAAAAAGCGGGTGCCCGCGAGGCACCCGCCATTTTCTAGGTTTGCTGTATGGACTTCAGTTTCCGCTTCAAACGTGTGGCTTTCAGTTCAACAATCGGCTCCGTCAGTGTTTTGATTAAATTAGAAGACAGAAGGAACGTCACGATAATCGCTGCAGCTGCGTAAATGGTGATGCTTTGATAATCATTCAGCCAGCTTTCTGCCGGACTGTTGCGAATCCCATTGATGATGAAACCATGCAGGAGATATACATAAAAGGTTCTCGTGCCCCATGTTGTAAAGAAAGCCTCTCTTTGAGGGACAATCGCAAGAAAACTCAGCGTAGTGGCAACGGTCAAACCATAAAAGGCAGAACGGATGAGCGCACTTACTGCGACAGCCTGCCCGAATGCAGAATACGGCTTTGAACCAAAGAGCCATTCAAAATCAAATTGCCAGAAGAAATACATGCTGAAAGTAAAAGCCAGAAACAGTATGGAAAGGACTCTCCCTTTAAAAGAAGTCAGTTTATAAAAATGCTCTCTTTTCATGTAAAAACCAATCAGGAAAAGCGGAAAGAATACAAATGTTCTCCCCATACTCAGAAAGCTGTTCGCAAAATCTGCGTATCCGATTCCGATTCCTAGCAGAAATGAAAGGGTAAGAGCGATTTTCCAGTTTGTTTTTGTGAAAACAAACAGCATCAGATTCCAGAAAAACAGGCTTAGCAGAAACCATAAAGACCACTGCGGATCAAGCGGGTTGAGCTCAAGCTGATCCTGCTTTTGGATGAGGACATAATAGACCGAGTAAATCCCCTGGAAAATCAAATAAGGAATGATCAGCTTTTTTGCAATCTTTCCTACATATCCCTTTTTGCGGAAACCTTTTGCAAAGTAGCCGGATACTAAAATAAAGGCCGGCATGTGGAACGTATAAATAAATTTGTAAATGTGGAGCATCACTTCGTTGTTATCAATAAAAGAACGGATGAGATGGCCAAATACGACAAGGATAATTAATAAAAACTTCGCATTATCAAAGTAGCTGTCTCTCGTTTTCAACTCAAATCACCTGCCTGAATGCGCTAAATTTACGGGAATTCCTGTAAATACAATTTACCCATGCGTGAACAGTGTAAAACAAATCAAATGGTGATTCCTGCCCTTTAACCGGATTGTCAGCCGGATTTAACCGCGCTGTTACATATTTGTGAAAAATGTATTTGCACTGATATAAAGAGGAAAGGAATGGGGGTTTTTCCGCAAATCGCGACTTTTAGCGGGCCAGTTTGAAGGACAATGGAAATTATTGTAGAAATTAATGATATGCAGAACAGGGGAAAAAGGAGTGTACGGGGGATGAGTCAGCTTATAGAGGAGGCGCAAATTGCTCGGCTAAACAGCGAACTGAACCGCCTGAAAAATGAAAATAAGCAGTTGAAATCGGAACTGTCGAAGCACCAGGTTATTTTTGATCAGGCACTGGATGCAATTATTATTTTTGATCAGGACATGAACTTTAAAGATGCCAATGAGGCAGCTTGTAAGATGTTTGAGGAAGAAAGGGAGACGCTGTTAAAAGAATCTCTCTATGATTATCTGGCTATGTTTCCAAACGAAGAAATTAAAAGGCACCGGGATCAGCTCTCTGAAAGAGGATCCCTTAATGAGGAAATCATTATAAAACTTAAAAATGGGCAGCTGAAATTTATCGAGTTCTCGGCTAAAAAAAATGCGATAGGCAGCGATGACCTTTCCATAATGAGAGATGTATCGTCCAAAAAGATGCTGGAAAGAGAACGTTCCATCAATGAAAAGATGTTTCAGGATCTTTTTCACCGCGCGTTGGACGGAATTGTTATCTATGATCACCATGGACGGCTAGTAGATGCCAATACATCCTTCTGCCAGAACTTCGAAATTCAGAAAAATCAGCTTTCTTCCTACCGGCTCAAAGACTTTATTGATAAAGAAAGCCATTTTAAAATTGAACAGACGTGGAAACTGTTATCCAAATCCGGAAAAGCCAAAGGAGATCTCCCTGTGCGCCTGAAAAGCGGCACAAGGAAAATCTTTGAATTTACGACCACAGCTAATATTCTGAATGGCTATTACATGTCGATTATGAGGGACATAACCGAAAAGAGAAGCATGGAAGCAGAGCTTCATAAGAGTGAAGTCCGTTTTCGGGAGATATTTGAAAATGCTATGGATGCCATTGTGATATGGGATAAAAGAGGAAGGATTTTAAAAGCAAACCGCTGGGCAACCCGTATTTTTGAGCTTTCCATGGACGGTTTGCTGAAAAGTTCCATTACAGATTTTCTCGATGAAGAAGACCCGCGTTATCAGGCGGCTTTCCGGCATTATATGACGACAGGCTCCATCAGGCAGGAGCTCCGCTTTCACATGCCGAACGGACAATGCAAGGACCTTGAATTCACTTCCAAAGCAAATGTCTTTGAAGGCCAGCATCTGACCGTTTTGCGCAACGTGAGTGACCGGAACCGGATGGAAAAAGAATTGAGGGAAAGCGAAGAAAAGTTCAGAAAGATTTTCAGCGGGGCGCTGGAAGGGATTGTATTGTTCGACAGTCATTACAGGATTATCGCGGCAAATCCTGTTTCCGCCAAAATATTTGAAATGACGCATGAGGAAATTGAACAATGCAACCTTTATTCGCTGCTTTTCCCGGATAAAAGCAAGCAGCCTTCCGATTTTCTGGCGGAATTTCAAAAAGAAGAAGAAGGAACGGAAGAAATTCATTTACAATCTAAAAACGGGCAAAACAAAATATTAGATTTCTCTCTCAAGCTAAATTTAAATGAAAATATGCATTTGGCTATTTTCCGGGATGTCACAGAACGAAAAGAACTGGAAGAAAGGCTCCGGAAATCGGACACATTAAATGTAGTGGGTGAGCTCGCTGCAGGGATTGCCCATGAAATCCGCAATCCGATGACGGCCCTTAAAGGGTTTATTCAGCTGCTTGAAGGAAGTGTTAAAGACGACTTTGGCATGTATTTTAATGTCATCAAGTCGGAGCTGAACCGCATTGAATCCATCATTACAGAATTTCTTGTGCTTGCAAAACCTCAGGCTGTACATTTTGAACAGAACAGCATTGTCAAAATCATGAAGGATACGATGGAATTGCTCAATGCCCAGGCGATTTTTTCGAACGTTCAGCTCGAGCTGTCCGAAGAAGGGGACATTCCGTCCATTTACTGTGAACCGAACCAGATGAAACAAGTTTTTATTAATATATTAAAGAATGCCATAGAAGTCATGCCCGGCGGCGGAACGGTCAAATCGGTCCTTAAAATGCAAGGTCCCGATCAGCTCAGTATTTCCATAAAAGACGAAGGAAACGGAATTCCGGAAGATAAGCTGAAAAGACTGGGAGAGCCTTTTTATACAACAAAAGACCGCGGCACTGGCCTGGGACTTATGGTAAGCTATAAAATAATTGAAGAACACCGCGGTAAGGTAAGAGTGGAAAGCAAAGTGGGCAAAGGAACGACTTTTTTTATCACACTGCCAGCGGGAAACCATGAGGTGAAATAAGTGCCAGGATATATTTGTGTTGAAACGCCCATTGGTCCATTAAGGGTTGTTTCAGATGGAGAATCTATAACGAGGGTCGACCTTCCCGGATCTGTTATGCCTTCCAGTCAGGAAGCCGCTGCCGATTATCCAATATTAATAGAAGCAAAAAAACAGCTGGAGGAGTACTTCAGCGGGTCAAGAAATGAGTTTGACCTGCCACTATCCATCATAGGTACACCTTTTCAGATGAGGATATGGGAGGCCCTTAGGGAGATCCCTTTCGGCCAGTCACTGAATTATGCAGAAATTGCTGCAAAAGCGGGCAGTCCAAAAGCGGTTCGCGCAGCCGGACAGGCAAATAAAGCGAATAAACTGCCTATTTTTATTCCCTGCCACAGAGTAATTGGGAAGAATCAGTCCCTAACCGGATATGCCGGGTCAAAAACTGATTTGAAAGCTATTCTGCTGGAGCATGAGAAAATAGAATTTAACAGATAAAGCCGGATGAACTGTTTCCGGTTTTTTTTACGCTTGTCACCAATATGCAGCAGCGACATATTATTTAGTAAAGGAATAAAAGTTTCCCTGGGGCAATAAAGGAGGAGTAAACATGCTGAAGCCAGGCAGACAGGCAAAAGTGGCCGCATATGCAGCCCTTTTTCAGAAGGCAAACGTGCTATCTAAAGAACAGGCAGAGTTGATTGTAAAACTCCAAAAATAATTGACAGAACTTGGTGGTGAGATTATTATCTAATTAGATGATAATCGAATAAGGAGATGGTGGTTTTTGCAGCTAAACCGTTTAGTCCAGTTTCATAAGGCGATGGGTGATCCGACAAGGCTTAGAATCATTGCCATTTTGTCCGGGGGTCCGAAGCACGGCCAGGCACTGGCAGGGATCCTCGGGCTCACTCCGCCAACCATTACTCACCATTTGGCGAAGCTGAAAGAGATGAATCTTGTGCATCAAAAGAGAGAAAAAAACACCATCTATTATTTTCTTCAGGAGAAGGTCATTGCTAGCCATGCAGGGGATATTGTCCGTCTTTTGGAGCCGAAGGAGGGAACGGGAGTGAAAGAACTGTCCGGAGAGCACATGAAGGTCGTTCAGAACTATTTGACAAAAGAAGGGAAATTGAAAACGATCCCCTCTCAGCGGAAACGCAAGCTTATGGTCCTTTTCTACATAGCGAAAGAATTCGAAGCAGGACGAAAATACACCGAAAAAGAGATAAATGAAGCAATCAAACGGTTCCACGAAGATTTTGCCACAATCCGCAGAGAATTTATTGTAAACGGAATCATGTATCGGGATAACAGCATATATGAACTCAATCCAAAAGAGCTGTGGGCGGGAATTGAAGGATAGCCTCCGCTTATATAAGCAAACAAAAAAAGAGCCTGTGCCGAGGCTCTTTTTCTAATGGATCAAACAGCTGATTCCTCTTTGAACAGGACGCTGATGGCTTCTTTTAAGTCTCCGGTGAGAACGCCTTTCTCCGTCACGATGCCGGTAATCAGGTTTGCCGGGGTCACATCGAAAGCCGGATTAAACACCGGAACGCCGTGCGGTGCGATCCGCACCCCTGCAAGTTCGGTGATTTCCTTTGGATCCCGCTCCTCAATAGGAATTTCCGCACCTGTTTCAATGCTGTAGTCGAAGGTAGAAAGGGGGGCAGCAATGTAAAAAGGGATGTTGAACGCTTTTGCCAGGATGGCTAAATTATAGGTTCCGATTTTATTTGCCGTATCTCCATTTCTTGCGATCCGGTCCGCACCGGTAATAATGGCTGAAATGTTCTTCTCCTGAATCGTGAAAGCCGCCATACTGTCGGTAATTAAGGTTACATCGACCCCAGCTTCCATAAGCTCCCATGCGGTCAGCCTCGCACCCTGGAGCACAGGCCGTGTTTCACAGGCGAAAACCTCCAGCGGGAAATTCTGTTCTTTCGCCAGATAAAACGGAGCGAGAGCTGTACCGTAGCGCGCGGTAGCAATCGAGCCGGCATTGCAAATGGTCATGATCCGGTCCTTTTTCTGAAAAAGCTTTAGCGCATGCTGCCCGATTTGTCTGCAGGTTTCTTCATCTTCCACTTGAATTTGAATCGCTTCATGGATAAGAATGGTTTTGGCTTCATTTACAGATTGGGCTCTTTGGCAGGATTGTTCCAGCCGGTTTAAAGCCCAGGCCAAGTTAACAGCAGTCGGTCTGGAGCCGGCAAGATAGGCTTGCTCTTTTTTCAGTCTGATATGAAAAGAGTGAATATCTGTTTCTTCATAATGGGAAGCGGAAAGGGCAAGCCCGAATGCAGCCGTGATGCCGATGGCTGGAGCTCCGCGCACTTTTAGACTCTGGATGGATTCCCATACATCTTCAATCGTCTTTAATTCTATATATTCCGTTACGGACGGAAGTTTCCGCTGATCCAGCAGGGAAATAGAGCTGTCCTTCCATTCTACTGAACGGGGTATGGAAAATGATAAATTTGTCATGTTGCAGAATCCTCCTGTTAACGTGCAATGGCATGGCGGAAAAAACGCTTCAGCTGGCCGGGCTCCGTGATATTGCGGCGCTGTTTAATCAGTTTCTTTCCAAGTTCCAAGCTTTGGATTTTTGTTTCAATTTTTCTTTCGTACGGTTCAATCGTATCCAGGTCGGCTACATGGGCAAGGCCGATAGTGCGGCGGATCACCTCACAGCCTGCAAATCCGATCGTATCTTCAAAGATGGATTCCAATGTATGTTCGAGATAGCCATCAACCTCTGCATAACGCTCAAGACTGTCTTTTTTCCATGCTTCCGTAAACGTTTCTTCAAAGGTGTTCCATGCTTCTTCAATCGCTTCAAAAATGAAATCCTGTTCGTGCTCATCTCTTGATAGAGCATTTAGCAGGAGATTGGCTATAAACTGGCCGGGGTCAAATCCGATTGGCCCAAAGAAGGCAAATTCCGGATCAATTACCTTTGTTTCGGTTTCACTTACAAAGATGCTTCCGGTATGAAGGTCTCCATGGAGCAGAGCATCTGCCTCCGTCAGGAACTTCCTCTTCAGCTTCGCGGCCTCTAGCTTCACGTGAGTGTCTGCCCAAAGTGCTTCGGCCGCTTCCTTCAGCTCTGGTTCAAAATCATTGGAATCATGGTCGAAAAACGGATCCGTAAAGACAAAATCCTCTGTGATTTTGCATAAATCCGGATTCGAGAATTGCTGGACAAGCTGCTTTTTAACATGAGGCTTTAATGCAAAATCACTTGTATAAAATAGGGTTCTCGCCATAAACGTTCCAATATGCCCTGCCAGTGCCGGAAGATTTTTTCTTTCCATCAGCGCTTTTCTCGCGATTTGCAGATGAGACAGGTCTTCCATTACTGTGATTGCCAGCGTCTGGTCCGTATAAAAGACCTCGGGTACGAGCCCCGGTACGAACTCTGCCTGTTTCACAAGGGCGCTGCTTTCAATCCGTGCCCGGTCCAGCGTCAGCGGCCATGATTCGCCGATCACTTTTGCATAGGGAAGCGCCTGTTTTAAAATGACGCCTTTGCCGGATTTGGGATCGGTGATATGAAAGACAAGGTTTAGGTTGCCGTCGCCGATTTCTTCGCAGTGAAGGACTGTCTGGTCCTCGAATAGTCCGAGTCTGACTGCGAGTGCGACAGCAGAGCTCTCAGTAAGCGGTTCATAAAGTGATGATTGTGGAATGGCCATCTTAATTTCCCTCCTGATTTCCTGATAAAGACAAATGAAAAAGCCTCTTTCCTTTTGAGAAAGAGGCTTGAAGAGACAGTCTTCGCACCTCTTATCTCCCAGAAAGATTGATTCTTTCTGCCGGATTTAGCACCGTGCCTTATGGAGCGTATAGCTCCGGCGCTGACTTTTGCGCCCCATTTCACAATGGTATTACGGTCGGTTGCTGTTGGGGTCAACGGGCCAATTCCCTCTCCCAACTCTCGATAAGAGTTTCATTTATAATTTTTTGAATGTTTTTATTGTTTTGTAATCACTTGATGAAAATGTTACCAGTACAAGAATGCACCTGTCAATCCTTTTTTACAAATGATTGATAAAATTCAGGACGGCGATCCTGGAAGACAGGAATTTGGCTGCGGATTTTTTTAATCTCTTCCAAGTCCACTTCAGCCCGCAGAATTTCTGCCTCCTTTCCCGCTTCGGCCAAAATATTGCCCCATGGGTCAATGACAATGGAATGGCCGGCAAATTCGTTTTCCGGATCCGATCCGGATCGGTTGCATGCTACAACAAATGCCTGGTTTTCGATGGCTCTTGCAATGAGCAGGGACCTCCAGTGTTCAAGACGCGGAAGAGGCCATTCTGCCGCTACGAATAATATTTCCGCCCCCTGTGCAGCATGCTCGCGCATCCATTCAGGAAAACGGATGTCATAGCAAATGAAGCCCGCACAGGTTACGCCGTCCGCTGTAAAAAGGCCGCTTCCTTTTCCGCCCGTTAAATAGCGGTGCTCGTTCATCAGCTTGAATAGATGAAGCTTACTGTATTCATGAATGTGATTTCCTTCTTTGTCATAAATGAGCATCGTGTTCGTCACTTCATCGCCGGATTTTTTAGCAATCGAACCTGCAACAAGCGTCGTCCCATACTTTTTTGAAAGGGAGGAGAGAAATTGATGGGCATCCCGGCCACCGGCATCAGCAATCTCGTCCAGTCTTGTCAGATCGTACCCGGTATCCCATAATTCAGGAAGAACGATAAAATCTGATTTACCAGCCTTATGCGCTTCTTCAAGTGCTTCGGCAACACGCCGTTTATTTTCTTCCGGATCTCCGAATGCAATATCGTATTGAATACAGCTAATGGTGTATGTCATCCCGTCCCAGCTTTCTATCGGTAAATTTTTGCTTTACTTTTTGTACCTAACACTATATGATTTGGGACTAGAATTTCAAGAATTTTTTGAGAAGGTGAAAAAATTGAACCAATTTGAGCCATCCCGGCTGCTCCGCCGTTTGCCAGAACAGTTCTTTGCAGCACTGTCCCTGAAGGCGGCAAAAAAGATAAAAGAAGGCTATGACATCATTAACCTTGGACAGGGGAACCCGGATCAGCCGACCCCGTCCTTTATTGTAGAGGCCCTGCAAAAAGCTGCCGGAGACCCGCTGAATCACAAATATTCTCCCTTCAGAGGGAAACAGTCACTGAAGGAAGCAGCGGCAGCATTCTATCAAAGAGAATACGGCGTTTCCCTTGATCCAGAAACGGAAATCGCTGTCCTGTTTGGCGGAAAGGCAGGCCTGGTGGAGCTCCCGCAGTGCCTGATGAATCCTGGAGATATGGCCCTCGTACCGGATCCCGGCTACCCCGACTATTGGTCCGGAGTGGAAATGGCGGGAGCGGAAATGCACACAATGCCGCTGCTTGAAGAGAACGGTTTTTTGCCTGATTATAAAACCATCCAGCCGGAAGTCCTGGATGAAGCAAAGCTTATGTTCCTGAATTACCCGAACAACCCTACAGGGGCAGCGGCAACAGAGGAATTTTTTGAAGAGACGGTCCGATTAGCCCGTAAGCATCATATTTGTACAATCCATGATTTTGCCTACGGTGCGATTGGCTTTGACGGGGAAAAGCCCCTGAGCTTTCTGCAGACTCCGGGTGCAAAAGAAGTGGGAATTGAAATGTATACCCTGTCCAAAACGTTCAACATGGCGGGCTGGAGAGTGGCCTTTGCTGCAGGTAATCGATCTGTTATTGAGGCGATTAATCTGTTTCAGGACCATATGTACGTGAGCGTGTTTGGCGCGGTTCAGGATGCCGCTGCGGCAGCGCTGCTGAACGGGCGGGAAAGCATAAGCGGGCTCGTTGAGATGTATGAAAACCGAAGGAACACGCTCGTCCGGGCATTCAGAAGTATCGGCTGGGAGATTCAGGCACCGAAAGGAAGTTTTTTCGCCTGGCTGAAAGTACCTGAAGGGTATACGTCCCAGGAATTTGCCGACATTCTACTTGAAAAGGCATCGGTTGTGACAGCCCCTGGAAACGGGTTCGGCCAATATGGAGAAGGGTACTTGAGAGTGGGTCTGCTGACAGAAGAAAAAAGGATTGAAGAAGCGGCAGAGAGAATATCAAAACTTGGTTTTTTTGCTTTAGCAGAGTGAAAGTTTTTTGCAAAATGGGTTGACATTGCATCGAATTCCTGTAATAATCCAAATTAATTGAAAATTTAACCTGATGAACCTATCAGGTCTATAACGTACTTATCAAGAGCAGGCGGAGGGACTGGCCCTATGAAGCCCGGCAACCGACCCGAACGGATCCGTTCGGGCACGGTGCTAATTCTTGCAGCGGAAAGCTGAGAGATAAGGTACTGCAGCATTGCTATGCACAGCCTCTTCTCTCACCTGGGAAGAGGCTTTTTAATTTGGTTTAAAGCGGGGGAATGAAATTGAGTCAAGTGACAGCAACCTATCTAATCCATGACCGTAAAGGCAGCTTGGAAAAAAAAGCGGAAGGAATCGCGCTTGGACTGACAATCGGGTCCTGGACAGATCTTCCTGACCTTGAGAAAGAACAGCTCAAAAAGCATAAAGGGACGGTCCTTTCCGTCAAAGAATTAGAAGAGGATCCGGGTGTGAATGCCTATTTTGGAGAAAAAAGAACGAGAGGCCTCGTTAAAATTGTTTATCCTTCCGCCAATTTCAGTCCGGACCTGCCGGCTGTTCTGACGACAGTCTTCGGAAAATTGTCTCTCGACGGAGAGGTGAAGCTTCTAGATCTTGAATTTTCTGATTCTCTGGCCAAACAATTCCGGGGTCCTAAATATGGAATCAGCGGAATAAGAGAGAAGCTTGGTGTGTATGGCCGGCCGCTGCTGATGAGTATTTTTAAAGGAGTCATCGGCAAGGATCTCGATTATCTGGAAAAGCAGCTCTATGATCAGCTTGCGGGAGGAATGGACTTAGTCAAAGATGATGAAATCCTTTTTGACAATCCGCTTACGCCATTCTCTAAACGGGTAGAGCGGGGGCGCCGCATAATCGATCAGCTGAGAGAAGAAACGGGCAAACATTCTCTTTATGCAGTCAATCTCACGGGAAGAACGTTTGAACTCCGGGACAAAGCAAGATATGCAGCGGAGGCCGGCGCAACGGCATTGCTGTTTAACGTCCATGCATATGGTCTCGATGTCCTGCAGGCGCTTGCCGAAGATGATCAAATCCCGGTGCCGATAATGGCTCATCCGGCAGTGAGCGGTGCGCTTGCCTCATCATCTGTCTACGGATTCTCTTATTCTCTGATTCTTGGAAAACTGACCCGTCTTGCAGGAGCGGACTTTTCGCTCTTCCCTTCTCCGTATGGCAGTGTTGCCTTAGAAAAAGGGGAAGCGCTCGGAATAGCAGAAGCATGCACGACGGAAGGGCTGCATCAAGAGGTTTTCCCTGTCCCTTCTGCAGGAATCCATCCAGGAATGGTGCCGGTACTCATAAAGGACTTCGGGCTCGACAGCATTATTAATGCAGGAGGAGGGATCCACGGTCATCCAAATGGAGCGAAAGGCGGCGCTGCGGCTTTCCGCTCGGCAGTGGATGCTGTTCTTGAAGGCATCCCGCTCGATGAAAAAGCCAAAACAGATGAGCACTTGAGAAAAGCCCTTGAGCTATGGGGACAATATGAGGCAGCAGCGAAATGAAGCCGATTATTTTTTGCGACTTCGATGGCACCATCACCAACAGCGATAACATTATTGAAATTATGAAAAGGTTCGCTCCTCCTGAGTGGGCAGGTCTTAAAGATCAAGTACTGGATAGATCCATCTCTGTCAAAGAGGGTGTAGGGAAAATGTTTTCTCTCCTCCCCTCATCCAAAAGAGATGATATTATCCGCTATATTTTAAGTAAGGCAGAAATCCGGGAAGGATTTGCTGAATTTGCAGCTTATACAGAAGAACAGGGGATCGATCTGTACATTGTGAGCGGAGGCATTGATTTTTTTGTTTATCCGCTTCTTGAAGGGATCATTGAAAAGGAACGCATTTACTGCAATCTGGCGGATTTTCAGGGAGAACGCATTTGCATTAAATGGCCGAATCCGTGTGATAAGGAGAGCGGCTGCGAGCTCGAATGCGGATGCTGCAAACCATCCATTATCCGCAGCCTCGCAGCTTCAGATGATGAAGTGATTGTAATAGGCGACTCTGTCACAGATCTTGAAGCAGCGAAAATGGCGGATTTCGTCATTGCAAGGGATTATTTGCTGGAAAAAGCATCTGAACAGAATCTGCCGTATAAACCTTTTGAAACATTTTATGATGTCATCAGCATTTTAGAGAGCAGGAGGGTGATGAATCGATGAGCACGCTGAAAGAACAGCGCTGGAGAGAGCTTGCAGATGTTAAGCGGGAGCTTGCTGAAAGAGACTGGTTCCCTGCGACGAGCGGAAACCTCGCCATTAAAGTGGACGGAGATCCGCTCACCTTTTATGTCACGGCAAGCGGAAAGGACAAACGGAAGGAGACGGCGGACGATTTTTTATTAGTGAATGCAGATGGAGTTCCTGCAGAGGAAACAGACCTGAAGCCATCCGCGGAGACGCTGCTGCATGTGGAAGTATACAGCCGCACACAAGCAGGCTGCAGCCTGCATGTTCATACGGTTGAAAACAATGTCATTTCAGAATTGTATGCGCATGAAGGGGCTGTTACGTTCACAGGCCAGGAGATCATTAAAGCGTTCGGGCTTTGGGAGGAGAATGCTTCCATTTCAATTCCCATCATTCCGAATCACGCTGACATTCCGCAGCTTGCCGGTGTTTTCGGACAGCATGTCCATGAGGACGCAGGAGCTGTCCTGATCCGCAACCACGGAATTACGGTATGGGGCAGGGACGCTTTCGAAGCTAAAAAATATTTAGAGGCATGCGAATTTTTATTTTCCTATCATCTCAGACTTAAACAAATGAGTGCAGTCCAATTCAACTAATAGGGGGAAGAACAAATGGCAACGATTTATTTTCAACGTACTGGAGAAAGAATCAGCGATCAGGATCAAGTAGCAGCCTTTCTTGAACAGCAGGAAGTCATTTATGAGAACTGGGACATCCAAAAACTGCCCGGCCATCTGGAAGAAAAATATGATCTGTCAGATGAAGAAAAAGACGAGATTCTTGAAGTGTTTAAAGGAGAGATAACCGATATTTCAAAAAGACGCGGCTATCAGGCGCAGGACATTATTTCTCTTTCAGACAAAACACCGAACTTAGATGAGCTCCTGAAAAATTTCCAGCAGGAGCACCATCACACTGATGACGAGGTAAGATTCATTGTCAGCGGCCATGGAGTCTTTATTATTCAGGCAAAGGACGGTTCTTTTTTCAACGTGGAACTTGTACCGGGAGATTTAATTTCGGTACCGGAAAATATCCGCCATTACTTTACCCTTCAGGAAGACCGGAAAGTAGTAGCGGTCAGAATCTTCGTAACAAAAGAAGGCTGGGTGCCAATCTACGATAAAGAAGAGCTGAATACAAAATAATTTAATAGAGAGGCTTCGTAATAGTCTCGTTTTCTAATGAGGCTGGGACAGAAGTTTCTAAGCCCTTTATAAACCCGAACAATAAGGCGATAGGTTCATGAATCGATCCCCTTATCGTTCGGGTTTTTTTGCCGTTTACGACAGGCCGATTGAAACGGAGGGGAGGCACTCCTGCTTCACTGGAAGAGGGAGTCGTGCAGCCGAAAAAATTTTGATCATTTTTAGTTCTAACGGGATATTTACTGAATAGCCTATTTCTTAGTGATTCCAGCCAAAAAGTCGTCTTGAATGATTGGATAGTGGGAACTGCGGGAAAGAAGATATAAACTGGCGCCTGGCCGTGTGAAAAAAAACGGGCGGCAGAAGAGGATTCAAAGGAAACTGAAAACTCATAATTTTCTTTACTTATTACCTTCTTATGTGTAAAATTTTCTAAAATCCTTATCAGTCTACTTTACTAGGAGGTTTAAGATGAAAATCCGTTATAACTATGTGAAAAAAGAAGAAGTAAAGTACTGTGATGCTTCAAGTACTGTAAAGGAAGCCTATAATCAATTGAAAGAAACCGGTTATCGCAGCATTCCGGTTCTTGCTGAGGGCGGGAAAAAATTCGCGGGTCTTATTTATAAAGTGACGCTGCTTGAGTATTATCACGAGCACGATGGAAAAGGTGAAGATTCCATTGCTTCCCTGATTAAGGATCAGGATGCTTTTATTCTCGAAGAAGAATCCTTTATTAAAGCGTTCCTTACCATTAAGAGACTTCCGTTCCTGGCTGTTATTAATGAAGACGGGGAATTTGCGGGAATCATGACCCATGCCAACATTATGGATGTACTGGAGGATTCCTTCGGCATGAAAACCGGCGGATATTTGATGACCGTGGCGACTAAGGAGCATAAGGGAGCCATCAAAGAACTGGTAAGTACGGTAAAAGATGTGAATATTGAAGGGATGCTGACTCTTGATAATGGAGATTATCTTAGAAGAATTGTCGTGAATCTTTCCCATGAGCTGTCAGAGAAAAAGCTCAATAAAATTATCAGCAAGCTGGAGGAAAAAGATTTCAGGGTTACCTTTATTGATGATGTGAAAAACGATAAAGCCCCGGCAGGCAAGTCAGCAGAAAAAGAGGCTGTTAAATAAAATGAGTAGCACAATCCACGGCCATGGTTTGTGCTATTTTTTTTGAGGTGAAGATAAGGCCGTGACAATGAGAAGCTTTAGGACAGGCCTTACTGGTAACCTGCAGCTAGCAGGAGGGCGGGACAGCCTTATTGGCGCATTGAGCCTGAGGGACCGCACCTTAAGCTTCAATCAGCCAGTAACAGGATTGTTCAAAAAATGGGTAAAAAATAAACCTCCTGAATGCCATGAACGCTCAGAAGGACTTAATTTCAATTATTTCTTCTCTTCAAGACTTTTCAGACCTTATCCGCAATCAAAAAATAACGGTGAAAAATGCGAAAAATCAAATTTTTTATAAAAAAATGGTTTAGGCTGTTTCTATTTTGGGAATAAAGTAATAAAATCTAAATATTAACAATTATGTAACATATTTATATATGATTCGGCAATTTTTTCTCTAGGAATTTACAATTAGGTTTTTGACATACCCTGCTTTTTAAATTCTAAGAGGAGGAGAAGACGTGATTGAACCTTTGCAAAAAGAAGAGCTCATTTTAAAAATCAATAAAAAAAGAGAGGAAATGATTTCGGCTGCAGGGTCTAAAAGCTATACGAGCAACGAAGTCGTAAAATACAGCCAGGAGCTGGACGAGCTGTTAAATCAATTCCAGGAAATGGAGTGGGGGCACAGAAGTGCTACACCCTTTACAAAGCTCGTTACACGAGTGGCCACATGGGGATTTTCACAGCAAACACAGCACGCTGCTGCAGACCATTAAGAGAGACTGGGGATAGATTCCCGGTCTTTTTGTTTTTCAGACACGCATCATTTCTTTTCCAAGTGTCACCCGATTCAGAAGGCATCAATAAGAATAAGCATACAGACAATACCTGCAATAAAAGCATACGTGGCGGTCCTTTCATTTCCATCACCATGGCTTTCGGGAATGAGTTCTTTATAAATAATGAACAGCATAGCTCCGGCTGCAAAGGAAAGACCGTACGGCACAAGCATATTGACATAGGAAGTTAAATAAAAGCCGATTAGAGAGGTGACAATCTCAACCGCTCCGGTCGCGGTCGCAATCAGGAACGCCTTCATTTTCCCGATGTTTTGGCTGATCAGAAACAAGGCAACGAGGAATCCTTCAGGCGCATTCTGGAAACCGATCGCAAAGGCGATTAAATTGCCCGTATCTCCTGAGTCTGCTGCATAGCTGACGCCAACCGAGAGCCCTTCTGGAAGATTATGCAGGGTAATGGCTGCGACAATCAGCATCGCTTTTTCATCAAACTGGATTCCGGTTTTTGAATGCTCAAGGTCAATATGAGGGATTTGTTTTTCAAGGATTGTCAGAATTAATACGCCTAAAAAAAGGCCTATTCCGACCTGTACCATTCCTCCGGTTTTCAGCGCTTCCGGAATCAGGCTCACCATTGAAGCCGTCATCATTATTCCCGCAGAAAATGCAAGAAGATTGTCCCGCCATTTATGGGTTAAAGTTTTTTGCAAAAATAGGATAGGCACTGCACCCAAGCCTGTGGATAGAGCAGAAAGAATACTTCCAAAAATAACGTCGTTCATTTCACACCTCTCGTTTTCTCTTCATTAAGAGTAATGTATCACAATTCCCGGAAAAATAATAAATATGTCTTCCATTCGACATGAATCCCTGTAAACCTCTGATTATGTCGGCATTCGTTGAATCATTTATCGTGAATTTCCTTTACGGTTTTTGAAATTTCTGATAAGTTAAGAGTGATTTTACAGAATGCTGTCAAATTTTTTACATATGGCAAGTATACACACGGGGGGATCGGGATGAATTATCGAAGACTGGGAAAATCCGGTTTGAAAGTATCTGAAATCAGCTTGGGGAGCTGGCTTACTTTTGGCCAGACAATCGATGAAAAATCCGCTGAATTGATTATACATAAAGCGTATGAGGCGGGCATTAACTTTTTTGACTGTGCAAATGTGTATGCGAAGGGCCTCGCTGAAGAGGTGATGGGTAAAGCACTTAAGTCATTTAAACGGGAAACGTATGTAGTGACGACAAAAGCTTTCTGGCCGACGGGCGAGGGGCCGAATGAAAGAGGGCTGTCGAGAAAGCATATTATGGAGCAGGTGCATGCGAGCTTGAAACGTATGGACTTGGATTATGTGGATGTTTTTTATTGCCACCGCTATGATACAGAAACTCCTTTAGAAGAAACGCTAAGGGCCATTGATGATTTAATCAGACAAGGAAAGATCCTCTATGCAGGTGTCAGTGAGTGGTCAGCGGCCCAGCTTCAGGAAGCGGTCCATGTAGCCGACCGGTACTTGCTTGATCGAATTGTTGTCAATCAGCCTCAATACAATATGCTGCACCGCGACATTGAAGAGGAAATAATGCCGATCAGCGAGAAAAATGGAATTTCACAAGTGGTCTGGTCCCCGCTGGCACAGGGGGTTTTGACAGGGAAATATATGGAAGGGGAAATTCCGAAGGGGAGCCGCGCTTCCAATGAACAGGTTAATACATGGGTGAAGGAAATCTTAAACGACATTATGAACCGGAAAGTAAGCCAGCTTTCGGAGCTTGCTTCGAGTCTTGATATCACCCTTGCCCAGCTGGCATTGGCCTGGACATTAAGAAATCCGAACGTGGCGAGTACGCTTGTCGGCGCATCGACTCCTGAACAAATTGAGGAAAATGCAAAAGCTTCCTCTGTTATGCTATCGTACGAAGTATTAAATGAAATTGAAAGCATTCTCGCTGTTTAAGCTGAAGATGGAACAGTCATTCGGAGCCATCTAAATGAAGAAATCCTTAGTGAAGCTTCCCGTTAAAAGATTTTATCCTGCATGGGTATTTAAAAAAAGCCTGTTAAACTTGGCAGCGGGCGGTGAGCCTCTGCTCTATGCAGGAGTCTCGCTCCTTCCGCTCCAATCAACAGATGTTAAGAACAATATATAACAGAGAAAAATAAGCCTCCAGAAAGGCTCACTGGCGGGATAAAGAAGAGAATGGGAGAGGAACGGGGAAATGGTTGCCCTTCATTGATGCATCCAGAAGACGATTCTATTGACTTAAGGGCATAATTTTACTATGATTTAGTTAGAATTCAAGATTTTTTAAAATTGAAGGATTGATGCAAAATGAACCATTCTGAACAATCGCTTAAACTATTTGTCGTTTTGTCGCGTGCTTACCGGGCGATGAATGACCGAATGAACAAGCACATTACTTCTTTTGGACTGAACCCGACCGAATTTGGCGTATTGGAGCTTTTATATCATAAAGGTGACCAGCCGCTTCAGCAAATTGGCGGCAAGATTCTTTTGGCAAGCGGAAGCATCACGTATGTGGTAGACAAGCTGGAGCAAAAGGGCTTGCTTGCCCGTAAGGCATGTGACAAAGACCGCAGGGTGACATACGCTCATATTACGGATGAGGGAAAAGCTCTCATTGAAGATATATTTCCGTCCCATCAGCAAAAAATCGATGAGATTGTCGGAATCCTTTCAGAAGAAGAAAAGTCTCAGGCCATTGAAATGATTAAACGCATTGGCTACCATGCAAGAGAACTGGACTGAGCAGGTATTTCAAATGAAAAAAAGAAGACCGGATGATTCAGTGAATCGGTCTTCTTTTTTGCTGTCTAAAAGCAAAGGGTGCAGCTCACGTCGGCTGAGGTGAGCAACATTCAGCATAAAAAAGGCCGGATTTTCATCCAGGCCTTTTTTGATTCGCTATGTTAAAGCATATTGCTGATTTTTTAAACCCTGTTGATTGAAGCGAGCGCCTGCTAGCTGCAATCAACAGCCAAGTTTAAAAGAGCTTTTTGATTATGAAGAAACCGGATTTTGCTGTCCTTTTTGGACAAGAGGAAGAATCAGAATTTCAACCCGCCGGTTTTTCTGTCTTCCCTCGGTTGTTTTGTTGCTTGAGATGGGTTTGAATTCACCATATCCTTTCGCACTGAATAATTCAGGGGAGAGGGAGGGATTCGTGAGAAGAAGCTTCATAAATTCAACAGCTCTCATCACACTCAATTCCCAGTTGGAATCATATTGTGCATTTTGAATAGGAATATTATCCGTATGTCCGCTTACGATAATGCTTCTCGGCGGTTCCATGACAAGCAGCTGGGAAATTTCTTTCGCCAGATCTTCATCTCGCTTTCTTACATAGACGCTTCCTGATTCAAACAAAATATCATTATTAATCGTAATGAGAAGTCCTTCATCTGTAAGAGAGGTTTTTAATTTATCGTTCAAGCCTTTTTTTGAAATGTAGTCGTTTATTTTCTTCTCTGCTTCCTTCAGCTTTTCATGCTCCTGATCCTGCTGTTCTTTCGGCTCTGTTTTTGTCACATCAAGCTCTTCCATTTCTCCATCCGGCAGCGGACTTGGATATTCCATGATCCCTGTACCGCCTTCAAATGTGCTGTTGAAAGCTCTGGCCAGCATCTGAAATTTATTCGCATCAATGGAGCTCATTGCAAAAAGCACAATAAAGAGGGCAAGGAGAAGAGTTAAAAGATCAGCATAAGGGATGAGCCAAGATTCGTCCATATGTTCCTCATGCTTTTCCTTTCTCTTCCTTTTAGCCATTGGAATTTTCCCCTTCCGTTTTCAGCTTTGCGCGTTCTCCCGCTGGAAGATACGTAGCAAGCTTTTGCTCAATTGCTTTCGGAGCCTGTCCTTCCAAAACGGAAAGGACTCCTTCAATCATGACTTCCCGAACTTTAACTTCCTGGCGGGACTTCCGCTTTAATTTATTGGCAAAAGGATGCCAGAGGACATAGCCGGTATAGATACCGAGCAATGTTGCAATAAATGCTCCGCCGATTGCATGGCCAAGCTCATCCGTTTTATCCATATGGGAAAGGGCGGCGATCAGTCCGACTACGGCTCCGAGAACCCCTAAAGTAGGTGCGTATGTTCCAGCCTGCGTGAAAATCGCTGCTCCGGATGCATGCCGGTCTTCCATTGCCTCAATTTCTTCACTCATCACATCACGGATAAAGTCAGCGTTTTGCCCGTCGACCGCCATGCTTAAGCCGTTCTTCAGAAACGCATCATCCACATCAGATAGCTTCGCTTCCAGTGCAAGAAGGCCCTCTTTCCTTGCAACCTGTGCCCACTCTGAAAACATCGGAATCAGTTCCTGGATCGTTGGGATTTTTCTTTCTTTAAATAAGACCCCGAATAATTTAGGCACTCTTTTGATTTCATCTGCCGGAAAAGCTGTCACAACAGCTGCGGCCGTTCCTACGATGATGATGAGAATCGCTGCCGGGTTTATCAGAACAGAAAGATTAACCCCTTTCATCACCATTCCTACACCCACACCGATAATCCCTAATACAAGACCTATTAACGTTGTTTTATCCATGATTTCACCAAACCTTTGTACATCTTTTTTTCCGGACATAAAGTATTAGCCCTTTATCTACTTCCTATATCGGATTATTCGGGCCATTCTTAATAGGTAAAAGGAAATCAATCGCAGAAGGGATTTCCGGTTTGATGAAGAATAATTAATAGGAAGGTCATATTAAGGAAGGCAGTGAATTTGATGCGTTTTGAACAATACATATACGAAAGACCGGATTTGAACCAGATAAAGACACAATTTAATGAGGCGCTTTCTTTATTCAAAGAAGCGGAGCGTTTTGAAGATCAGGACAAAGCGATGAAGGAAATCTACAAAATCCGGAATGCGGCGGATACGATGGCAAACATATGCTACATCCGGCATTCGATCGATACAAACGATGAATTTTACAAGGCTGAGCAGGATTTTATGGATGAGCTTCAGCCCCATCTCCAGGGACTCGTAACTGAATTTTATCAGGCACTGGCTGATTCCAAATACCGCGGCCGGTTAGAGGAGCAGTGGGGGCAGCAGCTGTTTGACCTCGCTGAAACACAGCTGAAGACGTTTAAAGAAGAGGTGCTTCAGGATCTTCAGGAAGAAAATAAGCTCTCCAGCGAGTATACGAAACTTGTAGCTTCAGCAAAAATTGAGTTCGATGGCAAAGAATATACACTTGTGCAGCTGCAGCCTTTTGCAGAATCCACAGACCGGGATTTGCGTAAGCGGGCGAGCGAAGCAAAGTTTGAATTCTTTTCAAGCCAGGCGGACCAGTTCGATGAAATTTATGACAAGCTCGTGAAGGTAAGGACCCGCATCGCGAAAAAATTAGGCTACCGCACGTTCACAGAACTTGGATACGCAAGAATGAACCGGATTGATTATAATGCGGAAATGGTCAGCAAGTTCCGCAAACAGGTTGAAGAGCATATCGTTCCAATTGCAACCGGCCTTTATGAGCGGCAAAAAGAACGGCTTGGCTTAGATGAATTCTTATACTACGATGAGCCGGCTGAATTCACATCAGGAAATGCTGTGCCGAAAGGAGATCCGGACTGGATCGTAGACACCGGGAAACAAATGTACAATGAGCTTTCTCCGGAAACGGATGAATTTTTCCGGTTTATGGCGGATAAAAACCTGCTCGATCTCCTCTCGAAAAAAGGGAAGGCAGGCGGAGGGTACTGCACCTATGTAGCAGATTATGAATCTCCGTTTATTTTTGCAAACTTTAACGGTACATCCGGGGATATTGATGTCCTGACACATGAAGCCGGACATGCATTCCAGGTTTATATGAGCCGCGGCTTTGAGGTGTCGGAATACCAGTGGCCGACCCATGAGGCGTGCGAAATTCATTCGATGAGCATGGAATTCTTTACATGGCCATGGATGGAGCTGTTCTTCAAGGAAGACACAGAAAAATATAAGTTCTCTCATCTGAGCGGGGCATTGAAGTTTATTCCTTACGGGGTGGCGGTAGATGAATTTCAGCACTTTATCTATGAGAATCCGGATGCGACGCCGAAAGAGCGCAACAGCAAATGGAGAGAGCTTGAAAAGACCTATCTGCCTCACCGCGAATATCAAGACAGCCACTATCTGGAGCAGGGAGGATTCTGGCAAAAACAAAGCCATATCTACAATTCTCCTTTCTATTATATTGACTACACCCTGGCTCAAATTTGTGCTCTGCAGTATTGGAAGCAGCTGCACGAAGATAGAGAGGCGGCTTGGGGCAGTTACCTGAATTTATGCAAGCAGGGAGGAAGCAAAGCGTTCCTTGGACTGGTAAAAGCAGCTGGTTTAAAATCTCCATTTGAAGATGGTACCATTCAGTCGGTAGTTGGAGAAATTACAGAATGGCTGAATAAAGTGGACGATCAAGCTTTGTAATAGAAGAGTAAAAGCCCTCCGGATCCGTGGGGCTTTTACTATGTTTTCCATTGAAAATCATCCGCTTTAAAACAAATGGACTTTGACCAATTTTCTGGTATTGTTGAAATGGATGAAACCTATTTCCTATACTCTGAAAAAGGTATACGAAAATTAAATGGGCGTAAAGCCCGCAAACGTGGCGGAGCTTCTCAATTCCGTGGCATCAGCAAAGTACAAGTTTGTGTGTTGATTGCAAGGGACCGTCAAATACTGACCTTTTCAAGAGTGATAGGACAAGGGCGAATTGTGAAATCTCGTTTGGATCAAGCTATTGGGTCCAGATTATCCAAATCCAATACCCTTTGTACTGATGCGTGGCGAGCCTTCAAAACCTATGCAAAAGATACAGGGTTAGAACATTATCCATTCAAATCTGACGGAAAGGAACGAGTCAGAGGGCTTTATCACATTCAAAATGTCAATAACTATCATATCCGGTTAAAAGGCTGGATGGACCGATTTAAAGGCGTGGCAACCAAATACCTCGTCCATTATTTAAGTTGGTTCCAATTCGTTGACTTAATCAGATTTCGTAATGATTCTTCAACGGTAAGTAAAATGGTTATTGATAGCTGCTTGTTCTCGACTAATGCAACTTATGAAAGCCTAAGATTGTCGGGCTTTCAGGTATAATTTTTGGAGGCGTATATGAATACCTTAAAAGACTTAGTTTCAATAACCCCCTTTGATAAAGTTTGGGGAAAAATCATTTTGAATTATTCAGATAGAATGGAACGAGAAATCAAAGATATTCAAAACGATTTTATAGTTTTATATGAAAAACTGCATAATGTTGAGCTAAAAGATAATCTTTCAAATATGTTTATTTATATAGTTGCATTTGAATCGGATGAAGATGATGAACCAGTTTATCAACCATCTTTCGATGAAAATAATCAAAACTTGTATTTTGACGTTTCGGGTAGAGATGATGAGCATTTTGGCTACTCACTTGTTGGTAATAACTTCAATGAATGGTTAAATTTTTACATCGATTCCGACACTTTAAACTCAATGAGTTTTGAAAGTATTCTTGCACATTGTTTGTGGGAAATGACGTTTTTTGGCTACGATAATTTTGATAATGATAATGATAATGATAATGATAATGATAATGAAATGAACTAAGGGACCATCAATTGAGGTCCTTTAGTTCTTGTCCAAAAACAACAATATTTTTTAACAGAGCCTAAAAAAAGGGCTGTCCGCCGGGACAGCCCTTTTTCCTTATTAAGCTTTTGTGACAGTAATGCTTTCATTTTCGAATACAGCTTTTACATGGTCCAGCTCGCTGTGATCAATCAGCAGGTCTGTAATTTGATCTTCAAGCTGTTCCTGAATGACCCGGCGAAGCGGACGGGCACCGAATGCAGGATGGTAGCCGAGTTCGGCAAGTCTGTTTTTCGCTTCATCTGAAACAGTGAGCTTCAGATTCTTTTCATCCAGCGTTTCCTGAAGCTCGGCAAGCATGAGCTCAACAATGGCCAGCATATGTTTGCGTTCAAGTGACTGGAATTCGATAATCGCATCGAAGCGGTTCAGGAACTCTGGTTTGAAGAACGTTCCAAGTGAATCCAGCAGCGTGCTTTCTTTAATTGCAGCGGTTGCCTCTGTATCGAAACCAACCGTCATCCGTTTTTCCGTTGTTCCGGCATTGCTCGTCATGATGATGACTGTTTCTTTAAAGTTGACGGTTCTGCCGTGACTGTCTGTTAAACGGCCGTCTTCCAGTATTTGAAGGAACATATGCTGCACGTCAGGATGTGCCTTCTCAATCTCATCCAGAAGGATGATGCTGTAAGGATTCCTGCGTACTTTTTCGGTCAGCTGGCCTCCGTCATCATGGCCGACATATCCTGGAGGAGAACCGATGATTTTGGACACGGCATGTTTTTCCATATATTCGCTCATATCGAGGCGGATCATGGAATCTTTTGTGCCAAACAGTTCTTCTGCCAGTGTTTTCGTCAGCTCTGTTTTCCCTACACCGGTCGGACCTGCAAAAAGGAAGGAACCGATCGGACGGTTTTTGCGTTTTAAACCGGCGCGGCTTCTGCGCACAGCTTTCGCAACTTTTTGAACAGCCTCATCTTGTCCTATTACTTTTTTGGAAAGATTGCCTTCCAGGCTTTTCATTTTAGCTTGTTCGTCTTCCTGGATTTTACCAACAGGAATACCGGTTTTTTGTTCAATGATGGCCTGTATCTCACTAAGTCCGACAATCATTTTTTCCTGATGATCCTGTTTCTCAAGCTGTTTTTCCAGCAGAATTTCTTCGTGGCGCAGTTTGGCGGCGAGCTCATAGTTTTCCTCTGCAGCCGCTTTTTCTTTCTCTTTCGCCAGCTTGCCGAGCTGATCATGAATATCAGCTTCCTCAACACGGTCTGCTTTCAGGTTCGCTTTTGATCCGGCTTCATCGAGAAGATCGATGGCTTTATCCGGCAGGAACCGGTCCTGAATATAGCGGTGCGACAAGTTTACGCAGGCACGAATTGCTTCATCGCTGAACGTGACACCATGATATTCTTCATATTTGGACTGAATGCCCTGTAAAATTTCGATGGCTTTATCAAGAGACGGCTCATGAACCATGACCGGCTGGAAGCGGCGTTCTAAAGCAGCATCCTTTTCAATCTGGCGGTATTCTTTCAGTGTAGTCGCCCCGATGAGCTGCATTTCACCTCTGGCCAGTGCAGGCTTCAGAATATTCCCGGCATCCATTGATCCCTCAGCAGATCCTGCTCCGACAACAAGATGAATTTCATCAATAAACAAGATGACGTTTTTGCGTGATTGCAGTTCTGCGATGAGTTTTTTCATCCGGTCTTCAAATTGTCCGCGCATGCTTGTATTGGCTACAAGAGAAGCGACATCAAGAAGGTAGACTTCCTTTTTCGCAAGCTTCGAAGGCACTTTCCCTTCCGAAATTTTAAGGGCCAATCCTTCCGCTACGGCTGTTTTACCGACCCCTGGCTCTCCAATCAGAACCGGGTTGTTTTTATTCCGGCGGTTAAGGATTTCAATGACCCGGCTGACTTCGTCTTCCCGGCCGATGACCGGATCAATAAGGCCGGCTTTTGCTGCGTTTGTAAGATTTCTTCCCATCTGATCCAGAAGACCTCCGCCGTTTTGGCCGGATTTCCGTTTAGATTCTGAGCCTGGGGCACTTTGACCTTGGCTGCTTCCCATATTTTTAAATAATTGATCGAATGGGAAGGATGAGAATCCTCCGTTTCCTCCGCTGAAGCCTGAAGGAATCTGGCTTTCATAATGGGAAAAGCATGTATGGCATAACTGAACTTGTTTTAGGGATCCGTTTACTTGAACATTTAATTGAACGGTTGCCTGATTCTGCTTACAGTTTTGACATTGCATGAAAAAACAACCTCCTTAAGAATATAAACTGACTTTGACTATCTTTGACTTTTATTATAGTTTGACCTTTTTTGACTTTCAAGTATTTTGTTTGAAAAATTTCTAAGATGGATTGTCCATGACTTTAATGCATCTTTCCTCTTCTTTTCAAGAAACTTGTCTCATACGTATATAGAAGAGGAGGGGAGGACGTCATGCAAAATAAGAATTTTTTAGTCGTTCAGATTGCTTTTGTCTATGTGGGAACGGTTGTTGGAGCGGGTTTTGCTACAGGAAAAGAAATTGTAGAGTTTTTTACCCGTTTTGGAGCAGCGGGAACCATCGGCATCCTCCTTGCCGGCAGTTTGTTTATTCATCTTGGAACAAAATTGATGATTATTGCCTCCAGAATCAAAGCGTCCTCCTTTAAAGAAATGAATGTGTATTTGCTGGGGAATAAAGCCGGACATGCAGTGAATGCTGTAATGCTCCTGCTGCTTTTTGGCGTCACTTCTGTCATGGTATCGGGGGCAGGGGCAATTTTTGAGGAACGGATCGGGCTTCCGGCTTCAATCGGCGTTCTGATCAGTATTCTTTTGACCTTGATCATCATGTCAAAGGGACTTCATGGAGTGGTCGGTGTGAATATGCTCGTTGTGCCGATGCTTCTTCTGCTGAGCATCGCCGTTATGACGAGCTCCATAAATGAGGGAGGGATGTCTTTCCTCTTTAAAGAAATGAGGCTTTTCAGCCATGGATGGGCGGTGTCTGCTGTATGCTATGCCGCATATAATCTCGCTCTTGCCCAGGCTGTGCTTGTCCCCCTTGCGTCAGAAGTGAAAGATGAGAATGTATTAAAGAACGGAGGACGGCTGGGGGGGCTGATTCTTTTAATCATCATGCTTGGAAGTCATTTGGCTCTACTTTATGTACCGGGTGCTGTTAAGTTTGAAATTCCGATGGCAGAGGTAATGAATACCGTCTTTTCAGCTGCGTACTATTTGTATGTGCTTGTTATTTTTGGCGAAGTGCTGACTTCGATTATCGGCAACCTTTATGGAATGGAACGGCTGCTCACCCAGCTGTTCGGTCTCCCCAGAATGGTGATGGTTGCTTTGATCCTTGCCATTTGTTTTTTCCTCAGCTTTATCGGCTACGGAAAATTAATTTCTTCTATTTATCCTGTAATCGGCTACATAAGTCTTTTATTTCTGGGAGCTCTCGTTTTGAAAAAGAAGCCGAAGAAAGGCTGACCTATGTTAAAATGGATTCTGTCTGGAAAAGGAGTGACGAGAATTGAATCGAATAGCTGTGATTTCGGATATACATGGGAACGTCCCGGCACTTGAGGCCGTTCTGGACGATATTCAGTACAGAAGAATCGAGAAAGTGATCTGCCTTGGTGACCTAGCAGGGAAGGGACCCCAATCCCATGAAGCCATTTCAATGGTTCAATCCCACTGTGATGTGACAGTGAAGGGGAATTGGGACGATTTTATTACAAATGATACCGAATTTGAGACTCTGAAGTGGCATCAGCAGCAGCTCACCGAAGAGGACCGGCGCTTTTTGAAAGGGCTGCCTTTTCAAGCGGAACTGATGATGAGCGGAAGACTGATTCGCCTTTTTCATGCCTCTCCTTTCAGTATTTATACAAGAATTCAGCCCTGGGACTCACTGGAGAAAAGATTGAGCATGTTTGAAAACACGGAAATGACGGGCTTTTCATCAAGAAAGCCGGATGTTGCAGGGTATGGGGATGTCCATCAGGCATTCGTCCATCAATATAAAGAAAAAACACTTTTTAATACCGGAAGCGTCGGCAATCCGCTTGACCTGGCGCAGGCATCTTATGCTGTATTGGAAGGGGCAGAGGGCGATGAAGCAGAAGGACCTTTTTCGATTCAGCTTATCCGGGTGCCTTATGATATTGAACGCTCGATCCGGATTGCCAGAGAAGCGGGAATGCCGGAGCTGGATGAATACATTCAAGAACTGACAACAGCGAAGTACAGAGGACTTAGCTGAAAAAATAAGGGTGATTTCTTCTATGAATATACTTTGGGACTTTGACGGAACGCTTTTTAATACGTATCCGGCGTTTACGGAGACGATGTACAAGCTAATAAAGCCGGAGGTTAAAAAAGAGCACATTTTTGAACAGCTTAAAATTTCATTTTCCCATGCTGCTGAGACCTTTGGGTTGACGGAAGAAGAAATCTCAGCGTTTAAGCAGAAGGAAAAGGCGCTATCACCAGTTTTAAAACCGCCTTTTCCATATGTAGAGGACGTGCTGAAGCGGGCTTCTAAAAATGTCATCATGACCCATAAGCCAAGAAATGAAGTAGATGTCATCTTGCGTCATTATGGCTGGGAGCACTATTTTGAGGAGATCGTCGCAGGAGATGATGGATTTCCGAGGAAACCCCATCCTGCTTCGTATTCCTATCTACATGAAAAACATTATATCGATCTTGCAATTGGGGACAGGGAGCTTGATATTCTCCCGGCAAAAGAGCTTGGGATCAGAACATGTCTCTTCCAGAATGATTCTGAGGGGGCGGATTTTTATTTAATGGACTACCGTCAATTTGAAGACCGGGTGGCTCCTTCATTCAAAAATTAATACGCGGAAACCATCACTGAACACCTCTTAAGAGCAGTGATTATCCGCTTGGATAAAGAATACCGGCAGAATGAGAGGAGGCACGTGTGGCAGTGTCTCCTTTTTTATTTAGAGGCAAAGCAGGCTGTTGACTGGTGCAGCCGGCAGGCTTCCGCTTATCCATGGAAGGCGGTGCCCCCGGGATGAAAAATCAGCACTATGTTCGTGCTTACCGCTTTATGTTGGCGGAAATCATGAAAAACCTTCCAAACGATCGAAAAAATGAGATTAGAGCGGTATATCAAGTATTTTTCTTTCGTTTTCGTCATATTTATAAGGAAATTGGGAATCTGTTATGTTTGACTCTATCGTTTTCTATCGTATATGATTCTAATAACTATATTCAGATTGGGGTGATAAGATGGGGCAGTGAACACGTGGAGAAAAGCAGATCGAATAATGAACACAAGAGGTTCTGCTGACTGCTTCATGCTTATCGGCCATGATCTGCGGCCGGTTTCATCTGATGTTTTATCAGAATGTATGCTTTAAAAGCAGGAAATTAGAAAAGAGTTTCGGGCACGGAATGGCGCATCATATGGTTTTGCAGCCTTGAAACGGTTTTTCTGTAACGTATGCCCTCATGGCAGTAATGCTGCCCTGCAGGGAGGATTTATCATTAGCCCGGGAGGTGACTTCCTTTTCCGTATATGACGGAACAAGGAACTTATTTGGACATAGTAAATTTATTGCTCATTGCAATATTGATTGGATTAACCGCGTTTTTCGTGGCATCTGAATTCGCTATTGTAAAGGTTAGAAGTTCTCGTATTGACCAGCTTGTTGCGGAAGGCAATAAGAATGCCGCAGCGGCTAAGCGCATCATTTCAAATCTTGACGGCTATCTATCGGCCTGTCAGCTTGGAATTACCGTTACAGCCCTTGGAATCGGGTGGCTTGGGGAGCCGACTTTTGAACATATGCTTAAGCCTCTTTTTGTTCAAATCGGATTGCCTGAAGCGCTCACGCCCGTTATTTCCATTGCTTTTGCTTTCGCGATTATGACATTTCTGCATGTGGTGATCGGAGAGCTTGCTCCCAAAACGGTAGCTATACAAAAAGCAGAAGAAATTACTTTGATGCTTGCGCGCCCGCTTACCTGGTTTAATACCATTATGTACCCTTTTATATGGGCTCTAAACGGCTCAGCGCGGTTCGTTACAGGTTTATTCGGACTGAAGCCTGCATCTGAGCATGATTTAGCGCATAGTGAAGAAGAGCTTCGCATCATTCTTTCAGACAGCTATAAGAGCGGTGAAATTAATCAATCTGAATTTAAATATGTCAACAAAATCTTTGAATTTGATAATCGGATTGCCAAGGAAATCATGGTGCCGAGAACCGAAATCATTTCCTTATCCATTGATTCTTTAATGGATGAAAATATCCAAATTATGCAAAATGAAAAATATACAAGGTACCCGGTGACAGACGGCGATAAGGACCATATTATCGGGATGGTGAATATTAAAGAAGTATTTACAAACCTGATTCAGAAAAACGGCGCGGATTCCTTCTCCATGAAAGATTATGTAAGACCGATCATTCAGGTTATTGAGTCCATTCCGATTCAGGATCTTCTGGTGAAGATGCAGAAGGAACGGATTCACATGGCGATCTTAATTGATGAATACGGCGGTACTGCAGGTCTTGTAACAGTAGAAGATATTCTTGAAGAAATCGTCGGTGAAATCCGTGACGAATTCGATACAGATGAAGTACCGAGCATTCAGAAAATCAATGATAACCGCTACATTCTGGACGGAAAGGTCCTTGTCAGCGAAGTGAATGATTTATTCGGTCTTGAGATCGATGATAAGGATGTAGATACCATCGGAGGATGGATTCTGACGGAGAAGTTTGATATCCAAAAAGGCGATCTTGTCCAGCTTGAATCGTTCACCTTTAAAGTCCGTGATATGGAGAACCATCATATTAAATACCTTGAGCTGACGAGACAGATTCAGGAGAGCGCTAATCCCGTTCTTGAACAAGTCGACCAAAGCGTAGCCAGTACCACTTGAAAGAACCTTTAGAGGCTGGGACAAAACTAAAATTGTTGTCCTGAAACAAGCATGAAAAACAATAAAACCGAACGATTACGAAGCTCTATACCAGAGTTTCAAATAATCGTTCGGTTTTTTTTATTCGCTATGTTATCGCATGTTGATGATTTTTTAAACCCTGTTGATTGAAGCGGAAAGCGAGCGCCTGAAGCGGAAATCAACAGCTAAGTATAACAGAGTTTTTTTATTAGCCGGAAACCTTTTGTCCCAGCCTCTTTTTTTATGCTCTTTTCAGGAAAATTACGGCATACACTTGGAAATGAAAAGCGCTGATGGGGGGAAGGGAATTGGAAGGAAAGCAAAGAAGACTTTTTGGCGGTCTGCTCATAGTGGCGGGAGTGTATTATCTTATTCAGTCGTTTGGAATCTTTCCGGATTTCTGGCGCTATTCCTGGCCGGTTCTTTTACTCATTCTTTCTGCGGGATTTCATGTCTCTTTTTTTCTGGGAGAGAGGGATGAGAAAAAAACGGGTCTCCTTATGCCTGGAGGGGTGCTCTTAGTCCTCGGGGGGCTGTTTTTGTACGAAGCCATAACAGGATGGCATAACAAAGGCGGTATCTGGTTTTATTATTTGCTTGCACCGGCTCTTGGTTTTTTAGAAATGTGGCTGTTTGGCGGCCGGGAGAAAAAATGGCTGATTCCAGCTTTTTGGCTTTTGGCTGCCTCCTTTTTTTCAGCTTCAGAACAATGGCGCATTCTTAGCGGCGGTAAAATCTGGCCGGTCCTTGCTATAGCGGCCGGGTTTTATTATTTGTTTAGAAAACAGCATTCTGAAAAACCGAAAGAATAATTTTACGCGCCTTATCAACACTAACGGTATGAATCAGGAAAGGATGGAGAATCATGAGCCAGTCAAAAAAACAGGAAGAACGTCAATGGAAGGATCACAAACAGCATCAGAATCCCCATGGAGAAGTAAAATCTCTGGAAGAGCTCTCTGAAGAAGTCGGGACGAAAACAAAGAAATAGCAGATGCTCAGGAAATAATTCCTCCTGTGTGTGCGGAGAGGAAATGATTGAACCCTGAATGCTTTCGAGTATTCAGGGTATTTAATTTTATAGGTTTTTATGCCATTTACCAGTTAGGCCGCTGGTTGCGGACGGATTAGGCTCGTGGAGGATCACCAGGCAAATGAAATCGCGACATGCGCATCGAGAAGAGATCAGCCCGCACCGTAAATAAGCGAAAAGAACGTCGAAAATGAACTTTCTGGACAGTCCATTAATCTTTCGGGAGATATTGCTCCAAAGGAATAGCATTCCTGCATACGGACAAAATATAGGGGATACTGCTTTGAAAAGAGGGAGCCTTGTGCCGGTACAACCTTATCATAGACGAAGGCTGATTGCTGCCGTCAATCCCTATATGACGAACGTCTTCCACCTGAGAAATCCTTTCATCGTTTCATGGTGGTCTGCTTCCTTCCCTGGATTCGGCCATGTCCTGCTTGGCAAATACATAACTGGATTTTTATTGATGGCTTGGGAAGTTTTTGCGAATAACATTGCCCATTTAAACGAGGGCATCTATTACAGCATGACAGGCAGACCCGGCATGGCGCTGGATGTAATGAATGAAGAGTGGCTTTGGCTTTATGTAACCTTTTATGTCTTTATTATATGGGACAGTTACAGGCAATCCATTGAATACAACAAATATTTCGTTCTGTCTTTCCGCGAAGGTGCCCCGATTCAAATGAAAAATATAAGTCCGCTTGAAATCAATGTCCTGGAAAAAAGAAAGCCGGTCTACGCCCTGTTTTGGTCTCTTCTCACACCGGGTCTCGGCCACTTTTATTTAAACCGGCTGCCATCCATTGTTTTTGGAGTCCTTTTCTGGATTATCACAGCGTATTATTCTGGTCTCTACAAATGCATCTTCTATACTGCGAGCGGTCAATTCGGGCTTGTCCATCAAATCGCCCAGCCGCAATGGTTTTTATTTTTACCCTCCCTTTATGTATTCCTTGCCTATGACAGTTACGTAAGTACGGTGGAGTACAATAAATTGTTTGACCGGGAACTTGAAAAGCATATGCAAAGCCGCTATCAGCATCCCGATTTTAAAATGCCGCTGTAGATAAGGACGTGGTGAAGCTGAATTACCTATTCTCAACTTTCACATACTCTACATCTCTCGAATTGCTTGTTACCGAGCTTGAAAAAGCAGGTGTTCCGGCAGCCAATATTCTGGCTGTCCCGTTGGAGAGGATGGGAGATTTCCAAACGGTGTTTGATACAGATTTATCAGACGATGGAAAAAGCCTTCTGGATTTGGCGGCAGTATTAGGAGCGGTCTTTATGCTGCTTGGAGTGATTTATGGTCTTTCTTTTTATTGGGGACCAGTCATATGGGGCCTGATTGGGTTAGTGTGCGGGATTGCGCTGGGATTCGTGATGGAATACCTTTACAAGACCAAAAGAAAAAAATGCTCTTTTAAAAAAGAAGAGAGAGAATTTATGATTATTGTTCATCATCCGGATTCCATGACAGAAGCAGTGTTTCAAATCATCCGGAGCCACAGTCCGAAAGGGATCGGAAAATTAAAAAAGGACGATTGATACATGAGGCAAGCCTGCTTATAGAGCCGAATGAAAAACCGATGAAGCAGTCTCAAGGTAGTGCATGTTTTTGATTTCTCCCCCTTTTCCTTTTTTGTTTGTGCTGACTAATTGCATATACGCGTTGGCGGGTCTCACCCGTCCAGCTGTTCTAAGCAGCAGTCAATCACCGTCCAATCCAATCAGCCTAATCCATTGCTTTTTTTCGAACGGCTACCAAAAAAAACCCCCGGTATGCTTCAAGCAGAGCATACCGGGGGTTCTATTTCACTCATATCTGGACTTAGTAAACAGCATTTTGGGTTTTAAAGGGGACATTTACGGCCCGTTTAAATTCTCTGAAAGGATTCTCTTTGCCCGCATGCTTCGGCAAGGATCTGAAACTCATGTTCCAGATATTTTTTATCCAGTGTAAGCCATTCCACTTCCCTCAGACCTTCTAGTATATAGGATGAAAAACCCCAGATGATATGTTTCACTTCTTGGCCGTTATTGGATGCGACAATCGTTAAAGCACGGAGGATGGAATGCATGACAGCGGTGTCGTCCTTTCCATGATGCCGGATCAAGTAAAAGCTTTTATACAATAAATCTTCAAAAGAAGGCTTATGGAATATAACGCGAAGAGACTGCCCGCTGTCCATATAATAAGGGCGGGGAGTATAGGTTTTCCCGAGCTTCGTCAGGATTCTAGCGATATGTTCCACTGCATTCGCGGTCGTATAGGGGTCGTTGAATGCAGGTGATATGGATCGGATGGCGATTTCAGAAAGCTTTTGCAGTCCAAAGCCGACATCCTGTACCGGCTCCTGTTCAGGGATAATCAAGATCTGATCCAGCAGCCTTTCTGTATCGGCACCATCAGGCGCCCAATAAGTAAGAATCGGGGTGCCTTCATCAACATAGCTGCCCAGGTCTTTATCAATCCTGACTACAGCATTCATCGTTTGGGCCGCTTTAATCATATCCTGAAGCTGCACATGCTGAATGTATCCGGCTTTTTTGCTCTTCAGTTCCCTGCCTTCTCCAGATGTGATTGTGTTAACTTCACTGGAGGATGGCTGCGCATGAAGTCTTTCATCCGCCTTGCGATTTTCTTCCCAAGCTTTCATCGTTTTGCTTGTAATTTGAAAAATGAGATTGCTGACTTTAATGGAAGCTACCGAATGATGGATAAAGAAAACAAACGCTGCAAGACAGGCAAAGGCAACAATAATGGCCAGTGTAGGCACAATGAATAAATCTCCGCCCTTATCCCTTGCTAAAAGCAGAAGAACAATCGTATAAACGAAACCGCCTGTGAACATGCCAAGAACGCGCTGGGAGCTTTTGTCAGAGGTGAAGTTCTGCAAGGCCCTCGGTGAAAACTGGGCGGCATAAGTGGTCAGTACGACAAGAATCGACGAGAACGTAATGGTTGTCATCGTTAAAAGGGAAGTAGCAAGAGAGCTTAAAATTGTCTGGGCGAGCTGCATATCGGACAGAAATAAATCAGGTATGTAATCGTACAATCCGGTGTGCTTTGAAGCATACCGGTCAAGTGCCATGCTGGCATAGGCGAAGAACAGGGCGATGATCCCGTAAAGCAAGGGGATGAACCAAAAGCTTGCCCGCACCTGTAAAAAACGGTTCTTTTCCATTGAAATTCCTCCGGTATTGGCAGATGGCCATTTTTCATGTATAGTGAACAGGTCAGCTAAATACAAATCCGTTTTTCAAAACGGGAGAGGTTCTAGCACAACCCTCTATAAAAAACTAAGGACAGCAATATCAGAGGCGTTCCTTGGATATTGTTTTTTGTTTTTTTATAGATCATTCGCTAAGGCACCTCTCTAGGGGTGCCTTTATTATTTCACCGAATTGAATCATGATAAACATGGTTGTGACTGGAAGCTCCGTCTACAGGAGGAGATTTAACATGAAAAATGAAAAAGCACTGGTTGTTTTCAGCGGAGGCCAGGACAGCACCACCTGTCTATTCTGGGCATTAAAAAATTATAAAGAAGTAGAAGCGGTCACGTTTAACTATAATCAGCGGCATAAGCTTGAAATTGAAATCGCCGAAGCCATTGCAAAAGAGCAGGGAATCCGGCATCACGTCCTGGACATGTCCCTGCTGAATCAGCTTGCGCCGAACGCATTGACTAGAAATGATATTGAGATTGAACAAAAAGATGGCGAACTGCCGTCGACCTTTGTTCCCGGGAGAAATCTGCTGTTCCTATCATTTGCATCCGTTCTGGCCAATCAGATTGGAGCCAGGCACATCGTGACCGGAGTGTGTGAAACAGATTTCAGCGGGTATCCGGACTGCCGCGACCAATTTATAAAATCCTGCAATGTCACCGTCAATCTGGCTATGGATGAGCAGCTTGTCTTCCATACACCGCTTATGTGGCTGAACAAAGAAGAAACGTGGGAGCTCGCAGATGAATTGGGAGCCCTTGATTATGTCCGGACGAAAACCCTCACATGCTATAACGGAATTCCGGCAGATGGCTGCGGTGAATGCCCGGCATGTGTGCTGCGAAAAAATGGCCTTGACGCCTATATGAACAAAAAGGAGGCGGCGAAATGATTCAGCAGATTTATCCTCAAGTGAACCATGACTATCAATATGAGCTTAATAAAGACATGCATCTGTCCGCCGCCCATTATATTCCCCATGAAAGTGCCGGCCCGTGCCGCAATGTCCATGGGCATACGTATTTTGTCAATGTAACCATTGCCGGAAACACGCTGGATGAGTCAGGGTTTCTTGTGAACTTTAAAACGCTGAAAAATCTTGTACACGGACAATTTGATCATACGATTTTAAATGAGCATGCTCTTTTTAATTCTGAAAGTCCAGAGGATTTTCCGACAACAGAAGTAGTTGCCCGTAAAATCAGCGAGGTCATTCAGGCGGAGTTGGATCAGCTTCCTGGCAAGCCTGTCTGTGTACAGGTATTTGTCAGAGAAACCCCGACAAGCTATGTGGTCTTCCGTCCGAAGAAGGTGAAAAGCAATGGCTGAAACGATTCCGGTTCTTGAAATTTTCGGCCCGACGATCCAGGGAGAAGGGATGGTCATCGGCCAGAAAACGATGTTCATCCGGACGGCAGGCTGCGATTATTCCTGTTCATGGTGTGACTCCGCTTTTACATGGGACGGGTCCGCGAAGAATGACATCATCCAGATGGATGCCGAGCAGGTATGGGCAGAGCTCACCCGTGTTGGCGGAAACCGTTTTTCGCATGTGACGGTATCCGGAGGAAATCCGGCGCTGCTGAAAAATTTACAGTCTGTCATCTCGCTGCTGAAAGAAAAGGGCATGGAGATTGCTCTCGAGACGCAGGGAAGCCGATACCAGGAATGGTTCACGGAGATTGATGACCTTACCATTTCCCCCAAGCCGCCAAGTTCAGGGATGAATAGGGATTTTGATGTTTTGAGCGGTATTTTTAACCGTCTGAAAGATGCTGGTACCCTTTCTTCAGCAAGCCTGAAAGTGGTTATATTCAATGAAGAAGATTTAGCCTATGCAAAAACGGTTCATCTCAGGTACCCAGGTATTCCATTTTATCTGCAGGTCGGAAATGACGATACAGCAACTGCAGATGATGAAGCATTGATGAAAACACTGATGAGCCGCTATGAATGGCTGATCGATCAGGTTATGCAAGATGAACAATTAAATCGTGTCCGCGTTCTCCCGCAGCTTCATACGCTGCTGTGGGGAAACAAGCGCGGCGTTTAAAGGAGAAGTGAACATGAGCGGAAGAAAAGACGAAGAATTGACAGGAGTAACTCTATTAGGAAACCAGGGAACGAACTATTTATTCGAATATTCCCCTGACATTCTCGAATCCTTTGAAAATAAGCATACCGGCCGGGATTACTTTGTGAAATTCAATTGTCCGGAATTTACCTCCCTGTGTCCGAAAACAGGCCAGCCGGACTTTGCAACCATTTATATCAGCTATATTCCAGACAAGCTGATGGTGGAAAGCAAATCCTTGAAGCTATATCTCTTCAGCTTCAGAAACCACGGCGATTTTCATGAGGATTGCATGAACATCATCATGAACGACTTGATTGACCTGATGGATCCCCGCTATATCGAAGTTTGGGGGAAATTCACACCAAGAGGCGGAATTTCCATCGATCCGTATACGAACTACGGGAAGCCGGGAACGAAGTATGAAACAATGGCGGAACACCGTTTGATGAATCATGATCTGTATCCGGAAAAGGTGGATAACCGTTAAAATGAGACAGCTTTCCTTATGGAAGGCTGTTTTTTAATATGAATCCATCCAGTCGAAAAGGATTTTTTAAGAGGAGGGTGGAATAGGTTACAAATAGGAAATAGGAGGGGAAAACATGAAAAAATACAAAATCCGCTATCACTTCAGCAATGATTTTTATGTGACGAGAGAAGTGGAGAGTGAACTTGATAAAAGCTCCGTTCTCATGAAATTCAGTGAAGAGGAAAGAATGATGTTCGAAGATAAACGCGGGGATCTGCTCAGCTTTTTTATGCGTGATGTGAAGCTCGTCACGGTTGAAGACGGAAATGGAAATACAGTCAAAGCAGGTTTTTGAATTACACGTCTTATATACTGAAAAAGGGAGATGCATTGTACGCATTCCCTTTTTTGATTGAAGATAGCAGATAGACGTGACGCCTGCTTAGAGAAAGTCGCAAAGCTGGGATGAGAATCACTGCCCGCATTTTGATGAAGCAGCCCTGGAGCGGAAACCAGCAAGTAAGTAGGAAGGGCACATCTTGAAAAACCTTCCGAGGGGCCTCTTTTTTTTACCATGTCATACTGTCGAATATTAGCGAAAAATCGATATATGGAAAAAATCGCCGATATATCAGAAAAATCGCCGATATATCAAAAAAATCGCCGATATACCAAAAAAATCGCCGATATATCAGAAAAATCGTCGATATACCGGAAGAATAGCCGATATACCGGATATCCATCAGGAAAATAACTAGCCTCATTATTCAGCGCAGGATGCTGGAGACCTGATCTCGCCCGAAATGTCTTGCTGCATCACCAAAATTGATAGCCTTGTTAGAGCCCTTCTCACTTCTCTAAAAACAGTAGAAATGCTCCGTTTTCAGACCTAGCGGCTGCGCATATTCAATGGCAGCCCAGTCCTTCGGCGGAAGGCGCCAGTGCCTCAGAGATATCCCCTTCTCGAATAGCCAAAGTTTGTCCGCATGTCCGCCTAATCCCAATTACGATATTCCGATTAGCTGTCCGCTGAATTGGTTTTCCAAGAGGATCGGATCGATGTCCGCCTTTGCCAGCTGTCCATTCTTCGAATCTGCTAACTTGCCGATCATCTGCAGCAATGAAACGCATATTACAGCAGTCTCCCCATCATGTACTCATCGACCCATTCTCCATCTACGAAGAGTGAATGCCGAATGGTTCCTTCTATTTCAAATTGTTTCTTCAGATAAAGGGCAATGGCGGGTTGATTGTGAGCCATGACCGTTAATTCCAAACGATGCAGGTTCTGTTTCTGGCCCCAGTCAATTGCAGCATCGATGAGGCGTCCGCCAATCCCTTTCTTTTGATAATGAGGCAGCACTCCGAGGACAATGGCTGCTTTGTGCCGGTTTCGCTGAAGCATGCCGGGAATCACCATAATAAAGCCCTGCAGCCTTTCATTCTCTTTGCTGACCCAGACAAAAATCTCCTTATTCAGAGCGTTCTTTAATTTTTCTGTGTACGCATCATAATCAGATGACCGCTCTCCGGGCTCATAAAGCATCGTTTGAGTGCCCTCATCAAGTTCCAGAAGGAGTTTTAAGTGGCTCCCGGCATCCTCTAAAAGAAGCGGCTGAATCATTTTTACACCCCCTTTGACTTTTTTCTAATTTTAGCATTTATTGGATGGCTGCTCTTAAAATATTTCCTTGTGAGAAAAAAGTCGGCAGGAAAACAAGATAATGGAAAGATTGTAGGTCTGCCGGTTTGTTTTTATGATGCTGCCATTATAAAAACAGATCGCACACGAACTTTTTAGATGTTGATTTGGAAACCAAGGAGGAACGAACCAATGTTTAAAAAAACAGGTACATTATTAGGAGTTTGTATGCTGGGAGCTGTGTTATTTACTCCGGCTAAAGGAGAAGCAGCACTTGGGGATCAGCTTCTTCATAAAGGAATGTCGAATGGGGATGTAAAAGAGCTTCAAACGTATTTGCTCACAAAACAAGTGTATCCCTACTATGACAGCACGGGAAATTACGGGTCTATAACAGAGGAAGCTGTCCGTGATTTTCAAAAAAAAGCAGGCATCAAATCTGATGGAATTGCCGGGCCGCAGACCATTGCAAAAATTAAAGTGCTTAAGCCGGGCAACATTGGAAAGCCGGTAGCCGATTTGCAAAATAAGCTGAAGGCGTGGAATGTCTATTCAGGTGCCGCAGACGGAATGTATGGAAGCGGAACGAAAAATGCGGTAGCCAGGTTTCAGTCGCAAAAAGGGCTGTCTGCTGATGGAATTGCGGGTCCAAGGACGTTTAATGAGCTAAATAAAAGGGTGAATACGGCTTCGGGAACGGTAAAAGAAGTAACAGTACATAGCACGGCCTACACTGCAAGCTGCAAAGGCTGCTCAGGTGTAACGAAAATGGGGATTGATTTAAACCGATTTGATGACTCCAAAGTAATTGCCGTGGATCCAAATGTCATTCCGCTTGGCTCTGCTGTGGAAGTAGAAGGCTATGGAAGGGCAGTAGCCGGGGATGTCGGGGGAGCCATCAATGGAAATGAAATTGATGTTTTCTTCGATGACCTTAACGAGGCGATGAACTGGGGCAGCAGACAAGTGAAAGTAAAGGTTTACCGGTAACCGGAAAAAAGGATGGCGCATTTGGCCATCCTTTTTAAAAGAGATATTACGAATTAAAGAATCAGGATTCCTTGAGGATTTTATAGTTTTTATGATTCACGACTGTGCGTCTCTCGAGTTCAAGATCAAGAAAATTCTCCATATACGTCAGATCAACGATTACCGAATTTTCGTTTACCTTTTCGACGATTCCCCGCAGGCCGTTTTTAAATTCAATAAGGTTTCCAACTTTAGCAATCTTCATTTCCTCTCTCCTTCAATCGTACTAACTACCCCCATTAGAAAACATTTTGCACTATTTTGCCAATAAAGTAAAGACTATTTTGACAGCGCTCTCTCGGTATGTCAAGCGTGCCTGAAAGGTAGATTCATTCTTATTGTGCTATCATAAAATGGAGGATTCTATATAAATACGGGAAATGATCATTTTTATGTTCCGGCTTTTGAAGCAGTCTATTCCGCTTTAAATGGGAGCAGGCTGATCTATATGATTAAATCTCATCAGAAACATGCAAAAAAGTGATAGGAAGGGAGTCAGGAAATTGGAGCAAACAGGTTTGGTGCTTGAAGGCGGAGGAATGCGTGGGGTCTATACTGCAGGGGTGCTGGAGTATTTTATGGAAAAGGATCTTTATTTTCCATATGTAATCGGAGTTTCTGCGGGTGCCTGTATGGCAGCCTCCTATTTATCAAGGCAAATGGACAGAAACCGGACGGTAAACATTGACTACGCGGGGGACCCGAAATATTTGTCTCTTCAAAACTATATTAAAAACAGGCAGCTGTTCGGAATGGATTATATTTTTGATGAAATACCCAATAGGCTCGTTCCGTTTGATTTTGAGGCTTTCTCCAAAAACCCGGAACGTCTTGTTATTGGAACAACGGATTGCGAAACTGGAGAACCTGTTTATTTCAATAAACCGGAAACGATGGGCGATTTATTAACCATTATCCGGGCATCGAGTTCATTGCCATTTATTGCACCGATGGTTCCATACCAGGACAAGCTTCTCATGGACGGAGGAATTGTCGACTCTGTTCCGATCAGGAAGGCGGAAGAGGACGGGATTGAGAGAAGTGTCGTGGTTCTCACAAGGAACAAAGGATACATAAAATCCGCTCCAAAAGCCCAATGGATGGTCAGAAGATCATTAAGGAAATATCCGAAGCTTGCGAAAGCCATCCTGAACCGGTACAAGATGTACAATGAAACGATGGCTTATCTTGCAGAGCAGGAGAAAAAGGGCCGTATTTTTGTGATTCAGCCGACAGCAAAGCTTGAAGTCGGAAGAATTGAACGAGATCCGGTAAAACTGGACGCGCTCTATAGACAGGGAATAGAAGATGCAAAACAAATAGCCGGCGAGCTTCAAGTATGGCTTGAAAAAAGCGGACAGCCTGCCGTACGATAACTGCCTCAAACACTCCATCGGTTTAAACAGTTCTTTTGCAGGGAAAAGTACCGGCAGAGGAGTGATAAAGATGAAAGTATTAATAGCGGGTGCCAATGGAGGCACAGGCAGACTTGTGATTGAAAAAGCATTGAAAAAAGGGTATGACCCGATTGCGATGATCCGGGATCCCAAGCAGGCGGATGACCTTGAACAGATCGGGGCCAAAACGGTTGTGGCAGACTTGGAAGGCGATGTGTCAGAAGCTGTTCAAATAGCCGATGCCGTCATTTTTGCTGCTGGATCAGGCTCAAGCACAGGTGATGATAAAACGATAGCGATTGACCAGGATGGCGCAATTAAACTGATTGACGCAGCAAAAAAGCATGGGGTTAAGAAATTCGTGATGCTGAGCTCGATCGGAACGGATGCCCCGGATCAGGCACCTGAAGAAATGAAGCTATATCTCAGGTCAAAGGCAGTAGCAGATGAATATTTAAGAAATTCTGAGCTTTCCTATACAATCGTTCGTCCCGGTGCATTATCAGATGAGGATGGATCAGGGAAAATTGCTGCAGGGAAGTCAGTGAATCACGAAGGATCCATTCCGAGGGAAGACGTGGCGGAAGTTCTTGTCTCAAGCATTGAAGAAGGATCCGCTCACAATCAGACGTTTGAAATCATCAGCGGCGATACAGATATTTCCGAGGCAATCCAGTCTATCATGTAAGCAGTAATTGATGGATGTCATCCTGCCCTGTACACTGTAATAAGTAAGGGAGGTATTGTCATGGATCATCAAACGGTTAACGAAATGCTCGATCAGCTTAAAAACGGCGAGCGGAAAGAATTTACGGTCTCAAATGACCTTTTTCTCACGGTTCGTGAAGTTCTTGTAAAACGGGAGGACTTTAAACATTTTCGGGGAATCGCAAGGCATGAAGGCCATACGGTTTACCGGTATATGGAGACGGCAAGAAGCTAAAGGGGAGTTCGCCTGATCGGAGGCGCACTCCCTTTTTTCACCTTTCCTGAAGCTGATCCCGAAGTTTCTTAATGGCATCCCTTCTCCAGCTTTTCACTGCAGCAGGAGTCGCTCCTTCTTTTTGGGCAATTTCCGTAATGGTGAGCCCCAGGAAGGCATAGTTTCGAATCCACTTCTTTTGGTTGAGGGTAAGGTCTTTCATCAAATCCTCCCAGTCATACCTCTCCGCTGGAAGGAAGTCATCCGGACCGGAATCTGCCCAGCCCCATTCATCCTTTAGATCCTCTCTCATCAGCAGCCGGTTTTGCCTTGTCATCTCATTCATCAGTTTTCCTTTTATAAATAAGTAATAATAGGCGTCCATTGTGCCTTTTGATGGCTGATAATGATTGGAAGCTTCCCAAAGGGCAATACTGGCTGTCTGAAAAAATTCTTCATGGTTCCTGTAAATCGAAAGTCTTTTCATCAAATGCAAAATCATAGGCTTATACCGTTCAAGCAATTCTGAATACATCAACATGAAATGTCCCTTAAGGGATGCATCCGCTCTCTTATTCCGCCGGTAAGCCTATAATAAAATTGTTTTTTCCGGGAACAAAATAAAGTTATTGCCCATATGAGAACTGATTTTTAGAGCAAATGGGGGATTCGGATCTCCTTTTTGACCCGTTCGGATCGTTTTCAATGGGGAAAGGCGCGGTACAGGGTGAAAAAAGGACTGGAAACTTTTCGCTAATGAAACAGTCCTGAAATGCTGTTAGTCTTGACCATATAAATTTTTTACCTGGAGGTCATACATGAAACAGAAGATAAGAAGAGTAATTTCAGTGGCTTCTATTGCCTGTACGCTGATGTTTTTTTGCGCCGCCGCCGCTTCTGCTAAAATGAGGCAGTCTGACAATCAGCCGGAAACAATGGAGAAGATTGGCCTTGCTGCCATTCTTTCGATTGATGATATAAAGAAATGGAATCAAAATCATCCAGATAAAGAAGTAAAAGGAATCTCGATTAAAGCACCTGAAAAAGCACCCGGAAAAGCACCTGAACCGGAAATGAAAAAGGAAAAGGAAAAAGCCGGTGTTCATGTATCTGAAGAAGAGAAAAAGCTGCTTGCCCAGCTCGTTCATTCAGAAGCAAAGGGAGAGCCGTATGAAGGAAAAGTCGCTGTTGCATCCGTTGTTTTAAACCGGGTTGAAAGCAAGCAGTTTCCGGATACGGTCAAAGATGTCATCTATGAAAAGAATGCATTTTCACCTGTCGGAAACGGCTCTATTCATGAAAAAGCGGATAAAGAATCCATAAAGGCAGCAGAAGAAGCTCTCCAAAATCAATCTGTCGATTACCTTTATTTTTTTAATCCGGACACTGCCGAAAGTGAATGGATTAAAACGAGGAAAGTAGAAAAAACAATCGGAAATCATAGCTTTTCTATGTGATGGGTTCCGTTCGCCCATTGTGCCTTTGCGTTTGTTTTTGCTGGTTTCCGCACCGGGCTGCTTCGGGAAAAGCTTCCTTCCCGCTTTTTTGAGCAGGATCCTGAAGGCTGACCCACTCCCCGGTTCTCTCAGAAAAAAGGCTGGGACAAAAAATTTCCGGTTAATAAAAAAACCGAACGATTATTTGAAACTCTGGTATAGAGCTTCGTAATCGTTCGGTTTTATTGTTTTTCATGCGTTCTTCAAATGCGGTGTTAAAATTGGCTGTTGATTGCAGCTAGCAGTCGTTCGCTTTCCGCGGGGCGGGCGGTGAGCCTCCTCGCGGCTTCGCCAGTGCGGGGTCTCACCTGTCCCGCTGCTCCCGCAGGAGTCTCACGCCTTCCGCTCCAATCAACAGGTGTTAACAATCAACAACAGGCTTTAACATAGCCTTTTCGAAAGAAATAATCTGCTTAAGGACAACAATTTCAGGTATGTCCCAGCCTCTTTTTTATTCTCTAAGCTCTGTTTAACTTGGCTGTTGATTTCCGTTTCAGGCACTTTTCTTTCCTTGGTCGGGCGGTGAGCCTTTTTGCCGCTTAGCGCCTGAAGGGTCGAACCTATCCCGCTGCTCTCAAGCTTAGATTCTCGCGCATTCCACTTCAATCAACTTCAAAATTAGGCTTTAACAGAGCTATTCTCCAAAGCAGTTTCTATTCAGACAGCGGGAAGCGGGTGCCATCCCCATTAGAGGATCTTTCCGGGCTTCCGTTTTTGCCTATTTGTATAACATTCATCCATTTTCCGCAAAATAATCCATAATCATAACAGACCGGGGCTGAAGCTTGTGGATACAATGAAAAATATGGATGGATCACCAAAGACTTCAATGCCTGAGATGATGGCTGTGCTTAGAAGTTCTTCTGATTTTATCCAGTATGGCGGCAGTGGAACCTCCGTGAAATATTGGATTTCTTATTTCCGCACCTTAGTGGATACAAAGATGCTGCATGAAAGCGTTCTGGCCGTTCTTTCTAAAGAAAAATGGAATACGCTCGAAGAATTGAAAGAAATCATCCCGGTTGAAAACCTTGTACTGACTTCGGATACAGATGTGGTCAAGGAAAAGCTGCTACAGGGGTTCATTATGGTCACGCTCTCAGAATATGGCCAATCCTGTCTTTTAATCCGGGTATTTATGGAAAAGTCCAGGCAGGTCAGTCTTCCTGAAGTGGAATTTAGTGTGGTCGGCCCAAAAGAGGCATTTGTCGAATCCATTGAATCGAACATTCATCTCATTAGAAAGAGGCTTCCTTCAGAAGATTTGCGGATAAGGGAAATCAATATCGGCAAACTGACCCATACGAAAGTAGCTGTCCTCTTTCTTGAGAATATTGCAGATGAGGAAAATGTAAGGACCGTATGGCAGAGACTGAATGATATAGAAATTGATCATATTAGTGACAGTTCCTTTTTGACTCAGGTTATGTCGGATAATCATCATTCTCCATTTCCTCAGCTGCTTGATTCAGAACGGCCGGACCGTGTCGTGTCGATTCTTTCAGAGGGAAAAATTGTCATTATTGTTGACGGATCCCCGCAGGTGCTGATTGGCCCAAGTACTCTTGTCGAATTCTTTTCTGCATTTGATGATTACTTTTTTAATTACATCGTTGCCTCTTTTTTTAGAATCGTCCGGCTGGCCTCTGTTGCGTTCTCGATCCTGGTGACGCCGGTGTATGTGGCAGCCCTGAACTTTCATTATGAGCTGATTCCCCGGGATCTCTTGAATACGCTTGTCAGCTCCAGGGAAGAGATTCCTCTGCCGCCGATTCTGGAAGCCATTTTTCTCGAGCTTACGATTGAACTGCTCCGGGAGGCGGGAGCACGTCTCCCGACGAAAGTCGGCCAAACCATCGGGATTGTCGGGGGGATCGTTATCGGAACTGCTTCTGTCGAGGCGGGATTGACGAGTAACGTTCTTCTCATTATTGTCTCGCTTGCAGCGCTCGCTTCCTTTACAACACCTGTTTATAAGATGAGCAATACCATTCGTTTAGTCCGCTTTCCGTTTCTGCTGTTTGCTGAATTTTATGGATTGCTCGGCATTGTGTTCTGCTTTTGTGTGCTTGCGACGCACCTGTTGAAGCTTTCTTCTTTAGGAAGGCCGTTTTTGGAGCCGATCTACCCGCCGAGGTCCGCCGATATGAAGGATGCGCTTATTCGTCTGCCGTTATCGATGATGGCGAAACGACCCATCCAGCTCAGAACGAAACAGCCGTATCGTTTTAATGAAAAAAAAGCGAAGCAAAATAAGGATATCGACGAATGAGGGAGTGGTGAGCGGGTTTGACTAAAATTGCGGAAAAATATCAAGTCTCTCATTTTCTTGTGTTCTATCTCATTCATTCCCTTCAATTCGGTGTCGGGGTCCTTGGATTTCAGCGGATAATCGTGAAGTTTGCCGGTCAGGATGCCTGGATCGCGGTGATTTTGTCCGGGGTATTTTCGCATATCATGGTGTGGATGATCTACCGGATTTTAAGAGGGGCTGAAGGGAACATTCATGATATCCATCACCGGATTTTCGGAAAATGGCTGGGTAAAGGGATCAATATCTTAATTTCGCTTTATTTCACGATGCTTGCCATTGGTGTATTAAGAACCTTTATTGAAATAATCCAAGTCTGGATGTTTCCGGATATGAATGTGCTGGTTTTCAGTCTGCTCTTTTTGGCGCTTGTCTACTATATTGTAACGGGAGGTTTCAGGGTCGTTACGGGGATTTGCTTTTTCGGGGTAGTTTTACCCGGCTACCTGATGATTACGTATTTTTTTCCGCTGGAATTTGCTGAATGGGAAAACTTATTTCCGATGTTTGACCATTCGCTCGGCGATATTTTTTCAGCGACTAAAAGCATGGCTCTGACCGTTTTAGGGTTTGAGGCGCTGCTTGTTTACTATCCGTTCATTAAGCATCCGGAAAAATCTCAAAAATGGGCGCATGCAGGGATCTTTTTTACCACTGCCTTATACTTGCTCATCCTGATTGTGACGATTGTATTTTTTAATGAAGAACAGCTTCAGAAAAACATTTGGGCGACATTAACCATATGGAAGATCGTGGAGATCCCTTTCGTGGAACGTTTTGAATATATAGGGATTGCCAACTGGAACTTAGTGATCCTTCCCAATGTCTGCCTCACGTTATGGTGTGCGAGCAGGGGCTTTAAACAGACGCTGAATCTCCCTCAAAAGAAAACACTGCTGATTGTGCTCGTATTGTGCTTAATCGCCGTCAATATGTTTCAGACGCGTAACCAGATTGATGATTTTAACACCATAATGGGGAAGGTAGGCCTGTATTTTTACCTGTATATTCCTGTTATTCTGTTTACGCAATTCTTAATGAAAAGAGTAAAGAAACAAGGTGGTGCCGGATGAAAAAGTGCATTCAGCTCACTGCCCTTTTTATACTGATGGTGACACAGACCGGCTGTATTCAAAAAGAAATCATTGATGATGTGAATATCATTCTGGCTTCAGGCTATGACTCTTCCGGAGGAGAGCTGACGGGCACGGTTGTAGTACCTGTTTATCAAAAGCAGCAGCCGGTAAAAAGTGAAATCCTTGAAGAGCAGGCGGTGCTTACGAGGGATTTGCTGACAAACCTTCAGCGGAAATCTTCAGATCCATTAGTATATGGAAAACTGCAAGTCGCTCTCTTTGGTGAAGAGCTGGCCAAAAAAGGGTTCAAGGATTTGCTTGACTCCCTGCAGCGGGACGCCAGCGTAGGGTCCAGGGTTTATCTGGCAGTGGGAAGAAAGTCCGCTTCGGAAATTTTAAGAGGACAGTATGGTATACGGGGAACGGCCGTATATTTAAGTAATTTAATCCGCCACAACATTGAAAGCAGGGATTTATCGAGGGAGAACCTGCATCTCTTTTTGTACAACATGTATGATAAAGGAAAAGATGCCTATTTGCCGATCCTTGAGCTTTCAGGCAAGGATGAGCTTGAAATTTCAGGGGTGGCTTTGTTTGATGAAGACCGAATGGTTGCGGAAGTGCCGAGTGATAAAATGATTTTCTTTAAATTGCTGACAGATCAGTATATGGAAGGCACTTACACGATGGCTTTAAAAGACGGGGTAAAGGTCTCGGTCAAAAGTATAACGTCCCACAAAAAAGTCAGAATGAAGTCGGAAGACTCAGTCAAGATTGACATCAAGCTTGAAGGCCATATCCGCGAGTATACAGGCAAAAAAATTACACCGGCCGTAGTTAAAAAAGTGGAATCCGAGTTTAAAAAAACAGTTGAAAAGGAATGCCTGGCATTGATCGAACAGTTCCAGTCGCTGGACATTGATCCTGTCGGAATCGGAGATCAGGCATCCCATACCTTCCGGGGATTCAAGATCAAAGAGTGGAAAAAGAATTACCGGAATGTGAAAGCGGATGTGAACGCCGACATTATTGTAAATGAGTCCGGAGTTATTGACTAACCAAACATGAAAATAATTTGTCCATCTCTCTCATAAAATGAAAAAGCGGGATCAGGATGGGAGTGCTATGGATGAATTCATTTGCGAAAGGTGCCTTTTTACTGGCGCTTGCAGCTTTTTTTGGGGAATGTCTTGAATTTTTTCTGAACATGATTCTGGCAAAAGAGCTTGGGGAACATGGAATGGGCATGTATATGCAGATTCTGCCGGTCATTTTTTTCGTTGTGATTATATCCAGTCTGGAGCTTCCTATCTCTATATCAAAGTTTGTGGCCGAGCAGAAGAAGGAATACCACTACAGCATGCTGAAGCATGCCCTTAGATTTGTCTACAAGCTGACAGGGATGATCTTAATTATTGTGCTGGTTGTTCTTCCGTTTCTTCCGGTATTTTCGGCATATCATCCGCTTGTCCGGTATATGATGTTCCTGCTTGTTCCGATTGTCTCGTTTTCATCGATTGCGAGAGGGTATTTTATGGGTGTGCAGCAGATGGATAAAATCGCTATTTCGAATTTTTTGAGGAAAGCGGTTCAGCTTGGTGTCCTTTATTTTCTGTTTCACGGAATGAGTATGGACGAGAGCACATCCCTATTTACTGCACTTGCCGTGCTGATTGGAAGCGAAGCGGTTGTTTTTATCTATCTGTTTACACAGTATCTCATCCAATACCGGATGATGAAGAATGAGCGTTTTCATGAGATGGATGAAAAAGAAGTGAGAAAAAGCTTAATGTCGGTATCAGTTCCGACGACTGCGCTGAGGATTTTTAATGCGGTCACGAATGCGGTTCAGCCTTTTTTGATTAAAGGAGCGCTTATCGTATCAGGTGTAGGAGGAGTTATGGCTACCGAGCAGTATGGGCTTCTTGCCGGAGTGGCGATGAGCATTGGATTTTTCCCGGCCTTTTTATCCCACTCATTAATGGTCGCCTTGCTGCCGAATGTATCGGAAGCCTATGCCAAGCAGGACGGGGAGACGCTGCGCCACTTGCTGCAGCAGTCCATGTGGATTACATGCCTGTACGGCATTCCCGCCGTCTATTTAATGTACTGGTTTGCAGAACCGCTTACCCATCTGTTTTTTAAATCACCTGAAGCCTCTTTATATTTGCAGCTGCTATGGCCATATTTCCTTTTTCATTTTTTCATTCATCCTCTTCAGGCCTATTTAATCGGGCTTGGACTTGTAAAAGATGCTTTTTATCACTCGGTTTGGTCGCATATCATCTCATTTGTGATGATGTACGTGCTCGGCTCGATGGGGGAATTTCAAATGACTGGGATTATTCTCGGGATGAATATGGGCATCATTCTTCTCTTTCTTCTCCATTATGTGACCATATGCCGCAGAATCGGCCTTTCCATCACTCTTATATCGGGAAATCGGTTCACGTAACGGCTGGACAGAAGCAGGCAAATTGAATATTTTTCATGCGGGGTATATAATTGCCATACGAAAGATTTAGTGAGGAGGATTTCCTTGTTTGTGCTGGCTGCTGTCTTAATAGCCATTCTTTTTTATGCGGCAAGAGAATGGTACAGGAGATACATCCCTGTCAGGAATATCCCGTGTATGCCGCCACAAATGATGAATGGCTTCACGATTGTAGACGTAAGAGACTATAACAACCGCCATGATCTCTCAATAGACCGCAGTCTGAACATTCCCTATTCCTATTTGCAAAAAGCGTTTAAAGATATCCGCACGGAGGAAATCTATTTAATTGCCGCTACAAAACTGGAACGAAATATGAGTATTCGATTTCTTAAGCAAAAAGGTATTTCTGTAAAAGGCTATGCTTTGACGAATGAGGAAGAATGCGGGAAACCCGCAAAATAAATCCGCGTTATACGGAAACGCGCAAAGGCTTCTGTCCCGGTATGGATCCATGATCCAACGCTCAAGACAGAGGTTTTTTTAATGGGCTTTTCGTAACCGCCGCTTCTCTCTAAAACGGCTTACTTGATGGAGCCGTTTTTTACAGTTTGAATGTTGAAGCATTCTGTTTGCCGGTCCCATTGCAGCCGCTGCATTTTGAAGTGAATGGCAAAAAGGATATACGCTTCACTTTTCCTGTACCGCTGCATGATTTGCATATCACAACCAAGGCCAAGTTTTTCCACCCCCTGTTACTAAACATTCTCCTTAAAAACGTCTCAATATACATCTGAATAAATATCTTAATATTCTAAAAACTCTACTCCTATTTTATGATTTTTTCATCCATTTTGCCTGCTTTTACAGACACAACTTTCGTCTGGAGAAGAATCTGTTCTTTTATGTGCAAGTAAACACGGTTTATCCGTCCATTGAATAGAAAGTGCAGAAAAAAAGATAACCGAGGCGGCATAAAACATAAAATGGCGTAAATCTTTAGCGGCTGATGCTTTCGATCACCACTGGTTTCTAGTCATCTACACGTGCTTCCAGCATGAAAAGGAACAGGCACCAATCACTCGTTATAAATGATTATTATTTTTAAGTGTAAATTATAATTATTATTATTTAAGTATTAATAAAAATTTGATATAATCGTACATATAGTAACTCATAATAAGGTTTTTATAATGGTGAGTATGATTCCTATTCTCAATTAGAGGTGATGAAAAATGGAAAGGGATTATAATATTGGTCCGCTGGAAAGATGGGGCCAGAATGCGGAGCTGCTGGCAGCCGTTCTCTCTGGTTTATTGATCGCTGCAGGCTGGGCATTTCAGCAAAGCCAGCCGCAAACTTCTATTGTGCTGTTCATTCTTGCGTTCCTAATTGGCGGATTTGCAAAGGCAAAAGAAGGGATCGGAGAAACAATTGCCAACCGTACCCTTAATGTTGAGCTTCTGATGATTTTTGCTGCAATTGGTTCTGCCGTGATCGGCCACTGGCTGGAAGGGGCTATTTTAATTTTTATCTTTTCATTAAGCGGTGCTTTAGAAACGTATACGATGAACAAAAGCCAGAAAGAAATCTCTGCTTTAATGAAAATACAGCCTGAAGAGGCAATTGTAATCAATGGGGATGAATATTCCAGAGTCCATGTGAGTGAACTTCAAAAAGGAGACTTCATTCTTGTAAAACCAGGAGAACGGATTCCGGCTGATGGGATCCTGGTCAGCGGCCAGACAACGGTAGACCAGTCTGCCATTACAGGAGAATCCATTCCGGCGGATAAATATGAACAGGACGAGTTTTTTGCCGGAACAGTCAATCTCACAGGTTCGATTACGATTGAAGTGACAAAAACGAGCAATGATTCGCTTTTCTCCAAAATTATTGAGATGGTACAGTCTGCCCAATCAGCAAAATCACCTTCCCAGCTTTTTATAGAACGATTTGAAAACACGTATGTAAAAACCGTTTTGGCTGCTGTTCTTATTATGATGATCGTACCTCATTTTGCCTTCGGCTGGAGCTGGAATGAAACGTTTTACAGGGCAATGGTACTGATGGTTGTTGCCTCACCCTGTGCGCTTGTCGCTTCCATTATGCCGGCAAGCTTATCGGCCATATCGAATGGAGCAAGAAACGGACTGCTGTTTAAAGGCGGGGTTCACCTGGAGCGGCTTTCCCGGGCAAAAGTGATCGCGTTTGATAAAACCGGAACGTTAACAAAAGGAGAGCCCGAAGTAACCGATGTAAGGCTTCGCAAAGAATTGGATGAAACGGATTTATACAGTGCGGTACTTTCCATTGAAACTCAATCAAACCATCCTCTTGCCAAAGCGATTGTAAACTTTGCCCGTCAAGCAGAAGGAGTACAGTCAAGATGGACCGCTGTTACGGAACATTCCGGAATGGGGGTCGGAGCTCAGTGGAATGGAAGCGAATTTCTGATTGGAAAAGAGGAGTTTGTCGGTGCGGAAGAAGCCCGGAGTTTTTCAGGCGGAGCTGCAGAGAAGCTTGCGGAGGAAGGGAAAACGGTTGTATTTGTCAGAGACGGGGAGGGAATTGCAGCCGTCTTCGCCCTTAAGGATACTCTCCGTACTGAAACAAAGGATGCCATCAATTCCTTCAGGGAAAATGGGCTTCAGACCGTAATGCTGACAGGCGACAGTGAGGTAACAGCAAAATCGATTGCCCGGGAAGCAAAACTGGATGATTACCGGGCGGAGTGTATGCCGCAGGATAAACTCGATGAAATAAAAAAGAGAAAATCCAATGACGGAATCACCATTATGGTCGGAGACGGAATCAATGATGCACCTGCTCTTGCCCTTGCTGATATCGGGATTGCGATGGGGGAAGGCTCAGATGCGGCGTTGGAAACAGCCGATATCGTCCTGATGAAAAATAATCTGCAGAAGCTTTCAGAAGCAATCCGGCTTTCAAAAAGAATGAACCGGATTGTGAAACAGAACATTATCTTTTCCATGGCGGTTATTGCCCTTTTGATCTGCTCCAATTTTCTGCAGGTGATAAGCCTTCCTTTCGGCGTAATCGGACATGAGGGAAGTACAATCCTTGTGATTCTGAATGGGCTGCGCCTGCTGAAAAATTAAAGAATAGATGCCGGAATGAAGAATGGATCAATCTGAAAACCCCCTGAACGCTTCGCTGGAGCATGCAGGGGGTTTTTGAGTTTTATATAGTGCTTTCAACAGGTGCGGGGTTCACCCCCGCCCTAGATGAAGCTTAAACACCGCGAGACGGTAATCAGCCTCAGCTTAAAATGAGAAGGGAGCTTTCAGCCCTATTGGCTCTTCTTTTAGTATGTTAAAGCATGGTGCTGGTTTTTTGACACCTTTTGATTTGAGCGAAAGACGAGAGACTCCTTCTTTGAGCAGCGGGACAGGCGAGACTCCGCGGTAGTGAGGTCAATAGGAGGCTCACCGCCCGCCAGCGGCAATTAACAGCCAAGTTGAACAGAGCTTTCTTTTCAACATACACAATATACTTACGATCCGGTTTCCGTTTCAGGCCTTCGGATGACAATAATGTAGGCGAATACAAAACATAAAAAGCCGGCAATCCACCCGACAAGGGAACTGTAATAATAAAAATCGATAAGAGCCATCCCGATAAACGGACATGCGAGTCCGGTGATGGTTAATAGAACCACACTTTTTTTCTTAATAAATTCAGCCATATACACATCTCCTTAGGCATGCGGACAACGTTATTATACAGAAAAACAGCAGGAAAGAGAAATGGGTATACCAACATCTTTTCCAAAAATGGATGGATTAAAGCAAAAATAAACGAAAAGAGCGGAGAATCTGTTTCCAGGGTGCACTGATATCACCGATTCTGGAAATCGGAATGCTAAAAAACAGATAAAAAAAAGAGTGGAGCATGCCACTCTTTTTTTCACCTTGGGAGCCTGTTATGTATAAGAGCGTCCTTTCCACTCGTACCCCTTTTTTCGATAGGAGGCATTCATGGATGCAATCATGAGGCAGATAAATACTCCGCCGGCAAGCGGCATCATCAGCGAAAGAGTCAGTTTTTGATTGGACTTCCAATCTATATACATTTTTTGAGCGGAAATGAGCACATATGGTAAAAACCAGTATAAAGAAAATGACTGGAAGAGCACTAGCTGAATAAATCCGTACATCAATAATAAACCAGGTAAAAGATAAAATGCCGCATAGAATAGACAAAGTCCGAGAGCAGCAGGAAAAGACCGGCCGAATCCGGGGAATATATTTTTTTTGAATCCATTCCATGCTTCTTTTCCCGATGCATACATATAGCACGTCACATCGTCCGTAATATTTGCAAGAAGAACCTGTCTGCCCGTTTCCTTCATCTTCCGCGCAAGATGTACGTCGTCCACGATAGAATCTTTTATGGCAGCATGACCGCCCGCTTCCATATATGCGGAACGTTTAAAAAGCATAAACGCTCCATGGGCTGCTGTAGCTGCAGGAAAAACGGTGCGGTTTGCCAAAAAAAGAGGCAGGTGGGCATACACCAGGAAGTGCTGCATGGGAACGAGCAGTTTCTCAAGCAGGTACTTGACTGGAAATCTAGGAAATCCGGTTAATAGTGCGACATCATGTTTTTTAAGCGTATAGACCGCACGTTCCACTGTATTTTCTTTCAAACGGACATCTGCGTCTAAAAAAAGGATGAATTCAGTTTCAGCATGCAGGCTCAATGTATGGCACGCATGGACTTTCCCGGCCCAGCCTTTAGGAAGGGGGACGCCTGAAAGAAGGGTAAAGCGCTGGTCATCTCCAGAATACCGCATGAGAAGTTCCTCCGTCCTGTCTTCAGACTGGTCATTTAAAAGCAGGAACCGGAGATTCGGGTAGGTGAGTTTTTTCAGCATGGTGATCAGCTTTTTTACATTTCGCTCTTCATTCCGGAGAGGAACAAGAATACTTACTTGAGGAAATTCGCTCAAGTCCCCGCTATTTAGCTTTGGCATGAAAAAGGAGTTAACCGCCGTCAGAATCAAGAAAATAAAAAGGATGAAGCAATATAATAGCAGCAATCTGCAACAGTCTCCTTTCAAAATGGCTCCGTTTTAGTGAAGGCCTGCTTGAACAGGGCGATCTAAATAAAAAAGAGGGGGTGCCCTCTGGGACAGCCCCTTCTAGTATAAGCTTTTATAAAAGATGAAGCGATGATCTTTATGCGAATCAGCCGATTTCTTTTTTTGTTGCCTTCGCCAGTTCGTCTTCCAAGATCAGATCCGCAGTGAGCTGGCCGGAGAGTGTGACCATTGGAACTCCTCCGCCAGGATGTGTGGAGCCTCCGGTGAAATAAAGATTATGAAGGAGCTTACTGCGGCTTGGAATTTTAAATCCGCCATTTTTCTTGCGGTCCGTGGCAACGCCGTAAATCGAGCCTCCATTTGAACCGTATAGCTCCTGAATATCGTCCGGAGTGAATTGGTATTCCCATTCAATGTGATTCCTTAAATCCGCTACGCCCATGCGTTCCAGTTTATCTAGAACTTTTTCGCGATACTGCTCCTTTTGCTCCTCCCATGTTTCCCCGTCCTTTAAAGGCGGTACATGGGTTAAAACAAAAAGGTTCTCTTTTCCGTCAGGAGCCTGGGAAGGATCGGATTTAGAAGAAATCCCGATATACACAGTTGGATCGTCCGCAGGAACGCCCTCATTAAAGATCTGGTCAAATTCTTTTTTAGGATCCTCAGAAAAGAAGAAGTTGTGATGGGCAAGATGCTTGTATTCTTTATTCACACCAAGGAGAAGAACAAGGCCTGATACGGTTGGCACATATTTCTCCAGATCTTCCGCTGCTTTTTTGCTGCCGCTCTGATTTTCCATGATGGTTTTATAGGCTGGTATAGCTTCAAGGTTCGAAACCACCAGATCTGAATGGAGAATTTCTCCGTTCTCAAGCTCTACTCCTACAGCGGTTTCTCCTTCCGTCACGATCCTTTTCACTTTCGTGTTCAAAAGCACGTCCACGTTCTGCTCCCGCATGACCTTGCTCATCGCTTCAGCAATTTTATACATGCCGCCTTCTACATAGTGAATGCCGATGCCAAGCTGCACGTATACGAGCTGAGAAAGAATAGCCGGCGCCTGATAAGGGGAGGAGCCGATATACATGATCATAAAATTAAACAGCTGCTGAAGATGCTTGCTGCTAAAGTGTTTTTTCGTCACCTGATCCATGGATTTCATTGGATCCATCGCAAGAAGTTCTTTCATAGAATGCATATTTCTCAAATCATTGATTCCTGAAAGACTGCGCTTGTAGAAACTCTTCATGCTGTATTCATACATCTTTGTGCAATAAGCCATATATTGAAAAAATTCGTGAACATCTTCGGGGTTATGTTCCTTCAGCTGTTCCATCATAAGCTGCAGATCACTCGTCAGATCAATGGATGTTCCATCTTCAAAAAACGTTCTCCACTGCGGTTCAATCCGTTTAATGGTTATGTAGTCGTGGATATTGCGGTTTGCACTCCGGAACAGCTGTTCAAGCACCCATGGCATCGTTAAAATAGAGGGACCGGTATCAAATGTAAAGCCGTTTCCTTCCCGCTTATTTAATTTTCCGCCAAGCCGCTCTCCCTTTTCAATTACGGTCACATCATACTGATCCGCTGCAAGACGGATGGCTGATGACATACCTCCAAGTCCTCCGCCGATCACGATCACTTTTTTCTTCAAATCTTTTCGCCTCCTTATGGATTAACAAAAAATGGATTACAATGGGTATTACATCCGCTATCATTTTATCCAAAGCCGTGATTCTTTCATTCATTGAGATATGAAGTATTTTCCACAAAACTGCAAAATAGAAACCTGATTAGAAGGCTTTGTAACGCAATAGGAGAGAAAAAAGGGTATAATGAAGAAACCGTTCTAGTGAGGTGGCTGTTTGTGGCAATTATTATGATCGCTCTGATCATCGGAATCTATCTGTTTTGGAACATTCCGACACTTGAGTCCATTCCAGGTGAAAAAGCAAGAGCATATGTACGTAAGAATTTATCGATTATTATTCCGGCGAGAAACGAGGAAGAAAATCTGCAGGTATTATTTCGTTCGATTTCATCCCAAAGCGATTTACCGTATGAAATCATCGTTGCGGATGATCAATCAGAGGACCAGACGAAAAAAGTCGCTGAAGCCTTTGGTGCGAAGGTGATTGAGGTACCCGATTTGCCTGCCGGCTGGTCAGGGAAATCATGGGCCTGCTGGAACGGCGCGAACTCCAGTACGGGGACATGGCTGCTCTTTCTTGATGCAGACACAATCGTAGAAAGAAATGGTCTGGATAGACTGGCTGATTTATTCAGGCACATAGAAAATAAGGGAATATTAACGGTGCATCCGTATCATAAAACGAAAAAAGCTTATGAGAACGGGTCGGCTATCTTTCATATGATGACCATTGGCGCAATTGGTGCGTTTGTTCCTTCCTGGGCTGGAAAAAAAGCGAACGGGGCATTTGGACAGGTGCTCATGTGCAGACGTGAGGATTATTTCGGCTGGGGAGGCCATGAGTCCATCAAGGGTGAAATCGTCGAGAATATGGCAATGGGGCAGAAAATCAAAGAATACGGTAAGTCTGTGTACTTTGCGAGCGGGAAAAAGGCCATTTCCATGCGGATGTATCCGGATGGAGTGAAAGCCATGACAAATGGCTGGGCAAAGAGCTTTGCTTCAGGAGCTAAAACCGCCAGCCTGGTATACTTGATTCTCTCTTCTATTTGGCTTGCCGGACTTCTGTCCTTTTTCGTTAAAATTCCGGTGTTATTTTCAGAAGCGTGGCTTGCGTATGTTCTTCTTTACGCGGCAGCGGTCATCCAGCTGGCGGCTGCGCTGTCCAGGTTCGGACGCTTTTCCATCTGGGGATTAATAGCGTTCCCCCTTCATCTTTTATACTTTTTATCCGTATTCGGACTCTCATTGTATAAGACATTTATCCGTAAAAATGCCAGCTGGAAGGGCAGAAGCATCGTGAAACACTCAGAGGGGGACCATGATCAATGAACGGCATCCTTCTTGCCGTTTTAAATGCGTGCCTCCTGCTTTTTATTCAGCTCGGTGTTTCTTGGCTGATGTCGCGTGCTCCTTCTCAGTATTTCAACTATTTCCAATGGGTCTTCCAAAAGTGGAAATGGGAGAAGGATGGAAAGATTTATGAGCATCTCGGGATTAAAAGCTGGAAAGATAAGCTTCCTGATGCAGGCGGGTGGTTTAAAAATGGCCGGTCCAAAAAGAGACTGCGCGGCCGATCCGCGGAAACGCTTGAGCAGTTTATCCTTGAAACAAAACGCGGTGAGCTTGCCCACTGGCTTCAAATCCTCCCGTGTCTTTTATTTTTTTTATGGAACAGCGTGCTTGGAGGCTGGATTATTTTAATCTATGCTTTTGCATTTAATTTGCCTTTTATCGCCGTACAAAGATATAACAGGATGCGGCTTTCAAGAGCATTAGAGAGAAAAAAGAATGAAAGAATGGAAAATCGGGTGGGTTTACATAAAATTTGAGATTTTGATAAGATAACATCGGAGACATACATAACAGCGGAAAGGCGTGGAACATATGAATAAAAGAATCGAACAGCTTCGGGAATGGATGAGGGATGAATCAATCGATGCAGCATACATTCACTCTCCGGAAAACGTGTATTATTTAACCAACTTCCTGACAGATCCGCATGAGCGTTTAATGGGATTGTTTATTTTTCAGGAAAAAGAGTCCTTTTTCATTCTGCCGGGCATGGAGACGGGGCAGGCAAAGGATGCGGGCTTTAAGGAGGAAATTATAGGATACGGCGATCATGAGAATCCGTTCGATAAAATCCGTAAAGCCTTTGCATCCAGAGGGATGCAGTCCATTCAGACGGCAGCTATTGAAAGCGAGCTTCTGTCCTATTCCAGAGCTCAGGAATTCCTGAATGTAACAGGGTCGCCAAAGCTTGTTTCAGCAGAAGAGAAGATGAATGAACTCAGGGTCATTAAAGACGAAAAGGAAATTGCCATTATGGAAAAAGCAGCCAGGCTTGCTGATTACGGCGTAGAGGTCGGAGTGGCTGCTCTTAAAGAGGGCATTACTGAAATGGACGTTGTGGCCAAAATTGAATATGAACTAAAAAGAAAAGGCGCACAGGCGATGTCTTTTTCCACTATGGTTCTGTTCGGAAAGAAATCAGGCCTGCCGCACGGAAATCCTGGTACGGCCGTTTTGAAAAAAGGAGATTTCGTTTTGTTTGATTTAGGTGTGGTCCTAGATGGATATTGCTCGGATATAACCCGAACGGTCATGTTCGGCCAGCCGGATGAAAAACAGAAATCGATTTATCATACGGTTCTTGAAGCAGAGCTTGCTGCCTTGCAGGCAGCAAAACCTGGTGTGAGAATTGGGGATTTGGATAAAATTTCAAGAAAAGTAATCGAAGACGCAGGATACGGGGAATACTTCCCTCACCGCCTTGGCCATGGACTTGGCATAAGTGTCCATGAATTCCCTTCCATGGCTCATACAAATGATGGCGTGCTGAAAGAGGGAATGACCTTTACGATTGAACCAGGGGTTTATATCCCTGAAGTAGGCGGCGTCCGAATTGAGGATGATGTCCTGATTACAAAAGATGGGGCCCGTGCCCTCACTGCCTATCCTAAAGAGCTGCAAATTATAGAATGAGCAAAACCGCGCCGGCCCTATGGGTAACGGCGCGGTTTTTTAATGGACGAGACCTGAAAACAGCTTTTCCTGAGAGGCTGGCCGTTCCGACGGTTTCCCAATAAAATATCCCTGTCCGAGTGAAATGCCGATCGAATCAAGAAACCCATACTCTTCTTCTGTTTCGATGCCTTCTGCAAGGACGGTGATGGAAAGGTCGCGGGAAAGGGCCTGCACATTTTTAAGGAAGCTTTGCTTCTCAGGCTCTTTATAGCAGTCTGTAATGTAATGACGGTCTATCTTCACAAAGTCCGGCTTTAAATTTTCCAGTACTTCGTATGTGGAATACCCGCTCCCCATATCATCCAGCGCTACTTTCATCCCGTTGGCACGGTACGTATCCAAAATGTTTTTCAGATGATCCATATCATTGATTTTTTCGGTTTCGACCACTTCAAAAATCAAATCTTCAGGTCTCACGCCATATTGCTTAACCATTTTAAATGTGTGCTGAAGGCAGTGTTCAGGATTATAGATGGATGACGGAATAAAATTGATAAATGATTTGATGCCTTTTTGAATTTGATTGGAGCGGGCGATGATTGCTAGCTCCCGGGCTCGCCTGTCCAGGATTGACTGCATGCCGGTTTTAATCGCGGTATCAAAAAGCTGGTATGGTGATACGGGCGGATGGATGCTCCTCAGCAGAGACTCATAGCCGAAAATTTGTCCGGAGCGGAGATGAACAATTGGCTGGAAAAAACTTAAAAAATCGCCTTTTGTAATGAGATTCACGATGTCTTTGTAAACGACGCGTTCATAAATGTAGCTGAATGGCGAGTAGGAAAGAGGAGATTCGGAATCTTTCGAAATGGCGGCATTTAGTTGCCGGGTATCGCATGCAGCCTGCACTTCTTTAACCTTCATTTCAAGTTCAAGACTGGAGTGATAGGAAATCGTACAGGTCCCTTCATCTGTAAAAGGCAGGCCGGAAGTGTACAAGCTTTTATTTGATGTGCGAAGGAGAAGAAAACCTTCTTCATGAATAGGCGGAGCAGGTGTGCAGGCAGTACAGGAAATCATTGGTTCTCTCCTTTAGGTATAATGTAGTGAGTCAATTGTATCAAATGCGTAAAAAGATTTGTAGTATTTTGCTGAAGGTTCTCATATTTCCTTAATATGAGGTTTTTGTTTTGAGAAATCTTTCTATGGGGATTATAGTAGAAGAGGCATCATAGCACGTTACATAAGAGGTGAATGGAAATGAAGAAAATTGCGGTTTTGACAAGCGGGGGAGATTCCCCGGGAATGAATGCAGCCATCAGGGCTGTTGTACGAAAAGGAATATACAGCGGTCTTGAAGTGTACGGTGTATACCAGGGATATCAGGGACTTATGCAGGGTCAAATTAAAAAGCTTGAGGTAGGTTCAGTCGGAGATATCATCCATCGCGGCGGAACCATGCTGTATACGGCCCGGTCTGAAGAGTTCAAAACAGATGAAGGTCAATACAGAGCGATTGAACAGCTGAAAGCACTTGGAATCGAAGGCCTCGTCGTGATCGGCGGTGATGGCTCCTATCAGGGGGCTGCAAAACTCACCCAGAAAGGTTTCCCATGCATCGGATTGCCTGGAACGATTGACAATGATATTGCCGGCACGGACTATACAATCGGATTTGATACAGCATTGAATACAGTGGTGGATGCCATTGATAAAATCAGGGATACAGCGACGTCTCATGACCGTACATTTATTATTGAAGTGATGGGGCGGAGGGCTGGAGATATTGCCTTATGGTCCGGACTTGCCGGAGGAGCAGAAACCATTCTCATTCCAGAGCATCCCAATGAACTGGATGAGATGATGGACAGGCTCAACAGCGGAATCAGCAGAGGGAAAAAACATTCCATCATTGTTCTTGCTGAGGGGGTAGGCTCAGCAGAAGATCTGGCGGGCGAGCTAAAAGAAAAGTTTGATTTAGAAACGAGAATCAGCGTTCTTGGTCATATCCAGCGCGGGGGCAAACCTACAGGAAGAGACCGTGTTCTTGCTTCGCGATTGGGAGCGAGAGCGGTAGAATTGCTGCTGGAAGGCAAAGCAGGCAGGGCGATCGGAATCACCAATGAAAAGATTACCGACCGGGATCTGCTGGAGATTGCAGGGCAAAAAGATCCGCTTCCCGAAAAACTCTACACTCTTTCACAGGAACTTTCTATTTAAAGGAAGATGGCTGGGGGAGGGGGAACGGAACGATTGCCAAAAAAACAGACCCCCCCCAGATAGAATGAAGAGCAGAATGTCCAGGGCAGTCCTGGCTTAGAGAAAAGAATGAATCGAAAACCCCCGGTATGCTTATGCCGGGGGTTTTTTTATGGAGGCACTGTTAAAGCCTGATGTTGATTTTTAACACCAGTTGAATGAAGTGGAAGGTGTGAGACTCCTGCGGGAGCAGCGGGACAGACTCACTGCCCGCCCCGTGGAAAGCGAGCGCCTGTAACGTAAATCAACAGCCTAGTTATCAGAGATTTTATGGAAAGTTATTCGAATTGAAAGGATCGGGCCAGGCTGATGAAAGCGAAAATCAGTCAAGATAAACGTGCTTAAAATCAGGCTTGCAGGACATTGCCTTTGTCTAGTGTGTCTCCTTAGTCATTTTAAGGAGAATGTATCTAATGGCAAATCCGACAGAGAGTCCGGGTATGAGAGAGAGCATAGGAAGCCATACGGGACCGGGGAGAAATCCGAACAAACGGACTTTATCTGAGAACATGATTCCAACCGTTACAAAATAGGCGGAAAAAGCAAACGGCAAATAAGAGAACCTGGGGCATGGGCCGTCAGCAAATTTATACGCGTCATACATGGCGAATAGATAGACACAAGGATAAAACATAAGCCATTGAAGGTCCGCTGTGCGAAAGGCTTCTGTAATATCGCCGTTAAAGCTGTATTTAATAGACAGATTAAAGAGGGCATTCATATTAATCAAAAATTCCAGTGCAATGAAAACAATGCCTTTTCCAAAGTGGCCGTTAAGGAACTGCCCGAACCCAGGCAGGGCGATGCTCCAAAGAATAGCTTCCAGTTTGCCTGTTTTTTTCATCGAAAAGCTCCGTTCGCTTGTTTTTATTAGGTTTCCCTCATCCGGTATGAACATACATAAAAGCCCATCCATTCAAAAAAAGATTGAATATCATTCCTGAATCGGCTATTTTTACAATAGATGGATTACTTGCCAGAAAGGGGATTTTTTATGCGGTATAATCGTTCTGAATCATTCCGGTTTGTGTTTTCCGATCCGGTCGATGCTTCTTTTTCCATTGTTGAAAGAAGCGGAAAAGAAGTTCATACAAAACAGGGGAAAGCTGTCATTATGGACATAAGCCCATCCGGCCTTAAGCTGATCTCCCATCTGGAGCTGCCAATGGAAGAACAGGTTATTTTAAATATTACGTTTACCATTAGGAATGAGGAGCTTGAACTTCGCGGTATACCAATGTGGAAGAAAAGATCGGGCAGCGGCTTTCAATACGGAATTAAAAGTGTAAATGATGAAATCCTTCGGGAACGGATTGTAAAGGAATTAAAGGAGTATGCTCAAACCAGAACAAAAGCATAATGATGAACTCTGTTGCATGCAACTGAATTAGCACTCCGGGACATGAAAGTACCCGGGGTGTTTTTTTATGGGGTAAAAATAGGATCCAGTTTTAGTCCGCCGCACCAAAAAATATTGTTTTTAACCTTCTCTCTCCTGTCTGGCGATTCGAAAACAAATAAATTGGCAGGTTTCCGCTACTTTCCCTTTCTTTCGGTGTATTGCTATAGCGAAAGGGGGTGAGAAACATGGCACAAACAATTCTAATCGACAGACAGCTGCGACTTGTATATGACCTCGGTCTGAATAAGGAAGGAAAGCAAGTATTCAAGTCCAAGACTTACAGCAATGTTAAACCGGCTGCTGATTCTGATCAGCTGATGGCAGCAGCATTGATTCTTTCAGGGCTGCAGCAGTACCCGCTTTTCGCAGCTGAGCGTCTGGATGTAAATGAAATTCAAAACTAATGAATGGAGTGAGGTGTAAAAATGGCAAAAACACTTGAAATGCAATTTGTAAATGAACAGGGGAAAACCGTCACAATCAGTGTAGATGCTCCAAAGGAATCGATTACAAACGAGGAAATTGCGGCAGCGATGGATGGCCTGCTTGGATCCGGTGTTTTTACTTCCGGAGGAGGCAATTTAACATCCAAAAAAGGTGCGAGAACGATTGACCGGACTGTAAAAGACATGGATATAAAATAAACAGGGAAACAGGGGGCTGACCATGTCAGGTCCCTGTTTTAAAAAAGGCAGGGGGTAAAATGGAGCAATGGCTTCAGCTCATAGGAGACACAGGGTTTCCGATTGTCGTGACGATGTACTTGATGCACAGGATTGAAGGGAAACTGGACGTTCTGATCCAGACCATTCAGATGCTTCCGGTCCGGATACACGATGAAAAAAGAGAATCCACAGATCGTACGGGCAGAATGCATTTAACTGAAAAAATTCAATAAAAGAATCCCGGTCATCAGACCGGGATTCTTTGACATTCTATTATTCAGCTGTCCCATTCATTCTTTTTCTTTCCTTTTTGGACTGTTTAAAGAAGAACAACTCGTATACAACCGGTACGATGATCAGTGTCAATAAGGTGGATGAAGTTAATCCGCCGATTACCGTAATGGCAAGACCCTTTGAGATCAGTGTGCCGGATGACGTTGTAAAGGCAAGCGGAAGCAGGGCCGCAATGGTCGCAAAAGCTGTCATCAGGATAGGACGCAGTCTTGTTTTTCCTGCTTCGATGAGCGCCTCGCGGATGACAAGGCCTTTTTGCTCCCTGTTCTGGCCGATCCGGTCCACCATTACAATCGCATTGGTTGTAACAATTCCAATAAGCATGAGCAATCCGATCATCACGCTGACGCTAAGCGGCTCTTTCGCCAGATAAAGCCCCAGAAGGGAACCGACCGGAACAAAAATTAAGGAAGACAGGATAACAAAAGGAATTCTCGCCTTGCCGAATGTAATCAGCATGGTGATATACACAAGTCCGATTGCAACTGCCATCGCAAGGCCGAGCTGCTGGAACGTCTGGACGGTTTCGTCGCTTCCGCCTCCGCCTTCAAGGGAAACTCCTTTAGGAAGATCAACATCTTCCTTTACTCCCTTGATAACAGAAGAGGATACTTCCGCTATATTATCGGACGTAATTTGGGCACTTACCTGAGCATACACTTTTCCGTCCAATCGCTGAATGGATGTGAACGCATCAACCTCTTTTATATCTGCAACATCTGAGAGTTTGATTGGCCCTTTTTGGCTGAAGATGACCGTATCTTTCAGCTGATCCACGGACGTAATATCTTCTCCGTAGCTCAGTTCCACACTCCGGTCCTGCCCGTCTAATTTTAAATCTCCAACATCGACAGGCTTCGTCTGATCGGAAACCGTGCCGAGCACCTGGAATCCGGAAACTCCATACTCATCTGCTTTGTCGGGTTTGATCGTCACTTCCGCCTGTTTCTGTTTTTCTGCAAAATTGTTGGATACATATTTCAAATCTTTGTTTTTGTTCAGATAATCCTCTACTTTTTTAGAAGCTTCGGATAAAGCGTTCAAGTCATTTGAATATAAATCAATATTTACATTGTTGTTGGATGGAGGTCCGCCGCTGCTCTGCTCCTGAATGCCGAGTTTCGCATCCGGTGCTGTCTTTTCTGCAACAGTTTCCATCTTTTTCTGAAGATCTTTAATATAATCCGATACTTCTGTTCCATCTTTCAATGTAATAAAGTAACTGGCTTTATTCTCCCGTTTGAGTCCGGTTGTAAAGTCACGGCTTCCAATTCCGGCTGTTACTTCTTCAATCGGTTCCTCTTTATCAAACATTTTTTCCAGTTCGAGGGAAACATCGTTCGTTTTCTCAAGTGTTGTAGAAGATGGAAGCTCTACGCTTGCAACGAGCGTTTTTTGCTCTTCGTTCGGAATAAAAGTGAAACCGAGTCCGCTGACTAAGAATACGGAACCGAATAAGAGCAGGAGGGAAACCCCGATAACGGCAATTTTATGATTCAGCGACCATTCGATTACACCGGCATAAAACTTCTGAAGAGGGCCTTCCTTCTCTTCTTTCGGAACTTTTTTAAACGAGAACCGTGCCAGAATCGGTACAATCGTAATGGATACAAGCAGAGAAGTAATAAGGGCAAATATAATCGTTAAAGCGAACGGCAGGAAAAATTCGCCTGTAATGCCTCCTACAAATCCAAGCGGCAGGAAGACGACAACCGTTGTGATGGTAGAAGAAGTAATAGCTTTCAGAATCTCTTTAGTGGAATCCTGAATAAGTTCATTGGAAATGCCGCTATTCGTTTTGCGCACGCGTCTGAATATGTTCTCAATAACAACGATACTGTCATCCACAACACGTCCTACTGCGACAGCCATTCCGCCAAGTGTCATGATATTCAAAGAAATATCAAGCTGGTTCAGGAAAATGGAAGTGACGAGCAGGGAGAGCGGAATCGAAATAATAGCAATGATGGTCGCTCTGAAATTCCGAAGGAAAACAAGTACAGCAAGAGAGGCGAACAATGCTCCAAGAAGTCCTTCGCGAATGAGTGTTTCCACTGACTTTTCAATGCCTTCAGCCTGGTCAAATCCAATGGAATAATCCAATTTGTCGTCGTATTTTTTCAGTGTCTTGATGACTTCATCCGCTACTTCAACGGTGTTGGCATCCTGTTTTTTCGTAATCGCCATCGACAGGGAGTCTTTGAGATTGTAGCGGGTTAACTCCGGGCGGTCTGTAATGGTTTCGATTTTAGCAATATCTTTCAGTTTTACTGGTTCCTGCTGTGCAGGCTGTGCAGTCTGAGGTGCTGAAGCGGCAGGTGCTCCGCCGGATGGAGATCCTTGTGGAGAACCTCCTTGCTGTCCTCCCGGAGCGGCCGGTGCCTGGCCGGATGTTGGGCCTCCCTGCGGCGAACCTGCTGCCGGTGTCCCGGAGGTAAGCTGCAGTTCTTTCAATGTGTTTACTTCATTTAATCCTTCCTGTACTCTGATTGGAATTTCGGTATCTTGATCTACGACGTTTCCAGCAGGAAAAGATAAGTATTTTGCGTTGATTTTGTCTTTAATCTGGGAAAGAGACAAGCCGCTTTTTTCGGCTTTTTCTTTATCGACCGTAATACGGACCACTTCTTCTTTAAGTCCTCCGACTGAAACACTGTTTATGCCGGAAATTTTATTCAATTCCGGAATGACATCGTCCTGCAGCAGTGATTCAATATCAGCGTTGTCCTTCGTAAAGAGGGAGATGTTGAATATCGGGAACGTTCCGAACGAAAAACGGTTTACTTTCGTTTCGGCTGTGTCGGGAAGATTCGCTTCACCGATCAGCGTGTTAATCTGATCTTCAACTTTATCAATATCAGTGTTAAACGGGAATTCGAGATTGATGATGCCCACACTTTCATAGGAGGAGCTGGTGACACTTTTTACCCCGTCAATCCCTTTAAACTCGTCCTCTAGCTTCGATGTAACCTGCTCACTGACATCATCAGGGGAGGCTCCGGGATAGACTGCTTCCACTGAAACTTGCGGAAATTCAATGTTCGGCAGCAAATCCACTTTAAGCTGTGTAAAACTGTATAGCCCTCCCAGAATGAGCAAAAAGGAGATAATGAAAACAGCTACCGCATTTCTAAGACTAAATTTAGTTAAAAAATTCATGGCTACACCTCTTTGTATTAGTTGTACAAAAGTTATACAAGAAATACTATACTCCCTTTTCTGTAAAATTGCATCTATAAAATGTAAATAAATTGTGACGGAAATGAAATGAGAATTAAAAAGACCGCCGCCGGAATTTCCCGGGGGATCTGCAGCACTATTTTCTGGAATGAGAAAGGAATCCTGCTGAAAGAATCCGCTCAAGCTTGAATACCCGAAGTTCTCCTTTCAGAAGGCAGCGGGCTGTAATGGATTCCGCGGATTTCTTGAGAACGATGATGGGCCGCTGTGTGATTTCCCCGCGGCTGGATAGATAGATTACCTGGATCGGTTTTTTCGTCTCCAGACTTTTTGATAAAATAATGCCCAATTATATTCCCTCCTCTTTGTGGATGTATATTCAGTATATACGAACGCATGTTTGTTATGCTACTATTTAAGAACATTTGTTCTTTAAACGACTGAAGCAGTAATCAGCGTCTATCCGTTGTAAACAGGAGGGTGACCAGGGTGAGGCATCATATTATGTACACATTTGTTATACAAGGAATAAGAAACATAAAGGTTATGGACTTTCAGGAAGGAAGAATTCTTACCATTTCATCAGCAGAGCTGGAAACAAATCTGCTGTACAAAGAGTTAGCCGGGGACCTAGCCCCTTTTATCGAAAAAATCAATCAGGGAGGCTACGATTATCATCCGCCAAAAGGAAAAAAATAAAGGATTCCCAATCTCCGGACCGAATATAATCCATATATGATATGACAGCGATCTGAGAGGCATACACTTTAAAAAAGGGGTGCTGGATATGTCAGAAAATGAAAAGATGGAAGAGCTTTACAACATTTCGCAGGAAATTGTACGAACACTTCTAAAGGATGGTTATGAAGGGAATCAGCAGGCATTAAGACAAGCAGTCGAGCTTCTGAGCAGGTCAGTGGGAGATTTATCTTTCATGTACGGGAAAAAGGATGCGTGCCACGAGGATCTGCTTAAAGGGACTGTAGCAAAGGTTCAAATTTCGTATAATGCCGTTCAAATGAAATGATTCTTTGGCTTATGGGCAGGTTCAGTGTTCAGACAGTTTATAAAGAAGGAATGAATCGTTCATTTTCTATTTAATAGGGGCATGTCTTCATTCACGCGAAGGGCAAAAAAACAGCCTGTCTATTTCTTAGCGGGGCAGACAGGCTGTTTTTTTTGTCTATATTCCAGTTATAAACTTAGAGTAGAAACCGCAAAAAGAACATTCCGGTATTCTAAAGAATTTAAGTTAAGCATTCTTGGGGCTTCTATATTTAATCTTTTATTACTACCTAATTTACACTCAAGTAATAAAAGATCTCTACGTTAATAAAGAAACTTTTCATAAATATGGGTAATAAGTAAGTATTAATCAATTCCAAATTATTTTAAAATATAAATATATTGTTAAAATAAAATTGGAGTGAAGAAAATAATGAAAAAATTAGTTGAAAAGTTTACACCCATAATTCTAGCAACATTAGTGATCATTGGTGGAGTAAGTGCCTTGCCAATGAAAAAAGCGGCAGCTTACTCTGGAGTTAAAACAGTTGAAACAAGTAGTAATTTTACATACCAAATTGGATACCATGAAATTGCTACAAGTGAAGATAGTTCGAACGTTTATGGATCTGTAAAAATGGCTCCAAATACAGCTGCATACATTCGGATGACTCTTCAAAAATACGAAGGAGGAGCTTGGAAACAAATTTCAGCACATAATGCTGGGTATGCATACTCCGAGTATGGAGATATTAAGCAAGCACACACTACTTTTACAAACGTGATAAATAATGCTGGTCGAACTATAAGAATACAAGTAGATTTCTTTAATAATTCTAATTACACTGATAATCTTCAAACAGCTTATTCATATAGTTGGACAAGATAATTGGAATACTACACTGGTTAATAATGAAAATAAGGCTAGGGCAAAGCCCAGTAAATAAGAGAGGCCGCCGCAAATAAGTTTGCGGCGGCCTCTCTTTCTATTCTTTACGTTCATTTTTAATAAAAAATATAATGATACCTTTTGATAAAAAATAAAGTTACCACACAATAACCAACGGAAGTGTCCTTATATATAAACAGTATAACATGGACCAGGTTGTTTTGCCCTTGGATCTAGAAGTGAAACTCGATGAAAAAGATATAGCCTACACCGTTCATCATATGGTTGAACAGATTCCTAACAAATCGTTTTTTAGTTTCCTACTCTAGACCGATGTCCAGCTTATCATCCGAGAATGATCATGAAAATTATCTTTTGTGCCTATACCCTATTTGTTTTTTTAGGCAGAAAAATTGAGGACTCCTTACTGACAGTGTTCGGATGATGTGGCTTTCTCAAGGGTATGTAACGTGTTATCGAACTATTAACAGGTTCCGGGTACATCAGGAAGTAAAACACCTTCTCCATCAAGCTTTGTCCAATTTTGCTGTCAGCTGGGCTCAAAAAAAGCGAATTGCTACAGAGGGTATTTTTATTTATGAAACCAAAATTGAAGCCAACGCAAATATATTAAAATTTGTATGGCGGAAATCGGTGGAAAAATTCAATGCCTGTTTGATGGAGAAGACCAGGCAAATCTATGATGAACTGTTGGGGAAAAACATTATTCAACCATTGAACGGGATTATGAGGACGAAATCAAGGGGGGAAATTCTCTTTAATCGTGAAACAATTGGAAGAAAAAGTCGAGGGATGGAATTGAAAATTAGAGTCAAGATAAGATAGGGAAGAGCGGAAAGAACTTCGTTGCATGCGCAAAGAACCAAAGAAGCTTCATAAGATGTTTACAGACTTTGTGATGGGTATACAACTCATTCCATTTTGAATCATATTGAGAAGCACTTCTTAAACTCCCGGAGTATATCGTCGCGGATGCGGGGTATGTATGCGAAGAAAACTACGCAGATGTCTTAAAAAAATCGGAAACGGACACCGCTCATTACCTATAAAAACTATCGTAAAGAGAACAAAAGAGTTTCAAGGAGAACGAGTTTCATGCCGTCAATTGGGCGTACAACGAAGAAGACGATTCGTTTACATGCCCAAAAGGGAAACGAATAATGTTCCGCTATTTATCCCAACGAGCCGGTCGCAACGACTTTAAGCGAGAGATCAAAGTATATGAATGCGAGGACTGTTCCAATTGCCCTCTACGCGCTCAATGTACAAGAGCGAAGAATGGGAATAACCGCAAGGTCTATTATAACGAGACGTGGGAACAACAGAAAAATCAAATCAAGCAGCAGCTTTCGGAAGAAAAAACGGACTCCATATAAGCTCAACGAAAAATTGACGTAGAACCAGTTTTGGATATTAGAATGTTTTTGCTTTAAATGTCCACCACTTAGTTTAATGTATTCCTTCTGAAGCCATTGGTCCTTACTTCAAAAGTTTGCAGTCCATTATCTTCTGTGCCTATATGCAACTTTTCTTTTCGAGAGGCAAGATGTGAGCTCCATCAAAAGAAAGCCTTAGTATGGTGGAGTTGACATAAGAGTTGAGTTAACCATATATTAAACGACAGCATGAGCGAATTCTAATTGTAAAACTGTTCGAATGAATCATTTAGTTAATTGTGTACAAAAGCAAAAGAAGAAAATAATTGATGGCTTATGGTGCAAGAGTTATGAGAAAGGCTAAAAAATATATAAAAGGAAAGCTTTCATAAGAGAGAACAAGCTCCTTCTATATTAAAATAACAAGCTCCTTCTTTATTAAAACAAAAAATCGTTAGCTCATTCAATAGTAAGTGAGGCTAATAATTGTAAAAAAGGGTTGTGAAAACAAGGGTTGGCATAGGGGAACTGCTTGAAATTCGTGGGCTATAGGACTTATTTTACCAAACGCTTGTTCTGTTTTTGTGTTCGGATGTGCTATAATGGACATGCAGCAGGTTGCCCGGAATACGGGAGAATCCCCTTGCGGAAAGGGGGTGAGGAAGCATGACCATTTATGAGAGTCTGATTTTAATGCTCACGTTTGGTTCTGTGATTATCGCGATTCTGTCTTTTCCGAGAAAAAAATAACCTTCTCAATAAGAGAAGGCTGATTAACGAGTAATTCTGCTGTGGCTGTGTTAGATGTTGGCGCATCTACCCAGCCTTAAACTGACATTCAATCAATTTCAAGTATATCATAATTCCGGATAAAGCCGCTTAGCTTTTTTCATAAAATGCCTATATTAAAGCAAGGTGCTGACTTTTTGACTCCTGTTGGCTGGAGCGGACGCTTGCCAGCTGCCATCAGCAGCCAAGTAAACAAATCTAAAAAAATAAGATAATGTTCGTTCATATTAAGAGAACAGATGCCTGCTGCCGGTAAATAAGGCTGGCTGAAGGTAAAAAAGGGGCCGGGACATAACTAGATGAATGATCCACAAAATCGAATCTTAGTTCCATTCTTCTGCACGTTAAATAGGATGCCTTTCTTGTCGCCATTGTTGTTTTTTTATCAGGTATGCCGTTCCATTGCGCTGCAGGCACTCGCTTTCTGCGGGGAGGAAGGCTTAAGCCTCCTCGGCTGCGCCTGCGGGGTCTCAGTCTTTCCTCTGCTTCCCGCAGGAGTCGAGTGCCTTCCGCTTCATTCCACTCATTTCAAACATGTAAAATGTACAAATCTTAAAGGAAATACAAACAAAACCCGAACGATAAGGCGATCAATTGAATTTCTCACCTTATTGTTCGGGTTTATTATGGGCTTAGATATTTCTGTCACAGCCTCGTTTCCAGTATGTAGCTTTTATTTTTGATTCTTACCGGCTTTCTTAGCGTTCATCTCTTTGCTGAATTCTGTATCAGACTTCTGGTTTTGCTGATTTTGCCTATTCTGCTCTTTGCTTTCATTCTGGTTGTTCTGCGCCATATTGTCATCCCTCCTTTGCTTAAAAAACTCTGCAGGGGGTAATTACCCTATACTGCGAAATCTATTTTTTCCTATTAATTCCGTTTCTATACACCGTTCGCCGGAACATTACTGAAATGAACTGAAAAGGAGTGGATGAATATGAAAAAAATCCGGTCAGCCCTCATTGGATATGGCTTATCCGGCCAAGTATTCCATGCACCGTTTTTGCATACAAGCGCTCATTTCGATTTTTGCACGGTCATGGAAAGATCAAGAAACCTTGCAAAACAAACGTATCCTTATGTAGAAAGAACGGATTCATTTGAATCCATCCTTGAAGACGAGTCCATTGAACTCGTTGTAATTACAACTCCCAATTCACAGCATTACGACATGATCAAGCAGGCCCTTTTGCATAAAAAACATGTTATTGCCGAGAAGCCTTTTACCGTAACTTCGCTTGAGGGCTATGAACTTTCCCGTCTTGCAAAAAGCCAGAAGAGGCTCCTTACGGTCTATCATAATCGAAGATGGGATGGGGATTTTCTTACGGTTCAAGCCATTCTCAGCCAGGGATTAATTGGCCGGCCGGCTGTGTATGAAGCTCATTTTGACCGGTTTGAAACCAGGATTGATGAACATGCCTGGAGGGAAAAAGCACTCCCTGGATCTGGCGTGGTATATGATTTGGGTTCCCATTTAATTGACCAGGCACTTTGCCTGTTTGGGGAACCGGATGAGATCACAGCGGATATATGGGTTCAGCGCGAGGGAGGAAAAGCGGATGATGCATTTTCAATCAGGCTGCATTACCCTGGTTTAACCGCTGACCTCAAATCAGGGATGCTTGTAAAAGAGCAGGGTCCCCGGTTCCAGATACATGGAACCATGGGTTCGTTTGTTAAATATGGTATAGACCCTCAGGAGGAGAGACTGAAAGCGGGTAGAATGCCTGATGAAAATCTCGGGAAAGAAACAGACAGAGATTGGGGAATATTGAATACAGAATTAAATGGTCTCCACTGCAGGGGCTCCATTGAAACCAAGCCCGGGCGATACATGTCCTTTTATGACGCGGTGTACCAGTCCATTAGAGAGGGTTCGGAACCGCCGGTGCATCCAGAAGCTGCGGCGGACGTGATCAGGATTATTGAATGCGCCATGATCAGTGCAAGAGAGAAACGGACCGTCTCCTTCCCGGTCATGTCTTCTTATTGAATAGAAGAAACACCCTTATGCCAATCTAATAGGCAGAGGAGGGTGTTCATATGAAAAAACAAATTCTGCTTGTATTGGCCGCTCTATCTGTATTATCAGGCTGCAAAGAGGATGATCAGGCATCGCCCCGGACATTTTTGATTCCTGAAGGCTATACGGGCTGGATAAAAGTGGATTATGAAGGAACGATGAAAGCGTCAACTTCTCAGAAGGAGACGAAGGTGTTAAAGGCTGATTCGAAGGGCGTTATTAAAACTTCTGACAAACACATCCACGAAGGATGGGCAGAGAGCAATTACTACTATGTAAATAAAGAAGGGAAGAAAACAAAACTTAACCCTGATAAAATGATTCACGGAAACTCCAGCGGAAGAGAATCGGAAAAGGAAACCGATCAGTTTTTCTTTGTGGGAACAGATGCTGAATTTCAGAAAAATCAATACCAGCCAGCACATAAATGAGTAAGATGCCGCCCGTTCTGCTTATTTTCTACAATATCCGACATTATTCGTTGACGTCAGGGCTAAACACCTGTACGATATGAAGGGTTATAGCATGAAAAGGAGCTGGGTAGGTCGTGAGTACGCCCTTTATCGTTAAGAAAGTCCTTAATAATAATGTGCTGATTGCTGATCACCTGGATTTTCATGAGGTTGTTCTTATAGGCAGGGGGATAGGCTTCAGCAGATCAAAAGGCGATCAAATCGAAGAACATTCCTATGAAAAGATGTTTGTGCTGAAAAATGAGAAAGAACAGGAGCAGTATAAAATGCTGCTGCCATATATTGATGAAGAAGTCATTGCCGTCATCCATGAAGTGATTCAGCATATAGAGGCGAGGCTCGATCAGCCGCTGAATGAACATATTCATATCGGTCTGACAGATCATATTTCATTTGCACTTAAACGGATTAAGCAGGGAATGGATTTGAAAAACCCTTTTATCGTTGAAACGAAAACGCTGTATCCTCTCGAATATGAGCTGGCGAAGGAAGCAGTAGACATCATTCAAAAACGTCTGAGTGTCAGTTTGCCCGATTCGGAAGTCGGATTTATCGTGCTCCATATCCACGGGGCCATTACCGATAAGCCGCTGAGTGAAGTGAACCAGTCTTCTCAGCTGATCGCCGTTTTGACAGGGATTATTGAGGATTCTCTAAAAATTAAGATTGATCGCGACAGCATCAATTATTTAAGGCTTGTCCGGCATATCCGTTTCACGATTGACCGGGTTCAGGCGGGAGAGAAACTTGAAGAACCTGAAAAAATGGCAGACCTGTTGAAAAACGAATATCCGCTGTGCTATAATACTGCTTGGAAATTAGTTAAAGTGATGCAGCAAACGCTTAAAAAGCCTGTATATAATGCTGAAGCAGTCTATCTGACTATGCATTTATACCGTTTATCCAATAAAATATCGTAACCGGTATCAGCGTGTAACTGATTCGATCAGGCATGAGTGATCAAGGTTTAGGTTTCCGTCTTTCCATTTAGGGAAGTATATTTTAGGGAATCTCTATACCTTGTTTCACCATGCCTTTTTCTATGCGGATTTTTCTGATTCAGTAAGATTTCATAAGAAAACGGTTGCACCTCGCATTTATAGGATTTTTTTGCCGCTGCTCGCACAAAATAGGCTCAAGGAGGATTGAATCGAATGTTCAAAAACTTATTTGGTGTTTTGCAGAAAATCGGGAAAGCGCTTATGCTTCCGGTTGCGATTTTGCCTGCTGCAGGTATCTTGCTTGCTTTCGGTAACGCGATGCAAAACCCTCAGTTAACAGCAAAAATACCAGCACTGACGAATGAAACATTTACATTGATTGCAAAGGTGATGGAGTCTTCAGGGGATATCGTCTTTTCAAATCTGCCGCTGCTCTTCGCAGTCGGGGTAGCGATCGGTCTCGCTAATGGAGACGGGGTTGCCGGTATTGCGGCAATTATTGGTTACCTTGTAATGAACGCGACAATGAGCGCCGTTCTGACACAAACTGGACAGATTCCTACAGATGCCATTGAACTGGCTAAATTTTTCCAGGCGGGTCATCCTGAATATGCCAAGGTGTTAGGAATGGCCACACTCCAGACCGGGGTATTCGGCGGGATTATCATCGGGGTTCTCGCAGCAGCGATGTACAACCGCTTCTTTAAAATTGAACTTCCGCAATACCTTGGATTCTTTGCAGGAAAGCGTTTCGTTCCAATTGTAACCGCTGTTTCGGCTTTGATTATCGGATTGATCATGCTATTTGTATGGCCTCCGGTCCAAACAGGCCTTAATGCATTCTCAACAGGATTGCTTGATGCGAATCCGACGCTTGCGGCTTTTGTTTTCGGTCTGATTGAACGTTCTTTAATTCCATTTGGACTTCACCATATTTTCTACGCACCATTCTGGTTTGAGTTCGGCAACTATACGAATCAGGCAGGGGAACTTGTTCGCGGGGACCAGCGTATTTTCATGGCGCAGATTAAAGATGGCGCTGAATTGACAGCAGGTACGTTCATGACGGGTAAATTCCCATTCATGATGTTCGGTCTTCCGGCAGCAGCACTGGCGATTTATCACGAGGCACGTCCTGAAAATAAAAAGTTCGTTGCGGGTATCATGGGTTCCGCAGCCCTTACATCTTTCCTGACAGGGATTACAGAACCGCTTGAGTTCAGCTTCCTGTTTGTAGCTCCTATTCTTTTCGGAATTCACGCCGTTTTTGCAGGTCTATCATTTATGGTTATGCAATTGCTTAATGTGAAAATTGGAATGACCTTCTCCGGAGGAGTCATCGATTACGTCTTATTCGGTATTCTTCCTAACCGGACAGACTGGTGGCTTGTGATTCCGGTAGGACTTGTCCTTGCTGTTGTGTATTACTTCGGTTTCCGTTTTGCGATCCGCAAGTTCAATCTTGGAACTCCGGGCCGTGAAGAAGTGAAAGCAGAAGAAAATGGCGATAATGCTCCGGCAGCAGATGGAGATCTTCCTTATGAAATTCTTCAGGCTCTTGGAGGCCAGGAAAACATTAAGGACCTTGATGCATGTATTACAAGACTTCGTGTACAGGTTCAAGATGTAAAAGCAGTCAAAAAAGACCGTTTGAAAAATCTTGGTGCATCAGGAGTATTGGAAGTCGGAAACAACATTCAGGCAATTTTCGGACCAAAATCCGATAACCTGAAAGGGCAGATTCAGGATGTTATCGCAGGTAAGCGCCCTCGTCCGGTTCAGCCTGTTAATGCAAAAGAGGAAATTGAACAGCAAATTGAAGAAGTGAATCCGGAAGCTCTGCAAAATCATTTTGATGAAGAAAAATTTGTCTCTCCGATTCACGGTAAGATTCTTCCAATCACAGAAGTGCCCGACCAAGTGTTCTCAGGAAAAATGATGGGTGACGGGTTCGCGATCGAGCCGATCGAAGGCACAGTTGTCTCTCCTGTCGATGGCAAAATTTTGAACATCTTCCCTACGAAGCATGCAATCGGACTTCTTTCTGACAGCGGACATGAAATTCTGATCCACGTTGGAATTGACACGGTAAGCTTGAAAGGCGAAGGGTTTGAGTCCTTCATTTCAGAAGGCGATACAGTTAAAAAAGGACAAAAGCTCCTTGAAGTGAACCTGGACTTCATTAAGGCAAATGCACCATCCTCCATTACACCGATCGTTTTCACAAACCTCAAGGACGGAGAAACACTTGAGCTGCTTGAAAATGGAGAAGTGAAGCTGGAGCAGAAAAACATTGTGAAAATCACAAAATAATCGGAATGCAGCCGTCCCACTTGTCAGATGATAAGCGGGACTGGTAAGATAACTTATTGTGAACAATTAAAATACGCATAGTGATAAAGGAGAAGATAAACATGGCTGAAAAAACATTTAAAGTAACTGCAGAATCCGGAATTCATGCACGTCCTGCAACAGTATTGGTGCAAACGGCTAGCCGTTTCGATGCAGATATTAACCTAGAGTACAATGGCAAAACGGTAAATCTTAAATCCATCATGGGTGTTATGTCTCTTGGAATCGCTAAAGACTCTGAAATCAAAATCACTGCAAACGGTTCTGATGAAAGCGAAGCGATCACAGCTCTTGAAGAAACAATGAAAAACGAAGGGCTAGGAGAATAATGCTGGAACTTAAAGGTATCGGAGCTTCTGCCGGTATTGCGATTGCGAAAGCGTATCGCCTTGAAGAACCAGATCTTACTGTTACCAAAACAACAGTTGCGGATCAGGATGCAGAGATTCGCCGGTTTGAAGAAGCTATTCAAAAATCAAAATCAGAACTTGAAAAAATCAAAGACCATGCATTAAAAGAACTTGGAAAAGATAAAGCTGAGATATTTGCAGCACACTTGCTTGTTCTCAGCGATCCAGAGCTTTTGAATCCGGTTAAAGATAAAATCAGCAGCGAGGCTTCAAATGCTGAGTTTGCTATGAAAGAGACGGCAGACATGTTTGTCAGCATGTTTGAATCAATGGACAATGAATACATGAAAGAACGTGCTGCGGATATCCGCGACGTGACCAAACGTGTTATTGCCCATTTGATCGGCGTTGAACTTCCAAGTCCGTCTCTTATTTCCGAAGAAGTGGTCATCGTGGCAGAGGATTTAACTCCTTCTGACACAGCTCAATTAAACCGCCAATATGTGCTTGGATTCACAACGGACATCGGCGGACGGACTTCTCACTCTGCTATTATGGCCCGTTCCATGGAAATTCCGGCTGTCGTTGGTACAAAAGAGGCAACAGCGAAGATTCAAAATGGAACAATGGTCATCGTTGATGGACTAAGCGGAGATGTGATTATCGATCCTTCTTCAGAAACGATTGCTGCTTATGAAGACAAGAAGAAGAAACACGAAGCTCAAAAAGCAGAGTGGGCCAAACTTGTGAATGAGCCGACCGTTTCCAAAGACGGACAGCACGTTGAGCTTGCAGCGAACATCGGAACTCCAAAAGACGTAAAGGGTGTTATTGAAAACGGAGGAGAAGCAGTTGGTCTCTACCGTACAGAATTCCTTTACATGGGACGCGACCAGCTTCCGACTGAGGACGAGCAGTTTGAAGCTTACAAAGCAGTCCTTACAAACATGGAGGGCAAGCCGGTTGTGGTGCGTACTCTTGATATCGGCGGAGATAAGGAGCTTCCTTACCTTCAGCTTCCAAAAGAGATGAACCCATTCCTTGGCTTCCGTGCCATCCGTCTTTGCCTTGAGGAACAGGATATTTTCAGAACCCAGCTTCGTGCGCTGCTCCGTGCCAGCGTATACGGAAACCTTCGCATCATGTTCCCTATGATTGCCACTCTTGATGAGTTCAGACAGGCAAAAGCCATTCTTCTTGAAGAAAAGGCTCAGCTGCAGTCAAAAGGAACAGAAGTGTCCGAGAATATCGAAATTGGAATCATGGTAGAGATCCCATCCACAGCAGTCATGGCAGATGTATTTGCGAAGGAAGTTGATTTCTTCAGCATTGGAACAAATGACCTTGTTCAATATACGATGGCAGCTGACCGTATGAATGAGCGCGTTTCCTACCTTTATCAGCCATACAATCCAGCAATCCTTCGTCTCATCAAACTTGTTATTGATGCGGCACATAAGGAAGGCAAATGGGTTGGTATGTGCGGAGAAATGGCTGGCGATTCAATCGCAATTCCAATTCTTCTCGGACTTGGACTGGACGAGTTCTCAATGAGTGCGACATCCATTCTTCCGGCAAGAACTCAAATTCTTAACCTTTCCAAAGAAGAAGCTGCTTCTCATAGTGAAGAGATTCTTGGAATGCAAACAACGCAAGAGGTTATTGATTTTGTGAAAAAGAATTTCCACGTTGAATAAGTAAGACTGAAAAGACAGGCGAAAGCCTGTCTTTTTTTGCATATTTTTGTAGAAAAATGGGCTATTGGATAGAATTAACTGATATAATAACGATATCAAAACACTGCCCGACGGGATAAGAAGATTTAAAATGAGCAAGACCTCATGCACATTTCCAGTGCAAAAGAAAGGAAGGTCTGCTGATGATAAAGAGGTTATTTATGGAGAACACGCAGTTGATAATGAAAAGGAACCGTTTTTTACTTAGATTGCTGTCGGCTTTTTACATATTGGATTTGATGTTTATCTATGCCGTTGACGGTGTAAGAGATTACTGGCTGTTCTGTCTGTGCTTTGCCATTCCCTTCCTTTTTTTATTCATGTTCGAAAAAAAGATGAAGGCGGAATGGATGATGTACTCCTTAACCGCTCTTCTATACGCTTATCTGGTGATGCTGAGCATGACAGTGCCTTCTTACGTTAACATCATGTTTCTTGTTCTGCCCCTTCTTGTATGCACCATTTATCAGAACCGTAAAATCCTGATTTATTCAGCACTTTTTACTACAGCATCACAGCTTTATTTTTTCTATTCAGATTTTGACGTTCTTTTAGACAGTGTCTCGAGCAAAGAAATCTCTTATTACCTCCTGTTTACTTTTCTTGTACTATTCTTCCAGCTTTATTATCTCCAGTTCAGCAATAAGCTCTGGAAACAGGTAAATGATCAGAAAAATGAAATGGCGGTCACACTGGAATCAACAAAAGCCCAGCTGGAATTGCTTTTTTCCCAAAGCAAAGATGCGATTGCGCTATTGGACCAAGATTATAAAGTAACAGCTGTGAATCCCGCTTTTGAAATGCTCTATGGCATGCAGGAAAAAGATTTAGCAGGAAAAAAGTACCCTCATGGAGATTATGAACCGAATCAGGCAGCCATTCATGCTGGAAAAGAAAGTACCATTACGAGGACAGACCGCGCCAAGAATGGCCGTTCCGTTGAAGTGGAAGTAGCCCTATCCCCTATTTACGGGAAAAAAGGGGAATTAATCGCCCATTCAGAAATTATCCGTGATGTGACGGCAAGAAGGACGGAGGAGCTTATGCTGATCCAGTCTGAAAAGCTGAAAGTTGCCGGTGAAATGGCAGCGGGCGTCGCCCATGAAATTAGAAATCCTTTGACCGTGCTCCAGGGGTTTCTCCAAATCCTTCATGAAAAAGCACATGCCGAATATCCATATACGAAAATTATGCTGTCAGAATTAAAAAGACTGAATGAAATCGTGAGCGAATTTTTGATTCTTTCAAAGCCTCAATCTGCAGCGAAAAAATTATTTAACCTGAGAGACATTCTCCAGGAAACGATCAATTTCTTCGGCACTGAAATGGCGCTTAAAAATATTGGGATTGAAGCGGGCGATTTTCAGTCGTATACGATATACGGGGACGGCAATCAGGTTAAACAAGTGCTGATTAATCTCCTGAAAAATTCCAGCGATGCCATGCCGGATGGCGGAATCATCAGGATTTCCTTAAGCCAGTCACGCGATCGAAAGGCCGTGCTTATCATTAGTGACAGCGGGACAGGAATTCCGGCGGATGTGCTGGAAAAAATTAAAGAACCATTTTTTACAACGAAAGAAAAAGGGACAGGGCTTGGCCTGGTTATTACGGAAAAAATTCTAACGCAGCATGGCGGATCAATGGAAATAGAAAGTGAGGAAGGCAGGGGAACGACGGTTAAGCTCTTCCTTCCGATGGCATAAAAGGGCTGGACTTAAGCATCATTCGAGAATCATTTAGAAACCCGGGCGCGCGCCCGGGTTTTTTGAATTGAATACAGGTGCACGCTCCGCTTCTTAAGCTGGATGGCTTGTTCTGTTAAAGAGGCAAGCCAAATCAAATTCTGATTTAATCACACAAAGCCTAAACGGGTTTGTGGGCAAAGCCTTTTTTTCCTTAAGAAAACATAAAAATCCCCAATCAGGCAAAGATTAAGACTGGTAAGAGGAAAGGAGCTGACATCAGAATGAATAGACTGCAGGCAAAAGCAGGAGACACGGTTTATGTGATCTATCGAAATCCCCATACAGCCAATGTGGCCGTCATTAAAGAGGCTGAGGTCGTCCGGCACCCGGAGGACAAAAACGATGTAGCCCTCTTTATGTATGAGACGTATCATGAGCTGCTCCCGGATGATGCTGTTTTTTCTACATATGAAGAAGCAGAGCAGTTATATAATGAACTTTTCAATTCTGAACAATATGAAGGCTAAAGGCGCTTTGAGGAGGGGAACGGAATGGTGAAGCCGTTTATTCCGCAGCTTGTATACATAGAGCCGCGCGCTCTAGAATACCCGCTCGGAGTGGAATTAAAAGAGAAGTTTGAAAAGATGGGTCTCGAAATCAGAGAAACGACATCCCATAACCAGGTTAGGAATATTCCCGGGAAGAATCATCTTCAGCAATATAGGAATGCAAAGTCCACCCTTGTTGTCGGTGTGCGCAAAACGCTGAAATTTGATACATCCAAGCCGTCGGCGGAGTATGCCATTCCGCTCGCCACAGGTTGTATGGGGCACTGCCATTATTGCTATCTTCAGACTACAATGGGGAGCAAACCATATATCAGAACCTATGTGAACGTAGAAGAAATATTAGGGCAGGCACAGGAATACATGGAAGAACGGGCCCCGGAAATCACCCGTTTTGAAGCATCCTGTACGTCTGATATTGTCGGAGTCGATCATTTGACACATTCCCTCAAGCGGGCGATTGAATACTTTGGACAAAGCGATCTCGGACAGCTCCGGTTTGTGACCAAGTTCCATCACGTGGATCATCTGCTTGATGCCAACCATAACGGGAAAACCCGATTCCGGTTCAGTGTCAATGCTGATTATGTCATTAAAAACTTTGAACCCGGCACCTCTCCCCTTGATAAAAGAATTGAAGCAGCGGTCAAAGTAGCAAGGGCCGGGTATCCTCTCGGTTTTATCGTTGCACCGATTTATATTCATGAAGGCTGGCAGGAAGGGTACAAACAGCTCTTTATTAAACTCAGTGAATCCCTCCCTAAAGACACAGTGCAGGATATTACGTTTGAAATGATACAGCATCGTTTTACAAAGCCGGCAAAACGGGTGATTGAAAAAAATTATCCGAAAACGAAGCTTGAAATGAGTGAAGAAGAGCGCCGCTATAAATGGGGCAGATATGGAATCGGAAAATACATTTATCAAAAGGACGAAGAACAGGAACTAAGGGATACATTGGAGGATTACATTGAACACTATTTTCCGCAGGCGAAAATTGAATATTTCACGTAAGCGGCGGCAAAAAGACAGCTCTTTATAGGCTGTTCTTTTTTCGTATGAGACCCTGAAAATGTCCGCTTTTGCCAGTGTGTGATAAAATGAAACCAATAAATACAAGGGGTGGTATAGATGGATTTAAATTTGCAGCATAAAACAGCTCTTGTCATTGCCTCAAGCCAGGGACTGGGCAAAGCTGTAGCTAAGAAGTTAGCACAGGAAGGGGCAAATGTCGTTATAACAGGAAGAGATGCGGAAAAGTTAGAGATCCTGCAGCAGGAGCTTGCCTACATAGGGGACGGGCGTATTATCAGCAAGGTTTGTGATATCACCGATCTCGAGCAGATTAAAGAGCTTGTCCGCCACACAGTAGAAGAGTTTGGGGAAATTGATGTGCTCGTCAACAATGCGGGAGGACCTCCTGCCGGAACATTTGAAGAGATAAGTGATGACCAATGGTACAAGGCATTTGAACTGAATCTTCTGAGCTATGTAAGAGTCATTCGCGAAGTCCTTCCATTTATGAAGGAAAAAGGCGGAAGAATCGTGAATATCGCCTCTTCTTCCGTGAAGGAACCGATTGCCGGCCTCTTGCTGTCTAATACGTTCAGAATGGGGATTGTCGGCCTGACTAAAACGTTATCCCAGGAATATGCACCGCAGAACATTTTAATAAATACACTCGCACCAGGAAGAATTGCAACAGACAGGGTCGCCTTTTTGGATGAAACATCTGCGAAGAACAACGGGATCACAGCAGAAGAAATGGCTGAGAAAAATAAATCATTGATCCCGCTTGGAAGATACGGAGAGCCGGAGGAATTTGCCAACTATGCCGTATTCTTATTATCCGGTGCGAATACATACGTGACAGGCCAAACACTGCTGGTCGACGGCGGAATGGTTAAGTCTGTTTAAGCTGAAAGGGTAAGGAGAGGAAAATGATGAAGAAAGCAGCATTTATAGGAATTGGAGTTATGGGGAAAAGCATGGCCGGCCACTTAATGGATAAAGGGTACTCTTTATCCGTCTATACAAGGACGAAAACGAAAGCGGACGAGCTCATTAAAAAGGGGGCCATCTGGGCGGACACGGTGCAGGAGGCTGCAGCAGAAGCAGACTTTGTCATTACGATGGTCGGGTACCCTCACGATGTCGAAGCCATTTATCTCGGTGAGAACGGAATCATCGAATCTGCAAAAACAGGCGCCATCCTGATTGATATGACAACTTCGAAGCCGTCTCTGGCCATCCGGATAGCCGATGCAGCCCGAAGCAGGGGACTGGAAGCGATTGATGCACCTGTTTCCGGAGGTGACGTTGGGGCGAGAGAAGCGAAGCTTGCCATAATGGCAGGCGGAGACCGCGATGCCTTTGAAAAATGTCTGCCTCTTTTTGAAGCAATGGGGAATAATATTGTTTATCAGGGTCCTGCAGGCTCAGGCCAGCATACAAAAATGAGCAATCAAATTGCGATTGCCTCGGGCATGATTGCCGCCTGTGAAGCGCTTGCCTATGCAGAAAAATCAGGCCTTGATCCTGAAAACGTACTGAAAAGCATATCGACTGGCGCTGCGGGAAGCTGGTCACTCAGCAATCTTGCACCGCGCATGCTGAAAGGAAATTTTGAACCGGGATTTTATGTGAAGCATTTTATTAAAGATATGAAAATTGCCAAAGAAGAATCTGAATCGTTCGGGATGAAAGTCCCTGGATTGGACTTGGCCCTTTCTCTATATGAAAAATTAGAGGAGATGGGTGAGGAAAACAGCGGAACCCATGCTCTCTATAAGCTCTGGAAACAAGAGAGAATCTAGGTTAAAGGGTTATGTAAATAAAAAAACAGCCGCTGCAAAGCGGCTGTCTCTTACTCTCAAACTCTATTATTTACCGATGAACTGCTGAGTCCAGTAGTTGCCTTCTGCAACATGTCCAACTCCGATATGAGTGAACTCAGGGTTCATGATGTTTTTACGGTGTCCTTCACTGTTCATCCATGCCTGTACAACTTCTTCTGGAGATTTTTGTCCCATTGCGATGTTTTCACCGGCAGTTTGGTACTGAATGCCGAATTTTTTCATCATATCAAACGGAGATCCGTAAGTTGGGCTGTTATGATCAAAGTAGTTGTTCTTTTGCATATCTGCTGATTTCTCTTTTGCCACTTTGCTTAAGTTCTCATCCACTGCAAGCGGTTTAAGACCTTGCTTTTCGCGTTCTTTGTTTGTAAGTTCTACAACTTGCTGTTCAAATTCGCTTAGAGCGCCGGATTTAGCTGATTCTTGTTTAGGCTTCTCAGAAGCTTGTTCTTTTGCTGGTGCCTGCTGCTGTGCTTGAGCTGGAGCCTGAGCTTTTTCCTGAGGCTGAGCTTGTTCAGGTGCTTGATTCTGTTGAGGCTGCTGTCCTGCAGGGCATGGCTGGCCTTGGCTGTTCTGTGCCTGCTCTTGACCTGGCTGCGCCTGCTGCTGTTGAGCTGCCTGTGCTTGCTTTCCAAGAAGCTGCTGAACTTGCTCTTGAATTTGTTTTTGGCTGCCGTTGCCTTCAGCTGCCTGCTGAACTTGCTCCGGGCTGATATTAAATTTCTCGCTAAGCTGCGTTACTTTAGCCTGTACGTTTTGCTGGGAAAGTTCCTGTGCACTTGCTGGATTGCCTCCGCCGAATGTAACGAATCCTGCCGCCGCTGCGACTGATATAATGAAAGATTTCTTAGTAGTGTTCTTCATAAGTTAAAGCCCTCCTAAAAAATGTTTGTTTTTGTTTTTCTGTGGTGCTCTCTTGCACAAACTCATCATAACACGCTAGTTTCGTAATAATAGAGCCACGGTTTTCCATCGTCAGAAAAGAGAATGAACCAAACCTTTCCAATTCTGTGAAACTGTGATTATATCAAGGTTTGCTGAACTATCTTTATGTAAGTAACCATCCTTTTACTAGTGGAATTCTTCCATAAAATTCAACGGATTGAAGTTATTTCTTTGAATTTAATGTTGACAGTAAAAATAGGCCGTTCGACATATGACAACTGTTACGTAAGTGTTACAATAGGAATGTTATTTTACAAAACCGTATATGAAATAGATAAGAATTTGAAAGGAGTTATCATCAATTGACTGAGCAAGCTGCAAATTCCCCCGAGAACCGGAAGCTGAAACGATCACGCCACTTTCGGATCAACATTTTCTTCTTTTGCGTATTTTTGATTTTCACCCTGCTTATCGTTCGCCTCGGAGTTGTTCAAATCGTAAAAGGGGAAGAGTATACAAAAGAGGTATCAAGAACAGAAGCCAATATTTCTTCCTACCCGGCACCAAGGGGAAAAATGTATGACCGGTATGGAAGGGTAGTTGTGGACAATGTCAGTGTCCCTGCCATTACCTATTCAGTTGAAAAGAGCACGAAAACGGAAGACAAGCTGAAAACCGCCAAAAAACTGGCGGAATATATTGAAGTGGAAGAGGAAGCCCTTCAATATACGGCTGAACAGAAAAGCGAACGCGACATCCGCGACTACTGGCTTGCCGCCCATCAAGAAGAAGCGGCGAAGCTTTTAAAGAAAAAAGAATTGAAAAAGAGCGGCAAGGAGCAATATAAGCTGCAGGTTGAACGGGTTCCTGATAAGGAAGTGGAGGAAATCCGCACGAATCCCGAGGAACTTGAAATGGCGGTTCTGTTTAAACGCTTTTCAGCAGGCTACCAGTATGAACCGCAAATTATAAAATCGCAGGCACCGCCAAAAGACAAAGTGCCGAGTGCCAAAAATATGCTGACGAACGATGAAATGGCCAGAGTGTCGGAGAACATCGAGTCCATGCCTGGAATCAATATCATCACGGACTGGAACAGGAAATATGCCTATGGGGACACGCTTGGAAGCATTCTGGGAGGGGTCACCACATCATCCCAAGGGATTTTGCAGGAACGGAAATCCTATTACCAGTCCCGCGGATATGCCCGCAACGACCGGGTAGGCAAGTCCCGTCTTGAATATCAGTATGAGGATTATCTCAATCCCCGTAAGGCCAAAATTCAATATGTAACAGATAAAAGCGGGAAGACGATCTCTGAAAAAGTAGTGGACCCGGGAAGACGCGGCCTTGACCTGGAGCTGACATTTGATGCAGAGCTTCAGCAGCAAGTCGAAAAAATTGTGGAAGAAGAACTTAAAAAAGTGGTGGGAGACAGCCCATATGCAGACCGGGCCTTCGTGGTCATGATGGATCCTTATCAAGGGGATATCCTCGCGATGGCTGGAAAAGGATATGACCGGTACAACTCGAAGAAATTTTATGATTTTTCCTATGGCGCTTATACGACTCAGTATGAGATGGGATCGGCTGTTAAGGGAGCCACGCTTCTAAGCGGTTTTCAATCCGGACTTAAACCCGGGACTTCTTTTAATGATAATGTTCCTATTCTTTTAAAAAATGCAAAACCGAAAAAATCACTCCATCCAAGCGGATGGGTGGATGACCGGGAAGCACTTGAAGTGAGTTCCAACGTATACATGTTCCGTACAGCAATGGAAATTGCGGACATTCCATATGTTCCAAATGGCAAATTTCCGGCCGGTCCGGATGATTTGCAGAAGTTCAGAAACTTAAATGACCAGTTTGGCCTAGGCGTTCCAACCGGTATTGATCTTCCGGGTGAAGCACATGGTCAGCGATCACATCCTGATATAGTTGGGGGATTGCTTCTCGACGTTGCCATCGGCCAGTACGACACGTATACGCCTTTGCAGATGGCTCAATACATTTCCGTTATCGCGAATGGCGGGTTCCGCGTTGAACCCCGGGTTGTCCGATCCATTCATGAACCGGTTAATGAGAACAAGCCCGGTCCGCTCGTAGTGGAAAAAGATCCGAAAATACTCAATGGAATCAACAATACCCCCGGACAGATTGAGCGGATCAAAGAAGGAATGAAGCTCGTTACAAAAGGATCAAGAGGTACAGCCAGAGCATATTTTAAAGGTTTGGATGTAGCAGGAAAAACGGGAACGACCCAGTCATTTTATACAAACCTTCAGAAAGGCATTAAAATGAAATCTGTCAGTAATGTTACCTTTGTAGGATTTTATCCGACCGATCACCCGAAGGTGGCATTCAGCGTGACGGTACCGAGCGTGAGAAACAAGTCTAACTCCACAACGGCAAGCCGTGTCATTGGAGACCGGATTATGAAGGCTTACGTAAATCTTGAAAAGAAATACGAAGGTCAGGAAGATAAATCCACGGTGAAACTGGAAGATGAGAAACCTGATCAGAATGATACAAATTAAAAACCGCTGCCTAGCGGTTCTTTTTTTTGCCATTCATATCCCATTCTGTGCGTAGCAAACTATAAATGGCGTATTTATAGCCGACAATGAAGAATGAGGTGATGAATCATGGCCAAACGAACAAAAAAGCATGATGCAGACCAAAAGAACAAAAAAGGATTCGACTCTGCCAAAACAGACACCGAATTTGCACATGAATCAGGGAGTCATCATGTAAATGAGCTTCATCACGAAAAAGCAAAAAAAGAAAAAGCATCCAAAAACCAAGGGCAGTATAAAGGGATGCATTAACCAGAAATCGTCTGGATATTACATGCATCCAAGCAGCGTATGCATCAATATCCTTTCTATTTCACTGGCTTATAGCCCCCGGGCAGGATGTGTGACAGTTCACAGCATCCCCGGGGGTGTTCTGTTTAGCGGCAAGAGCCGCCATCTTTTCCTTTTATCTGCAGGTTTAAGAAAAGGAGTCATTCAGCAAAAGCTTCCCTTTTAAGAAAAATGGAAACTTTTGAAAGTGCTTGAAGGATTCGGGGAGGATTTCTCGAATGTTTATTGATATCAAATTACATAAAAAGCGAAAGCACTGTTAGGAGATAAGATTCATCTGATAGCTTTTCCGAAAAGGGGGGGAAGCCATGGATCAGCAAAGGGAAAAAACAGATTACATGTATACCGTGCTTAATGCAAAAGGGAAAATTTTATACGCATCAGCGAATGCTGAAGATTTCACCAGCTACAGCAATAATGAGCTGATTGGGGAAGATCTGGTTGATTATGTATACAGGGAAGATATTGATACAGTCGAACAGTATCTGAAGCACGAGCATCACATGTTTCCATGCACCTTTCGGATGAAAACGAAAGAAGCTTCCACCGTTTGGGTAGAAGCGACAATGGATTATATTCAAAGCATGACCGGATTAAAAAGAAGAGAAGAAATCGTACTGAAAGTCGTGCTTTGCGAAAACAAAAGAAACCTTCTTGAGTACCGTTCATATTCTCATGCCGGGGATCTTGAAGGGGATACATATTTGAATCATCTCCCCAGCCCGCTGCTAATCACCGTTAAGGGGATCATTCATTTTGCCAATAAAGAAGCCGTTTCTTTGCTTCACGCAAGCCACGCGGATAAGCTGATCGGTTTAGACTCCCTTGAACTGATACAGGATGAATACAAAGAAATATTCCGTAACCGTATTGAACGGCTTCAAAAGGGCGGGAAGACCGGAATCATTGAACAAACTTGGCGAAGGCTTGATGGCAATCCAATTGAGATCGAAGTAAAGACCTCCTCTATTGAATATGAGCAGCAGAGGGCGGAGCTAGTCGTTCTCCTGGATATATCCGCCCGCAAAAGGTTTCAGAAAATCCTTCAGAAAAGCCGGGAGAGGTACCAGCGTCTCATACAGAATTCTTTGGACACAATTGCCGTTATCCACAGAAATAAATGGGTGTTTATCAATGAATCCGGAGTCAGACTTTTCAAGGCTTCCGGCTATCAGGATATGCTGGGCAAGGATTTTACGCAGTTTATGGACCGGGACCAGCAGCCGCTTGCTGCTTCATTTATAAGAAGGATTCTTCAAGGCGGGGCTGATTCGGAAGTGGGGGAAATAATCTGGAGAACGTACGAAAACCAGCTGATTTATACCGAGATGGTTTGTATTCCCACCTCCTATTTCGGGGAGCCGGCTGTCCAAGTGATTTTAAGGGATTTGTCAGAGAAGAAAAAGACGGAAGAGCTGATGCTGCAGTCTGAAAAGCTATCGGTAGCGGGTCAGCTGGCTGCGGGCATTGCCCATGAAATCCGCAATCCGCTTACTGCCATTAAAGGATTTCTTCAGCTGATGAGGACGAAAGAAAATCGCGGTGACCAATATTTTGATATCGTTTTTGGAGAACTGGACCGGATTGAACTGATTTTAAGTGAGCTGCTTGTATTAGCAAAGCCCCAGACAAGCATGTTTGTGGAAACGGATTTGAAAAAGCTGATCTTGGAAGTGACGACCCTGCTTGAAACTCAAGCTAATTTAAATGGGGTCTTTATTGAAAATATCCATCCTGATGGAGAATCGATGCTTTTCGGTGATCCCAATCAGCTGAAACAAGTCTTTATCAATCTGATTAAGAATGCAATCGATGCGATGCCGAGCGGCGGAAAGGTCAGAATTTCTACAAAAGCGGCTGGCGATAAAATCATTGCGGTGGTTGAAGATGAAGGAGAAGGCATCCCCCAGTCCATATTGAAAAAAATCGGGAGCCCCTTTTTTACAACGAAGGAAAAAGGGACGGGGCTTGGTTTGATGATTACGTATAAGATCATTGAAAATCATTTTGGAAAAGTCGATCTTGACAGTCAAATAGGAAAAGGGACGACATTTACAATTAGTTTTCCTGCAAAAGAAGGACGCCCGGTCAGCTGAGCGTCCTTTTTTGTATGCTGTTTAGATGGGCTGAACGACATTTCGAATGAAGTGATCCAGGCGATCCATCCCTTTTTCAAGCTCTTCCATTGAATAGGCATAGGAAATGCGGACATAGCCTTCCCCATGTTTAGAAAAAGCGCTCCCCGGCACAACGGCGACACCGCCGTCGCTTACGAGCGAGAGGGCAAAATCAAAGGATGACAGGCCGAACTTTTTAATCGACGGGAAAATATAAAAAGCTCCGGTAGGCCTTGCTGTTTCAATCCCCATTTTAATGAGTCGTCCATACACATATTCCATTCTCTTCCGATACTGATCCCGCATGATGAGTGCATCATCGATTCCATTCGTCAGCGCTTCAAAAGCTGCTTTTTGCGAGATGGAAGATGCACAGGATACATTATACTGATGAACCTTCAGCATATGCTTCACGATCTCCTTGCGGGCAAATACGAATCCAATTCTCCAGCCGGTCATGCTGTGGGATTTGGAGAGTCCATTGATCACAATGGTTTGACCGGGGAGCATAGAGGCAATGGAATAATGTGAATTGGTAAAGGAAAGCTCACTGTATATTTCATCAGATAAAACGAAAATATCCCTGCCCCTTAAAAGCCCGGCAATTTTTTCAAGCTCTTCCCGGTCAAGTGTCATGCCGGTAGGATTTGAGGGATAAGGCAAAATGACACATCGGGTTTTGTCTGTCAGTCTGGCCTCAATCTGTTCTGCTGTCAGTTTAAACTGGGTTCTCGTTGTATCGGCATGCACCGGAATCGCTCCGCACAGCCGTATAATCGGCTCGTAGCCCGGGTAGACGGGTCCTGGAAGGATAACCTCGCTGCCTTCCGTCAGTATCGTCCTGAGCGTGATGTCAATCGCCTGGCTTGCTCCGGCTGTCACAATGACTTCGTCTTCGGGACTGTATGAAAGCCTGTATTTTTTTAATAAATAATCGGCTGCCGCATTCCGCAGTTCAGGGAACCCGGCATTATGGGTATACGAAGTGAAATTTTCATCTATCGCTTTTTTAGCTGCCGCTTTCACATGATGAGGAGTGAAAAAATCAGGCTGGCCGATCGTGAGGGAAACTACATCCTCATAGTCTGCCACTAGATTAAAAAACTTCCGTATTCCTGACATTTCAATTTCTCTCACTCTGGGCTGGATTAAATGTTCCATACAATCACCTTTTCTTCTCGTGCTTATGTATCATTTTAACAAAACTTGTGCCGAAATTGTTAAGATAAACAATTTATGTCCCAAAATCCTGCATACAAAAGGAAAGGTTCCTATTGTATACTGAAAGAAGGGGGTTTGATTCCATTATGAAAGGGTAAATTCATATGGAGTAAAACTGTTAATCGGAGTTGGAGCATATGATTCGGACTGTTGCCGTAGCAAACACTGGAGAAGTTATCTATGATTTACCTCTCAGTTCATTAAAAAAAGAGGATTACAAATGGTATTGGGTTGATTTCCAGGAGCCCACTGAAAAAGAAGTTCTCCTTCTTTCTAAATTTTTCCGTTTCCATCCGCTTGCCATAGAAGACTGTGTGGAATTTACACAGCGTCCTAAAATGGATTTTTATGACGGCTATTTTTTTCTTGTTCTTCATGCCATTCACCAAAAAACATTGGATGCAGATGAAGTGGATTTATTCGTAAGTGACCGGTATCTCGTATCCTTTCATAAAAAACCGATAAGAGAAATAAGCAACATGTTTTTAAAGGTAAAAAAAGATACTGCGATGCAGGCAGGACCCCTTCAGATTATGTACCAGATTCTGGATAAGCTTGTAGATGATTATTTTCCTCCTGTCTACCGGCTTGAAGATGTGCTGAACCAGCTGGAGGATAAAACCGAGGAGAGAACCATCAGTTCTCTTATGGAAGAGGTTTTTTCTATCCGTACGGATCTTTCCAGCGTCAGAAGAAGCATTATCCCGATGAGGGATTTGCTTTATCGAATGATCAGCTCTTCAAAGCTTAGCGGATTAAAGGAAAAAGAAATCTATCTTCAGGATGTATATGACCATTTGCTGAAGCTTGTGGAAATGATCGATGCGAACCGGGAACTCACGGCTGATATCAGGGACAGCTATCTCTCCATCAGTTCGGATAAAATGAATCGAATTATGATGACCCTGACGGTGATGTCCTCCATTTTTCTTCCGCTCACCTTTATTGCTGGTCTTTACGGCATGAATTTTCAGTATATGCCCGAGCTGCAGGGAAAAAATAATTATTTTGTCGTCTTGGGAATCATGATCGTCATCGCGTTCATCATGATAGGGTTCTTTTGGAAGGTAGGCTGGCTTCGCTACAAAAAATCAAAATTTTAACGTACTTGCAGGATAAATAACCACTAAGAAGGTGAATCGTGTGCTTCCAGATGATACCTATCTTACACCGGAAGAAAAAGTTCTTGTTGTAAAATTGAGAAATGAAATGTTTAATGCTATGACGCTTGAGCATATGAAATTTTACAAGAATGAAATGGAAAAAATCTATGAACAGGCTGTACGGAGAGAAGAATTTAAAGAAAAAATGAAAAAGATGGAAGATGAAATCCGGTCCCTGGTATAGAGGGACCGGATTCTTTTTTCAGCTTATCAGCGTTCAGCAAAAGGAAGCTCGCCTTTTACCGTTTTTTAAACCGCGAATTAAAGTATAATAAAGAGAAGAGAATGAAGCGGAGGGCTTGCCTATTATGATTAGAATAGCGATTATTGGCCAATCAGGGGAAATCCCGGAAGACATCTGCACCATTGCAGAAGAAGCGGGAGCGGAGGTTGCGAAAAGAGGGGCAGTTCTTCTGACAGGCGGAGGCAGCGGAGTCATGGAGCATGCTTCCAAAGGGGCAAAGGAAGCAGGCGGGCTTGTGATTGGGATATTGGCGGGAGACCGTACGGATGTAGCCAATGACTATTTAGATGTTCCAATCACAACGGGCCTCGGATTTGATTACCGGAGTCTGATTCTCGTCCATTCATGCGATGCCATTATCATGATCCGCGGCGGCAATGGAACGCTCGGTGAACTGTCTGCTGCTTACATGAACAGCAAGCCGGTTGTAGCCGTTGAATCATCAGGAGGATGGGCAGCTAAAATAAAAGAGACAGCCTTTGAGGGGATGTATCTGGATGAGCGAAGAACCGTAGAAATCCACTATGCTTTGACAGGAAAGCTTGCTGTGGATAGGGCGTTCGAATTGCTAAGCCAGAAATGGGACAAATCCAGAAATACTGGTCTGACAGGAGATTGAATAAAATTGACTCAGCAAGCCTGCTGGCTGAAAAAGAAAAAAAAGGCTGACTGGATTTTTCCAGTCAGCCTCTTGAAATTTCTGTTAAGCTTGGCTATTGATTGCAGCCGGCAGGCGGTGAACCCCATCCTGGCTGCGCCACGGCGGGGTCTTTCCCGCTGCATCAAGCATAAATCTCAAATGTCTCTGCGCCCAAAAAAAATTAAATATCATGCTTTAACATCGACCAAATTAAAAACAGGTAAATGAACTGATTTGTCTAAGGTCGATGCCGAAGTAGCCCCATTGCCTGAACTGAGGGAACCATCTAAATCCTGCGACAGAATTTCTTCCGACAAATGTCGGGTAAAACCAGAATTGCTGCCCGTTAATAAGCCATACATACGTATTGCGGAATAAGCACCGGCGAATTCCGCCCGGATCTACGGCAAATGCTGTCGCCTGCTGCTGCTGAGGAGTAAAGGACGGGGGAGGGCCAGGCGGCTGCTGACTCGGACCTTGCTGACCGCCTCCTCCTCCAGGAAATCCTCCGCCGGGCGGAGGGGGAGGGGGCTGAAGCATTTGGCGGTCATATGGATAGACCGGATATGAATAAAAATCGTAGGGGTTCGTGATATATGGATACATAGTGTTCCTCCTTCGTGAGGGAAAATGTAGTCATTGTACATTATGTCAGGAAGGAGTCATGGGTGTTTGCCCGTTTAAATTTCAGCGGGGAATTTCTGCCCGGGTATGTAATGAAGGTAACAGCTTTTCAAAATGGATTTGCATTGTTTTTTTGCGATGGCTGCCGCCTTGCTGATCGATTCGCTCGTCTGGAAATGTGTCGCCTGATTGGTCAGAACAGCGATGGAGATGGAAACCAAAGGGATTTTTTCGTATTGGTTCTTTCTTGAAAGGCCGAATGTATACCCCCGTTTCCAATCTTCTTCTTCATAGTATTTTTGTGCAACGACTGTAAACTCCTTAATCACTTGATTGCAAAGGGACTCAAAATCATAATGGGGAAGGACACCGATAAAATCGTCTCCTCCGATATGGCCTATAAAAGCGTTCTCATCCCGGAGATATTTAATCAGGATGTTAGCGGTTTCTTTTATAAGCAAGTCTCCGCGCTTAAAGCCAAAAAGATCATTGTATTCCTTGAAAAAATCCAGATCGGCATAGAGCAGAGAATAAGGAGAATTTTTACTGATCATATCGTTAAGCTTCTGTTCAATCAGGACGTTGCCGGGAAGACCGGTCAGCGGGTTGGTCCAGGTTGCCAAGTCTGCCTGAACTTCTGCAAATTTAATGAGGAGATTTTTAATGCTTATGATGCCGGAGTACCTTCCCTCTGAAGTGACAATGATGGAATCATAAAGGTGCTCCTGATTGCGACTCATGGCCAGGGAGCTGACTGCAGTCAAACTTTCCCCGCTGTCGACAATTAAGGGGGCCGGATCCATGATCAATTCAATCGGGCGGCCCATAAAAAGGTCATATCCATATTTAGCGGATAATTTAAAATTGTATCTTGATTTCATGACAAGACCAATGGGGCGCTCTTCATTCACAACCACGATTCCTTGGACGGAAGGATGGTTTGTAAAAATTTCTTCCGCAGCCTGGGTTTTCACATTGCCTGTAATGACCGGGGCTTTTTCAATGATATCTCCAATTTTTATCATAAGCATGACTCCTTGGCTAATTCGCATTCCATCTTACCTACTACTATTTTACTATAGTCTTCCAAATGGTTCTATTAAATTTTTGTAAAGAAACACCATCTGAACGTAAAAAAAGTGGTTCCAGGCACGATCCTTCGATTGAGCTGAACAGATTTTTTTCATTTATTTACAGAAAGGAACATGAAAATACAGGATTGGATAAGCTTTCACAACTTTTTATTTGGCTGGCGGAGATTTCGTGATATATTTTGAATTGGTATAAAGAAAGACGGAGGTAGCATGTGCTCATTTATTTAAAACCGCTTATTGTGAACATGGCTATATTATTTTCATTCACGTTTAACGCCAATTTGATGTTTCCATTCCATTCAAGAAAAACAATAAAAGTAAAGCAGCAGGTTATTTACGGCTTAGTCAGCGGATTCGGGGCTATGCTTTGTATGCTTTATCCAATAGAGGATTTAGGAGAAACATACTTTGATTTCAGGATGATCGCCATTCTGATTGTCACCCTTTATTCCGGCTGGCTTGCGGGAGGAATCAGTCTGCTTTTTGCAAGCGTGGTCCGCTACGGATTCGGCGGAGAATACGTTCTTATCGGTATGTTGATTAATGCCGCTCCGTATTTTATTGGTTTAACTTTCCGGAACATCTATTTAAAATCAAAGGTTCGCCTTGCCGCAGGTGTTTTCATCATTCTCATTTATTTTTTCCTTTATATTTGGATCGTTTCTTCTTTTATCCCGTTTTTGGATCTCGAATTTTATATGATTTATTTTTTATTTTTCTTTGGGGTTACGATGGCCATGATGGCGATAATTGAAGCTCTTGTCCGTATTAACCGGAATCTTGATAACATGGTATATTTGGATAAACTGACCACGATCGGGCAGATGGCCGCATCCATTGCCCATGAAATCCGGAACCCGATAACAGCTGTCAGAGGATTTATTCAGTTTTTGCAGGAGGATACGTCAGATGAAAAACTGAAAGAATTCTCTCCTCTCATATTAGGGGAGCTGGACCGGACTAATAAAATTATTACGGATTACTTAAAATTGGCCAAGCCTTTTGAGTTTGAGCTAACCAGAGTTAAAATTGACGATCTGGTAAAAGATTCAGTTGATCTTTTAATTCCTATGGCTACCTATGAAAATACGGAGATACAGCTGGAATTAATTCCGAGTAATGATGTTCTTGGCGACGGGGAGCATTTAAAGCAGGCGATCATGAATGTGTTAAAGAACTCCATTGAATCCATCGAACACGGAGGAAAAATAAAGGTCGTTAAAAAACCGGATTACTTTAACGGCAGGGTTGTTTTAACCATTACAGATAACGGCAAAGGGATGACTGAGGAACAGCTGCAGCATATTGGCCTTCCTTTTTACACCACAAAAACGAAGGGGACTGGAATCGGAACGATGATTGCAAGCCGTCTGATTCATGATATGGATGGTGAAATTGAATACAGCAGTAAGCCCGGCGAGGGAACAGAGGTGACCATTACGCTGAAAGCTTTCACAAGCTTGACATAAGTGGTGCGAGCTGCTGATTTAGTACATCGATGAGAGATTCCACTCTTCCTATTCAAGAAGATATAAAGGGAAAGAGGCTGTTTGAAAAGTCCGAAGAGAGAAACCAAAACCCCCTGAACGCTCCATACAGAGCATCCAGGGGGTTTGTTTTTTGCAAGCTGCAGGCCTTTGCTAAGAGCAAGGCTGAAACTGGGCCCTAAGCGCTGAGAAGTCTCAACGCCAAGCAGCCAAATCAGGTAAAAAAATAAAAGGTAAAAGGGCAAGAAGCCCGGAATTAACGGACGGCCCCGTCTAATGTATTGAATGAAAAATCATGCTGGCTAAAAAGAGAAGCGCGATAATATATAGCGGGAACGCGATTTCCTTCGAACGCTTCATAGCCACTTTTAAGATTGGATAGGCGATAAAACCGAAAGCCATTCCATCAACGATGCTATAAGTGAGCGGAATCAGAGCGATGATGAGAAAAGCGGGAAAGCTTTCAGAGAAATCCTGCAAATCAATGTTCTGGATGTTCTGAATCATCAGTCCCCCGATTAAGATCAGGATGGGAGCGATCGCTGTATCCGGTATAAGCTTTATATAAGGCAGAAAGAGAAGCGATGCTAAAAACAGCAGTCCTGTAGTCAGCGCGGTAAGCCCTGTTCTTCCGCCGGCAGATATTCCGGCAGCCGTCTCCACTGTGCTTACAGTCGGACTTGTGCCAAGGAAGCCAGAGGCAATAGCGGATAAGGAATTAGCCTGCAGTGACCGTTTGAACCGGTTTTCCCGGCTGATCATGGACGTATGTCCGTGAACGAGACCGACATTCTCGAATACGATCACCATCGTTAATGAAAAAACAGCAATCCAAAAAGAAAGTTCAGCGATCCCCTCAAAAGAAACGGAACGAAGCACGTTTGCATAGGACTCGAATGCTCCCGTATTACCGGCAGATGATGCCGGAGCACCCGCACCAAAAAGATACGCAATCGCGGTCCCTGCCACGATACTGATCAGGAAATGACCCGGAACACCTTTTGCAAACAAGACAATCGTCAGCAGGAGTGTGATGAGTGCTGCAAGAACGGCGGGGCTTGATAAGTCGCCGAGCTGAACAAAGGTTGTTTTGCTGGCTTCAACCATCCCGGCTTTTTGAAGGCCGATAAAGGTCAGAAAGATCCCAATTCCAACCGTAATGGCTTCCTTCAGTGAAGAAGGAATGGATGCAGATATAATCTCTGTTAATTTTGTAAAAGCGACAGCGGCAAAGAGCAAGCCTGAAATAATCACGACCGCTAAGCCCTGCTGCCATGGAATTCCCATAGACTGGCAGATGGTATACGTAAATAATGCGTTGACGCCCATACCGGGGACAAGAATAATCGGTGTATTTCCGATCAGTCCCATAAGCAGACAGCCAATGAATGAAGCGAGAACTGTAGCCAGCATCCCTGCTTCAAGAGGAATGCCTGCATCTGAAAGAATGGATGCATTCACAGCGACAATATAAATGACGGTCAAGAATGACACAAGACCTGCCAACAGCTCCCGCTTGAATGTTGTTCCATTTTCTTTAAGCTGAAAAATCGATTTCAACAATAATCCTTCCTTGTTTGTCATCCCTCGGCCCTACCCGTACAATCGGCTGCTCGCCGATTCACATTAAGCATTATATCAACTGGAAGATGTTTTTGCACCTTTGATTTTCCTGTTTTGAAAAGAATGTAAAATCTCCGTAAAGAGAAAGGAGGCCGGCAGGGAGTCCTAGAATTAGTAAGGGATGTTCATTTTATTGAAGGGTGTCGTTTCCATGTCTGAAATCCAGCATACAGAAACCAAATCTTTAAAGCTTAAAACTGCCTTGCCTCTCTTTTTCTCTCTGCCTGTCTTTTCATGGGCGCTTTATGATTTTGCAAATACCATTTTTTCATCGAATATGATCACCATTTTCTTTCCCTTTTATTTGGAGGAAGCAATCGGCAGCAGCGAAAAGATGGATCAGATCGCGAGTACTTTTCTTTCCTATGCGAACGCCGCTGCAGGGCTGTTCCTCGTCCTTTTTTCTCCGCTGTTCGGTGTTCAGATTGACAGGTCAGGGAAAAAGAAGGCATACATTATCCGATTCACAGCTGTTACCGTATTATGTACGCTGCTGATGGGGGTATTCGGTTCAGCTGCCATCCCCGGCACGCTATTCGGACTGCCCGCATCAATGGGGATCGTTGTGATTCTGTTTATCATCGCAAAATTCTTTTACTCATCCAGTCTTATTTTTTATGATGCAATGATTACGGATGTAAGTAATGCGAAAAGTCTTCCCCTGATTTCCGGATTCGGCGTCGCGGTAGGATATGTGGGCACACTGGCAGGGCTTTCTATTTATCCGTTTATAGGAGGCCGGGATTTTCATCATGCCTTTATTCCGACGGCGATTTTATTTGCCTTGTTTACGCTTCCGCTCTTGTTCTTTACACACGACCAGCCCATTGAAAGAAAAGGGCCCAAGAAACATTTTATGAGCGGATATAAAGAGATAATAGCCACATTTAAAGATTTAAAGCAATACAAGCCGGCTTTTTTGTTTATGATTGCGTATTTTTTTATTAACGATGCCCTTGCTACGGCCATTGCAATGATGGCGATTTACGCAAAAGCGATTGTCGGCTTTTCAAACAGCCAATTCATTCTATTGTATCTCGTCTCAACCATTACAAGCATCGGAGGCTCCTTCCTTTTTGGCTTTATTACAAAAGCTGCGGGAGCAAAAAAATCGGTGATGATGGTTGGATTTGTCCTCCTCGGCGCTCTGCTGATTGCCGTTGCCGCAACGGAACAGTGGATGTTCTGGATTGCCGGCAGTCTTTTTGGCATCTCACTCGGCGCGATTTGGGTCACTTCCAGAACATTGATTGTCGAGCTGACCCCTGAAGAAAAGCGCGGACAGTTTTTCGGGCTATTCGCGTTTTCCGGGAAGGTTTCTTCTGTCATAGGACCTTTCATTTACGGGACGATTACGCTCCTTCTGTCCGATTACGGAGATTTAGCGAGCAGAGCAGCGCTCGGATCTTTACTGATCATGACGGCAGCAGGACTTGCTGTCCATCAAAGGGTCCGGTATACAAAGCCTTCCTGAATGGATTGAAACAGGCCTCTTCCCGCATATACATAAATAGATTAGCACCCGGGAGGACGTGATAGGAATGGCGCGCAATGCTTGGGGAATCGATTCTGCCAAAAAAGCAGATCAGGATTTATATAATAGTGTGAAAAAATTTTACGGGACCCCTGCCTACTGGGGGCGATATCTTGCAGATGTCCCAGGGGTATCAAGAGGCTTATCAAAGCTTGAGATCAGTTTTATCCACAGCAGGGGAATCAAGGTTCTGCCCATTTATAATATTTTTGATCAGGCTCTTTTGTATGATAAAGGCGCAATCGCTGTGAGAAATGCCGTTTTTCATGCAAAAAGACTTGATATTCCGCAAGGAACCGTGATCTTTGCCAATATTGAACATTTTTTCTCGGTTCAGGCAGATTGGATTGCTGCCTGGGCGGAAAAAATGTCTGAAACAGGCTATCGGCCCGGATTTTATCATGATCCTCTAAAAGGTGATTTCGCTGAAGCCTATTGCGCAGCAGTGAGTAAAAACAGTAAGATCGCCAATCTGAGCATCCTTTGGAGCTCACGGCCTGAAACGGGAACGAGCAAGGAATATGAAGCCCCGCCATTCAATCCGGCCAAGACCACATGTAAAGGAAATGTCTGGATCTGGCAATATGGAAGAGACGCGAAACACTGTCCGATTAATACAAACCTTGCGGATGACAGGCTTCTCAAATATTTATATTAACGCAGAGGTCCTGTTGTGCTTCATCTATTTGCTGAATCGTCCGATATAAAGGCTATATAAGCAAATGGAAGGAAGAACTTGAATGGAATCAAATAAAGGCATTTTGCTGGACAGCGGTACAAATGAATTGGAACTAGTGGAATTTCTCATCGGGGAAAACCGCTTTGGCATCAACGTAATCAAAGTGAAAGAAATTATTCAGCCTGTTCCTGTGACAGCAGTGCCTCACTCCCATCCGAATGTGTCGGGGATCATCGAGCTTCGGGGAGAGGTACTGCCTGTCATCAATACAGCTAAAGCTCTGCAATTGCCAGAAGCCGAACTGACTAGAGCCGATAAATTCGTTGTGACAGAGTTCAATAAACAAAAGCTCATCTTCCATGTACACGGAGTGACCCAGATTCACCGGGTAACATGGGATCATATTGAGAAGCCATCTTCTATGTACCAAGGCCTTGAATCACATGTAACAGGTGTCATTCAGCTGAATGAACAAATGGTTTTAATGCTTGATTTTGAAAAAATAGTTGTGGACATTGACCCGTCCTCAGGTCTTACGTTAGACCGGATCAGAAAACTCGGGAAGCGTGAACGCTCGAATAAAAAGATTGTGGTAGCAGAGGATTCACCGATGTTAAGAAAACTGCTAAAGGAAACGCTCGAAGAGGCAGGCTACACAGAATTGGAGTTATTTGAAAATGGAAGAGATGCACTTGATTTTCTTGAGACTGCAAGTACAGAATCGGAGTCTTTGACTGACTCGATCCATCTGGTCATCACCGATATTGAGATGCCGCAAATGGACGGGCACCATTTAACAAAAAGAATCAAAGAACATCCGGCGCTTCAGGCTCTCCCTGTTATCATTTTTTCCTCTCTTATTACAAATGATTTGCTGCATAAAGGAGAAAAGGTGGGGGCTGCTGCACAAGTCAGCAAACCGGATATCGACGAGCTTGTTGCACTCATCGACCAATATATTTTATAGTAAGGGAAAAGCGGAAGGGATGCAGAGGAAATGATAAGCGAAGCAAAAAGGTTTGCTGAATTCGTCCATCGCGGCCAGGTCCGCAGGCTGACCGGTGTCCCATATTTTGTTCATGTTGAAAACACAGCCACTATTCTGCTGAAAGCCGGGGCATCGGATGAACTCGTCGCAGCAGGCTATTTGCATGATACTGTGGAGGATACGGATACTTCTATGGAAGACATCCGCAGCAAATTCGGTGGATCAGTTGCGGATCTTGTGGCATTCAACACCGAGGATAAGAAAAAGACGTGGGAAGAGCGGAAGCAAGCTACCATCGATCATGCAGCAGGCGCAAGTCTGGAGGAGAAAATGCTCCTTGCTGCTGACAAACTGGATAACCTGCAAAGCATGGAGCAGGGGCTTATAAAATATGGAGATGAGCTTTGGAATCATTTCAGCAGAGGCAAAGAGCAGCAGGCCTGGTATTACAGGAACGTGGCAAAAGAGCTTTTTGCCCAGCTGAAGCCGGAAGAGGTTCCCACCTACTTTTATACATTGGATCGGCTCCAGAACCGGCTATTCTAAAAAGCTCGCTTCATTTTAGGGAAAACATAAAGAAAACCGCGCGGATATCTGCGCGGTTTTTAATAATTTTCTCCGAGTTTCTTAAATACAGGCTTTACGTATGTACGGGACTGGTGCACGGGCTGCGACTTTTGTTCTTCTTTGATTCCCGTATACATTTGCAAAAGCTCTTTCGCTTTTTGGAGGGAAAGGTGAGTTTTGGGATTTCGGTAGGATTGATTTAAAGAACCTAAATGCGGTAGCTGATGAAAATCTTCTTTTGTCGGGGGCATGTGAAAGTAATAGGAGCCTGCACATACTAATACATCAGACTGCTGTTTGCTGAATCTGGGGTTTTGTGAAAAATGGAGACCTTTTTTTTCTGCTTTTCCTTCCGCAATCAGCTTGAGAAGGGCTTTTTTCTTTAAAAAATAAAGAAACTTTGGATTGGTAGCTGTTTTAGCATGACGGTTTACCGTATATATGGCTTTAGCAATATTGTCAGCTGTCATGGTTAAAGAATGTTCTTTCTGTCTGTCCATCATACGATTCTCCTTAATCCGCCAATAAAATTGACTGGTTTAATACAATTATACGGAACCTTAATTAAAAAGCAACTTGGGATCAGACGGAGTCAAGATCCCAACTCTTCTCCCATATATCCCTGCTTTTCCATGTGCTTAAGAAACAATTCAGTATAAAACGGGTCCCACTGGGTGCCTCTTCCTTCACGGAGGATTGACAAAGCTTTGCCGACCGGCATGCCTTTCCTGTATGGTCTGTCGGATGTCATAGCATCATATGCATCGGCCACAGCAAGGATCCGGCCGAATTTAGGTATACTTTCTCCCTTTAGTCCATCGGGGTAGCCCAATCCATCGTAACGCTCATGGTGATACCTCACGCCGGGAATCAGGGGAGCCATTGCAGAGGCGGGTTCCACGTTAGCGAGGATGTTAGCTCCGATTACCGGATGAAGCTTAATTTCTTCAAATTCTTCCTCTGTTAGCCTGCCATCTTTTAACAGTATGCTGTCTTTAATTCCGATTTTACCGATATCGTGAAGCAAAGCGGTTTTTTTCAGGAGGTCAAGTTCTTCTTTACTCATACCCGATTGCTCCCCGATAATAAACGCATATTCTGCGACACGGATAGAGTGTCCGGCTGTGTATAAATCTTTTGCATCCAAAGTCATAGCGAGCGTACGGAACAGGCTCTCGGTAAGAAGGCTGTTGATGCGGTCCTTCGCTTTCAAACCCTCAAGCATTTGATTGTATCCGGCAATCAGAGTAGAAAATTCATCGGAATAGACCTCATTGCGGTATTCGTACTTTCCTTTTTTAACAAGCCTCATACCCTTTTCAAGATTGGCGATCGGTTCTCCGATATCCTTTAATAAAAGAAAGCAGACGAATGAGGAGAAGGCGATGGACATGAACATGACAATCGCAGCCCAGCTCCAGTATTCCTGCGTTAAAGTGACGGACGCTTCTGATAGGTGGACTTGTGTGGCGAGACTGAATAGGAGAAGGGGGAAAATACCGATATAAATGGCGGTGAATAGAACCTTGCTTCTAATCGTCGTATAAATTTTTGATGGCTGGGCCAGATCCTCATTATACTGCATGAGGGCCCTTCTTCTTAAATCGTAAAGCAGGGGCTTTATAGACTTCGTTGTCAGAAAATATTCAATTACACTGTGCATTCCGGCAATCAGGACGGCTCCTACCATCGCTAAAATAATATAGTAGCCGGGAATGCTTAAGTATCCATTCTGATAGAAAAAAGCAGCGGACGTAAATCCCGGGACTGAAAACCCGAGCAAATGGGGTACGTTGATTCTAAGGATGGTAGACAGCGGAAATTTGTGCACGCGGCTGAATGCGTCCCTCATTTCCTCCAGGCTCGAATTACTCATCAGCCCTTTTTTAATCGGTTTAAGCTGATAATTCAATATAAGAATATCCGAAGTAACCATGCAAATAAAGGAAAACAGCATGATGCCTACTAAAAGAAGAATTTCCATCAATGGAATAGCAAGAGTGGAGAATATGAAAACAGACCCGACTCCAAACACAGCGATCAGGGAACCGGAGATATAATTAGTTATTACTTTTTTTAGAAAAACTGAGTAAGTATTCATTATTTCACAACCTTTGGAAGCAATAGCATGATATACCTAATTATACTAAATTCGACATGGATATTCATTACTAAAATAATTAAATAGTCGGAGCTGCCCAAAAAGTCCGTGTTAAAGCTTGATCCCTCTTGATCCGTTTGAGTGTTTTTGGCTGATTTATCCTCCCATCAGCCTATCCGAAGTTGGAGGTGCAGCTGCAAAGTATCTAGACCATTATCTGAGCTGGTTTCAGTTCCTGGATGACATCCGTTTCCGAAACAACTCTAAAACTGTAAGTAAGATGATTGTCGATAGCTGCTTATTTCCGACAGTAGCTGCTTATGATATTTTAAGGTTATCTACATTCAGAGTTTTATAATCCTTGTTCAACAAACGGGGCAGTAATGTTCAAGAAGGAAAAAAATAATTGGGACTAAAAGTAAGAAAAAAAAAGAGACAATGGGTAGGGAAGTTTATGGAATCTATGCTAATTATCTTGCGAGGCAATTCTGGAGTGGAAAAACCACGACTGCGAAAATCCTGCAAAATCATTTAGGCCACGGAACGCTCTTGGTCTCTCAGGATGTCGTTCGTCGTGATATGTTGAAAGTTCACGATAGAGATGGAAATCTTTCCATTGATTTGATCCGCCAAATTGCGGAATATGGTAAAGGTAAGTGTGAATTTGTTATAGTGGAAGGAATCTTAAATACAAAACGTTATGGTGGAATGCTAAAGGACTTAATCCAGTTCTATAACCAAGAAGCATATATTTATTATTTTGATTTATCCTTTGAAGAAACAGTCATACGTCATAATACTCGTGCCAAAAAGATGGAATTCGGAGAAGACTCTTTAAGAGCTTGGTGGAATCCAAACGATTATCTTGGCGTGGAGGGAGAAACGCTATTCACTAATGATATGCTGCAAAACGATGTAGTGAAACAGATTTTAAATCAACTACAAAAGTAATTATTCCCTTTGGCTTCTACAAAAAACGGGTGCTTACGTGGAATTATGGATGGTAAACAAAGGTCCTTAAATCAGGTTCTTATTTTTTATGGTCATTTATCGACAATATTATATAACATAGCTTTTAAAAAAAGCATGAAAAACAATAAAACCGAACGATTACGAAGCTCAATATCAGAGTTTCAAATAATCGTTCGGTTTTTTTATTCGCTAAGTTAAAGCATGTTGTTAGATTTTTTAAACTCTGTTGGCTGAAGCGGGAGCGAGTGTCTGCTAGCTGCAATCACCAGCCAAGTATTAGCCGGAGAGCTTTTGTCCCAGCCTCTTTTACTTTTTCTCTTCATAACTTTTCAAACTGTCCCGTCCATTAAACCGTATTGATTGTTTTTTTTGATTTTTTTTCCTTCAGCTTCTGTATTTTTTCTTCCATCGCCGCCTGTTCACTCAGTTTAGGGAGAGTCAGGGCATAGAAGACGAAGACGAGGAAAATGACAATCGCCATTCCGTAATAGATATAATCAATCGTTTCAATGAATTTAGGAAAAACAACCGCAATCAGCCCTAAAGTAATGGATTGGGCGGTCATCATCAGCGGATCGATCCATCCGCTTACCCTTCCCATTAATTTCGGATTGACAATTTTAGGCATCCATCCGCCGATGGCGATGTTAATAGGGCCAAGACATATTCCAATGAAAAAAACAGCGGTCAGATAAACCCAGAGATGGTCGGTAAAGCCGAGCAAAACGATCAGGGCGGAAGCCGCTAAAATCGGAACAATCATCATCAGATGAGGCTTTACCTTTTTTTCAATAAACGTCGCAATGGCGCTTCCTGCAAGCAATCCGATGCCAAGTGAGATGGCAAAGAAGGATGCGTACCATTCATAATTCTCAGGAGAGAGCTTGTACTTCATTGTAAACATCGGAAGAATGGCGAACCCGCCATTTACGAATCCGAACACGAAAAAGCCAAAGATAATGACAGCCAAGAGTTTGTTTTGAATAATGTAGACGATTCCGTCTTTAAAATCCCTGAAGGAGGTTTTAAAGTTAATTTCCTTCCAGTCAGGTTTTCCGTTGGGAAGGCGGGCGCCTTTCGGTATTTTGCAAGCCCTGATCAATAAAGCGGAAATGACGAAGCTCACAAAGTCAATGACGACGGCTCCATGAATCCCAATCGTTTTATAGGCGATTGCCCCAAGGCCGACTCCAAAAACCATGAAAATACTAAATAGGATTTGGTTTAATCCAGCAGCCTGAGCATATTGATCTTTTTTTAAGATTCCCTGTACAAGGCTGTTTTCTGCAGGGAAGAAAAACTTGGTGACGGAACTTCTCAAAAACAAGATAAAAAAGATAAGGGGAACTGAATTTAAGAATAGTGCTCCGAACAAAACGACGCTCAGTACGGCGCGGATCCAGTCACAATTTTCAGCTACTTTTTTACGGTCGAATCTGTCTGCCACAACGCCGACAAGGAAAAACACAAAAATTGTCGGGAGGGAATACATAAGCTCAGCAAGCGTCGCATAATAGGGCTGGCTGCTGAAATGCTCCAGCAGGTAAAAAGCAAAGGCCATGTTGCCGATGGTCGTACCCATTTGCGAGGAAAGGGCTGCTAAAAAGAGCTTTACGAAATTTGGATTTTTAAAAATCTCCATTCTAACGCTCCTTTTCACCATTAAGTCCATTCATTTCAATGTTATTATAAGTGATTCAGCCTTTTTTTAATATGGAATGTTTGTAAATCTTTTACTGCAATTTCATTTACTGAAGCGAAATGGATACCCGTGTACCGTTTGGAACCATACGCGCCAGTTCAAGAACATCTTTATTATACATTCTGATACAGCCTTTTGAAACAGATTGACCGATGGATGCCGGATTATTTGTTCCGTGAATCCCGTAACCGGCTTTTGATAAGGAAAGCCACATCGCTCCGTAAGGGCCGCCTGGATTCGGCTCACGGTTTACAATGATAAATTCTCCAATCGGAGTATTGTACAATATGCGGCCGGTTGCAATCGGATATTGCTTTACAAGGAGGCCGTTCCGGTACAGCCCCAACTTCTTTTTTCTGACGGAAACTGCGATCCGGTAAGGCGTATCTCCTCCGGGAAATCCTGGAATAACGATGGAGCTTCCCGGGATCAGAACGGAATTTACATTCAGCCTGTTTGCCCGGGCGAGCGCCTCAGGAGTGATCCGGAAATCAGCCGCAATCGAGCGGATGGTTTCACCAGCTTTTACAATATAGGTCATTCTGCTTTCACCTCTCACAGCAATCACTTCTTAAACCAAAATATGCGGAAGGAGATTTTTGTTTCCTGGCGGAAAGAAAGCCTAATATGGGAAATATGGTATAATAAGGAGCAGCTTTCATACAAAAAATTAAGGGTGTTTTTAATGGAAAAAGAAAAATTTGCAATCGTTGATATAGGATCCAATACGATGAGGCTCGTCATTTTTGAACGGGACCAGAGCGGCAGAATGAAAGAAATTGAAAACGTAAAAGCGGCAGCGCGTCTCAGAAACTATTTAAATGAGAAAAACATCCTGGAAGAAGAAGGCATTCTTAAAATGCTTGATACGTTAAAAAGTTTCCAGGAAGTATCCCGGCACCATCAGCTGAAACATGTACACGCTGTCGCTACAGCAGCAATCAGACAGGCTGTCAACAAGGATGACATTCTTTCCCGTGCAAATAATGAAACGGATTTTACCATCAGGCTTCTTTCAGAATATGAAGAGGCGTACTACGGATATTTAGCGGTGATCAATTCCACTTCTATCCAGGATGGAATTACGATTGATATCGGAGGCGGCAGTACCGAAGTCACGCTTTTTGTGAATCGTGAAATGAAAGAATATCACAGCTTTCCTTTCGGAGCGCTATCCCTTAAAAGGAAGTTTGTCCGCGGAGAACTGCCGGATGAGAAAGAATCAGAGCAGCTTGATGCTTATATTCTGGAACAGTTTCAAACCCTTCCATGGCTGAAAGACCGCGAGCTCCCGGTGATTGGAATTGGAGGAAGCGCACGGAACCTTGTTCAGGTGGATCAGGCGCTGAAGGAATATCCGCTCGCAGGTGTCCATCAATATGAAATGTCGATTGAAGATATTCGGAGCACTCTGTCTTATTTAACCTCTCAGTCCTTTGAAGAATTGCAGCGTGTTGACGGCTTATCGAAAGACCGGGCTGATTTGATCATTCCGGCTGCAATGGTTTTCCGGGCCCTGTGCAGTGAGGTGAAAGCAGATACATTCATCATGAGCAGAAAAGGGCTCCGGGATGGAGTATTCTTTGAGGATCTTACACGGGAATATGGAATTAGCGCCTATCCAAATGTGGTCGAAGAGAGCTTTTACGAAATGGCTTCTGATTTCCGTATTGATTTGAACCATGTCATCCCCGTTACGAATATGGCTTTTGATTTTGTTCATTTGCTGGAGAAACAATCCCTTGTATCCTATACGAATAAGGAATTGACTGATTTAAAAAGAGGGGCTTTTGTTTTTAACCTTGGCCAGTATATAGATTCCGAGTCAAGCAGCCAGCATACCTTTTATCTCCTGGCAAACAGGACCATTGATGGAATGTCGCATAAAGAAAGATTAAAAACCGCATTAATCGCATCTTTTGCAGGCAAGGCTGAGCTGAAGCGGTTTTTGCAGCCGTTTCAAGACTGGTTTACAAAAGAGGAGCAGAAAGTAATCCGGACATCCGGGGCAATACTTAAATTTATGTATAGCCTGAACTCTACGAAGAGAAATATCGTGGAATCCCTTGATTTATCGATAACCGGCGGTGTTCTAACGGTGCATGCCATCTGCAGCGCTGACTGGAGACCTGAAGCGTATCAGGCAGAAAAACATAAAAAGCATATTGAAAAGCTATTCAGAATGCCGGTTGAATTAAAATTCAGCTACGCAGAGCATGTTTAATGGCTGATTTAAGGGGTATCTAAAGATTGAATTGGCAAGGTTTATAAAGTTTACACAAATAAAACAATAAATTTACATACTCCCAAAAAAATTTTGGTAAGATAGCAACCAAAGAAAGGCGGCGATTTTATTAATGACTACAGTTAAATATGCAGCAGATCTAAGCAGTCCGGCCTATTATAACAACCGGGAACTCAGCTGGCTTTCGTTTAACGAAAGAGTGCTGGAAGAAGCGATTGATGCCCGCAATCCCTTACTCGAGCGCCTGAAATTCCTGGCTATTTTCAGCTCCAATTTAGATGAATTTTTCATGGTCCGGGTAGCAGGCTTAAAGGACCAAGTGAAGGCCGGATTTAATAAACCGGAGAATAAAGCGGGACTTACTCCAAAAAGACAGCTTTTTAAGATCGCTGAACAGAATCACAGACTCGTCGCCCTGCAAAGCCGCACGTATACAAAAACCCTTCTTCCAGCTCTTAAGGAAGAAAATATAGAATTTCTATCTCTTGAACAGCTCACTTCCCTGCAGCTGAACAGGCTGGAGCAGTATTTTGATGAACAGATTTTCCCGGTTCTTACACCGATGGCGGTGGATGCATACAGACCGTTTCCCATGCTGCTGAATAAAAGCTTAAACCTCGCCATTGTGTTGAAAGATCCGTACACACCGGACGAACTCCGCAGCAAAACGGCTATCGTCCAGGTTCCATCGGTGCTTGAGCGGTTTATAGAGCTTGATCATGACGGAAAAGATCAGTATGTCCTTCTTGAAGAGATCATCGGACATTTCATTTATAAGCTGTTTAAAGGCTACATAGTAGAATCCGTAACCCAGTTTAGAATTACGAGAAATGCGGATATGACGATCCATGAAGAGGGAGCTCGCGATCTGCTGAAAGAAATTGAAAAAGAATTGAAGAAAAGAAAATGGGGGGCAGCCGTCCGTCTTGAATTAAAAAAGGACGGGTATGACAAAAATGTTCTCCAATATTTGCTTCATGAACTGGAAATCCATGAAAAAGATGTTTATGAAGTAGAAGCACCTCTCGATTTAACCTTCTTATTCAGCTTCTTTAAAGAAATATCTTCCAAGTATGATCATCTGGAATATGAAACATTAATCCCCCAGCCGCCTAAAGATATGGTTTCTGAGATGCATATCTTTGATCAGGCTTCAGAAAAGGACATTTTTTTGCACCATCCTTATGAATCCTTTCAGCCAGTCGTCGATTTTATTGCCGACGCTGCCGATGACCCTGACGTATTAGCCATCAAGCAGACGCTATACAGGGTAAGCGGCGGTTCCCCTATCATTGAAGGCTTGAAAAGGGCAGCTGAAAATGGAAAACAGGTAACCGTTCTTGTCGAATTAAAAGCGAGATTTGATGAAGAAAATAATGTTCAGTGGGCGAAGGAGCTTGAGAAAGCAGGGTGCCATGTCATTTATGGAATGACGTATTTAAAAACCCACAGTAAAATTACGCTCGTTGTCCGCAAAAAGAATAATCGCATTGAGCGGTTTGTGCACCTTGGCACAGGCAATTACAACGAGAAAACAGCGAACATGTATACAGATATGGGCCTGATCACATCAAAGAGGAAATTTGGAATCGATGCTACAAACTTTTTCAACTATTTAAGCGGCTATACTGAGAAGCCGGAATTTCATCATTTATCTGTTGCTCCGTTTGATATTAGAAAAGATTTCATTCAGCTGATCGATGAAGAAATCGCTTATCAAAAACAATACGGAAACGGCCGCATTATTTCAAAAATGAATTCTCTAACAGATAAAGTCATTATTATGAAACTCTACGAAGCTTCCAATGCCGGTGTGAAAATTGATTTGATCGTCAGGGGAATATGCTGCCTGCGCCCCGGAATTAAGGGTGTAAGTGAAAATATCCGGGTGCGCAGCATTGTCGGCAGGTTTCTTGAACACAGCAGAATTTACTATTTTCACCATAATGGAGAAGAGAAAATCTACTTATCTTCAGCGGATATGATGACGAGGAATATGGAGAAAAGAGTGGAAATCGCTTTTCCGATATTTGATGGACACATCAAAAAACGGATTAATCGAATTCTTGCCGTTCAGCTGGAGGACAATATGAAATCCAGAGAGCAAAATTCGGAAGGCCTCTACAAATATGTTGATAAATCAAAGGATGAACAAGACATAGACAGTCAGCTTGTCATGTATGGAATGGCTTATGACGTCCTGGAAGATGAGGAATAAAAAAAGTCCGGTTTTTTTTCCGGACTTTTTTTATGGAGAAGACCTTAAAGGATCTTCAGGGCATTCGTACATTCGTATAAAAAGGACGGCATGAATCTATACATGGCTGCTTTTTAAAGTGAACACGGTTAATTCAGGCATGGAAAGGAATCGGAATGGAAGCCTCGTTGTTCCAAGACCCCGATTGACATACAGTTTTCTCGTTCCATATTTATAAAGTCCTTCTGTATAAATATCTGCAAGAGGCGGCGTAATAACCGGGCCGTAAAAGGGGAGCTGAATTTGTCCTCCATGACTGTGGCCCGAAAGCTGCAGATCCACCGGAAAATTCTTCGCTCTGATCCAGGCGTCCGGTTCGTGGGCAAGAAGGATATTATAGGAGTCAGGATGAAATGCACCTGCTGTACGTTCATAATCGGGTCTGCCCAGTATCAAATCGTCTAAACCGCCAATCGTAATAAAGCTCTGATTTGCCAGGCGGATCTTTACTGTTTCATTTTTGAGCACATTGAAGCCTGCCCGGCTCATAATTTCTGAATAGGCGTCACTGCCGTAACCGCCATGATCATGATTTCCGTATACCGCAAATTTCCCAAGAGGCGCTTTAATTTTTTTCATAAGAGGAATGATTTTTTCAGGGTGTTTATAGCTCCCGGGGTCATCCATTAAATCGCCGGTGAAAAACACCGCATCCGGTGAATAGTCGTTGATGATTTCTTGTATATGTTCAAGCTGCCCGAGCGTATAATACTCGCTTAAATGTGTATCACTGAATTGGATCAGTTTCATTCCGTCAAAGCTCTCAGGAATTTTAGGGTCGGCTACCACCAGCTCCTGAATGTCAAGCAAGCCCGGCTCCATATACCTTGCATAGCTGTAACCGCCGATTGAGATGGTAAAACCGGCTGCGGCAAATGAAAGTAGGCTTTTTAAAAATAACCGCCGTGACATTTTTTTCTTCATGCAATCAAACCTTATCTAATTAAGTATGGCCTTATTATAGCATGGTCCATTTTGGGAAAATGCTCGAAAGGTGGACAAAGCTAGAAAATAGTTCGAAATGAGGGAATGGATATGCTAAAATATGAATGAGTATTCATTCATCGTTCAAGGGGGAAGTACAATGGGAGAAAAGGTTTTTATTATTACCGGAGGCTCAAGCGGGATGGGAAAAGCAATGGCGAAGCGATTTGCTAAGGACGGGTATAACGTCGTGATCACCGGGAGAACGCTGGAAACACTGGAAGAGACAAAAACAGAAATCGAGCAGAGAGACGGCCAGATTATGACCTTTTCAATGGATGTCAGACAGCCTGAGAAAGCTGCGGAACTTGTACAGGCTGTTCACAGCAGGTTTGGAAGAATCGATGGATTGGTCAACAATGCTGCCGGAAACTTTATCTGCCCTGCAGAAAAGCTCTCGGTGAATGGCTGGAACTCTGTCATCAACATCGTTTTGAATGGGACCTTTTATATGAGCTCAGCCGTCGGCAATTATTGGATCGAGCATAACCAGAAAGGGTCCATTATCAATATGCTCGCTACCTATGCATGGGGAGCAGGAGCCGGCGTGATTCACTCCGCTGCAGCCAAAGCGGGGGTGCACTCCATGACAAGAACATTAGCCGTTGAATGGGGGAGCCGATATGGAATTTGTGTGAACGCTATCGCCCCAGGTCCAATTGAAAGAACGGGAGGCGCCGATAAACTATGGGAATCAGAAGAAGCAGCTAAGCGCACCGTTGCAAGTGTGCCTCTGAAAAGGCTTGGTACGCCTGAAGAAATTGCAGCCGTTGCAGCCTTTTTAATGTCGGATGAAGCGGCTTATATTAATGGAGAATGTATAACAATGGATGGAGGCCAATGGCTGAATCCGCATCCTTTTTAATAGGCGATGTTAAAGCCTGTTGATTAAAGCGGAAGGTGTAAGTTTCAAAGGTGGGACTCCGCAGGTTCACGGCTGGGAGGTTCACCTCCCGCAGCGGGAATTAACAGCCAAGTTTATCAAAGCTGAATAAACAGCAAAAGCCTGCTTCTTTCCGGCAGGCTTTTGCTGTGGACCCAGTCAGACAAATCCTTACCAATTCTGCCTGAAAATTGTGATATAATTACGCATAAAATAGACAGAACGAGGGGGAAGGAATAGATGGATCCTCTAGATATCCTTACAAATAAACAGGAGGTTATTCCTTATTATCAAGCCATTTTCAGCGCGGATGACCAAATCATTGCCGGCTATGAGGTAATAGGGAGATTCCAGTTTCAAGGCGAGTTGCTCAGCCTTGAAGATTTCTTCGCTGACGATAGTGTTCCTGATGAATATAAAATTGAAGTGGATGATTACATAGTGGAACAGGCACTGAACTATGCCTTATCCGAAAATTCAGATGCGCTAATCTTTATTAACCGGGATGCAAATTTACTGATGCTGGACCAAGGCGAAAGCTTTCTTGATTTATTGCTTCGCTTCCAGTCCAGGGGGCTGAATTTAAGCAGAATTGCCATAGAACTGACCGAGCACCATTTTAAAGGGGATATGGAGCGTCTTCTTCATTTAGTTCATTATTACCGGACCTATGGCATTAAGATTGCAGCGGCGGATATTGGGAGAGAAAACAGCAATCTGGACCGTATAGGCAATCTTTCGCCGGACCTTCTGAAAATTAATTTGCAGCCGCTGCGAATGACGTCCTCTCCGGTTTCCTTTAATGATGTCCTCTATTCCATTTCGCTGCTTGCAAGGAAAATCGGGGCGGCTCTTCTATTTGAAGACATTGAAGCTAATTTTCAGCTTCAGTATGCATGGCGCAATGGAGGCCGGTATTTCCAGGGCTTTTACTTAACCGAACCCGGACCGCAATTTTTGGAAAAGGAATTACTTAAAGAAAAGCTTTCCAATGAATTTCACCATTTTATTGTTCATGAAAAAAAGAAGCTGGAAACATTCCATCAGCTGTCTGAAGATTTCTATCAGAGAATTCATTTTCTCGCAGCGAGAAGTGAAAAATTGTCTGAAAGTCAGGATCAGCTGATTACCATGCTGGCAAAGGAACTCTCTGATTGCAGTTTTCGGCTGTACATCTGTGATGCAGATGGGTTCCAGACAACCGGGAACATTTTCAAAGAAGAGGATGGATGGGTATTCCAGGAACAGTACAAGAACAAAAATTGGAGCTGGAGACCGTATTTTTTAGAAAACCTGATGAAAATGAGAATCGGAAGAAGAGGATTTTTCAGCGATCTATACAGTGATATCGAAACCGGGGAAACGATACGGACATACTCGTATCCCCTTGATGACGGACATTACCTTTTTATTGATTTGCCATATCAGTACCTTTATGAGCAAAACGGCATGCTTTGAATGAAATCTTTCTCGGGTGCAGACAATAAGCAAAAAACATGGAGGAACGTATGATTGTTCTAGGCATCATCGCATTGCTTATTTTGTTTGGAGGCCTATTTTTGACAGTCCGGACAGGGAACTGGACACAGGCAAGGAAAAAGGAATTTGATGCGTCAGCGCCTAAAACGGTGCAGGCCCATCCTTATCTTCTTAATCCTATTTTCCTTGTATATGCTGGAGCAGGGCTCTTGCTTGCTATCCTGATCCTGTACTTTGCAGCGAAATATGGATATTAAAAAGATCAATATAAGAATTAAAATGGATGGGGACTTTTCAAAAAGTCTTATGTGTAAAAAGTCTATTTGAGAGCGTGATGTTGATTTATAACACCTGTTGATTGGAGAGGAAGGCGCGAGACTCCTGCGGGAGCAGCGGGACAGGTGAGACCCCGCAGGCGCAAAGCGGCGAGGAGGCTCACCGCACGCCCCGCTGGTCGCTGAGCGCCTGGAGCGGAAATCAACAGCCAATTAGAACAGAGATTATAAAAAAGGAGACGCATTCCAGGCGTTTCCCTTTTTTTGTTTGCGAAAGTCCGCCATGAAAAGTCCAAGTATAACTGCATCGGATAGCCTTTTTTGTAAGTGGAGAACATTTGGGGGATTCTTCATCAGAAAGCGGGCGAAATGATGGAAGGTGAATTGGCCCGGTATCCGACGTTTCAAATTCTTCATTAGTGGAATAACATGACTAGAATGTAATGCCGGATTAGAAACCTATAAGGGAGGAATAAGTAATGAAAACGTTAACATCCTTGTCTGCCGCCGCGGTTATATTTTTTTCACTTGGATCCCCTGCTGTAGGTGAAACAGCGGCGGTTACAGCGGACCGGCCTGCCCAGCATAATGCGCAGAAAGCAAATCCGAAGGAAACGGTCTTTAAATATTTGCAGGATGCCAGCTATGCTCAAGTATCTCTAAGTGAAAAGGAACGGACAAAAGCACAAATGAAAGAGGTGCTTGCCCCTTATTTTACAGATGAAATAGCAGACGCTTACCTGAAATACAATGCTGTTAAAGGAGAAACTCAGTACATTGTATACGGAACGGATTTTCCAATTCTCTCTCTTCCTTTTTTCAGCTATGATGAATCAACGAAAATAAAGCAGCAAAAAAATAAAACCATTGTCTATCAGTATTTCAAAAAAACAGATACCGGCCCCGTCACTTTTGAAGGTCATTATGAAGCTGTGACCATGATCAGGACGGACGGAGCATGGAAAATATCCTCCATTTCCGAGAGCAAAGAAGAACCAAATTAAGCGGTGCGGAGAGATGATGGTCTCCGCTTATAGAATGGTCAGGCTGACTTGCTGAAAGTCAGTCTTTTTTGCCGGCAGCAGCACAGCGACAGATGTTCCAGCAAATGATTGGACCTCATAAGTTCCGCTCCGGTTATCATCGGTTTACTGCGGGGCAGCGGGTCACTCTGCCAAGCCATTCATAGCTAAGAGGCAGTTATCCAGCTTACACCGTCTTGCATGCTTGTGCTTTTGTTTCCCGAAAAAAGAATATGAACAGGCTATTTCCTCATAGGTAAGTAATAGTGCCTTAACGAATAAGGAGGAATGCGCGTGTTTACAAGGATTGACCGTTTATTAATCGATTTGCCGAAACCGAAAAATCCGGATGCCAATGCAGCTGCGGCTGTACAGGAGCTTCTTGGCGGCAAATTTGGAGAAATGTCCACGCTGAATAATTATATGTACCAGTCGTTCAATTTTCGGAACAAAAAGAAGCTGAAGCCTTTTTACGATTTGGTTGCGAGCATTACAGCCGAAGAAACAGGGCATGTAGAACTTGTTGCCAACACCATTAACTTGATGATCATAGGAACGACCCATCCGGGGCCCCCTGATTCCACTCCTATGCGAGAGGCGGTAAATAAGCGAAACTCGCTTCATTTTATCTCCACTGCACAAACCGCATTCCCATTTGATTCAATGGGGCGCCCGTGGACGGGAGATAATGTGTTCAGCAGCGGAAACTTGGTCCTTGATCTGCTTCATAACTTTTTTCTGGAGTGCGGGGCAAGGACCCATAAGATGAGAGTATATGAAATGACGGATAATCCGGTTGCAAGGGAGCTAATCGGGTATTTGCTTGTACGGGGCGGAGTCCATGTGGTGGCATATGCAAAGGCACTTGAGATCGCGACAGGCGTTGATGTCATGAAAATGCTGCCGATTCCCAATTTAGACAACTCAAAATTCTCCGCTGCGAAAAAGTATGAGGATCAGGGAGTAAACAGAAGGCTCTATACATTCAGCGACCAATATTACCGGGATATTAATCAAATTTGGAAAGGCACCGGTCCGAAAGGAGAGCCTCTTGAAGTCATCATCGGCCATCCTCAGGGAGCAGCCATTCCTGATTTAGAGGAGATACCGGAAGAATTCGCTCCTGGAATTTCCGAGGAGGACTTTCAGGAAATTGCCCGCCGTCTGCAAAGATCAGCAGGAATTTAAAAAATTCATTTCTTGATGCGCTTAAGCCGCATGCAGCCAGAGCAGGCACAGAGAAGAATAACTATGTGCCTGCTCTGCGTTCATGAATAGCTATGCCCGTTCATCAGAGTGACACAAGTCTTTCAAGTTCCTGCAAATCGAATCCTTTTACTACATGATCATCCACGGTCACAGTGGGGGTAGAATACGATTGAAGGTTGTGCATCAAATGGTTTTTTGCCTCTTCATTTTTCGATATATCCGCTTCTTCATAAGGGAGCTGAAGATGATCTAAAAACTGTTTGACAATTTTGCAGGGCGGACAGTCAGGCTGGGTGTATACCGTAATTTTTTTATTCATCCTATCACTTCTTTCCTTTTCCTGAAGTCTGAAAATAGTGGACAAGCCCCATAGCACTTACAGCTAAATCAAGGTTTAGAATATCATATACAGGATGGTGTTTGGGGATGTTTTTATCTGTAAGTTTCGGGAAAACGCGGTTTTTTAATTCTGCTTCTGTTTCTTTCCATTGCACAGCCGGCGGCATGCCTTCTGTTTTTCTTATGGCTTTTTCTGCTGCCTCCAAAAAGACCGGCAAAAATTGGCGCATGTCTTCAAGAGCTTCGGCCGGATTGTCATGAGGCCCGAAATGACTGAAATAAAATACGTCAGGCTGAAGGGATTGCAATTTCTCAGCAGTCCGGAGCATGGCTTCCGGATCAAACTGATTCGGTGAGGCAGATGGCAGGCAAAATCTGCTGAATTGTTCATCCGCATAGGCAATTCCTGCGGCATCTCCTGTAAATATCCCTTTACTTATTGGTTCAAATATGCTGAAATGATGATTGGCGTGTCCGGGCGAATCAATAAACTCCAGGACACATTTTTCGCTAATCGCCAAACGGTCTTTATCCTTCATCGTTAGAATCCGCTCTTCAGGGACAGGCAGAACAGGATCGAAAAGCTCGTCAAAGTGCTCTTTGTACACCGCTTTTGCACCGGCAGTCAATCTTTCGGGATTGACTAGATGACGGGCCCCCTTTGGATGCACAACAACTTTTGCATTGGGACATTCCTTCAGGAGCAATCCTGCTCCGCCCGCGTGATCGAGGTGTACGTGAGTGACGATGATGTACTGAATGTCTTTAACAGAAAGACCAAGCTCAGCCATACCGGATTTAATATAAGGTACAGACGGGCTTGCCGAGGGCTCAAGCAGAGTCAGCATGTCTTCATGCAGGACATATGCCGATGTTCTCCCTTTTTTGCGAAGATCAAAAGTGTCAATCATACTAATCCGGTTTGACAGCCGTTTAACCGTTCCCATTTTTTTCATCCCCCTTTGTCGATGCTCTTTCATTATAGCCCGGCTTAGACAGGGAATGAAATTTACATGATTGCGAACATATTATCCTGAAGATAAATGTGGTAAACTTTCTAATAGATATAGGATGAAACAAATTGGATAAGAATAGCAAATACGAGGAAAATAATTGATAAGAACAGCTTGTTCTTTGGAAGGAGAAAAAAGAAATGTCACAATTAACAGGTATTATCAGCCGTCTTCAAAGTCTTCAGGAAACAGCGGTGGGCAATGAGCCTTCCCAGCGTTTTTTCGAAGTAGAGGGTGAAAAGCGCTGCAGCGTAAAGTATTTCGAAAAAAATGAAATGTTTGAGCTTGAAGTATTTGAAAAGGGCGGAAAACCGCAAACCTATCAATTCGATAACATTGATATCATTGCGATTGAAATTTTCGATCTTTTGCAAGCCTGATCAGGCATTTACATATTTTCAGCACAATTGGGAAAAAAGGATAACATATCGGTTTTAGATTGCGTATAAGGTTAAAAAGAACCTTAAAAGGAGATGCATGATGAGCGATACGTTTGCCTTTTATAATGTAACGGAAGAGAACATGAGCCTTGAGGACGTTATAGCACGCTTGAAAGGGTTTTTGAGGAAAGATCCTCGTTCTGTTTACATCCTGTCGATTGGTACAGATTCCCACGTGCACCATAAAGAAACAAAATTTATTACGGCCATCCATCTTCACCGGGTCGGAAAAGGGGCGTGGGGATGTCTGAAAAACTTTGTCATCCCCCGGCCAATTTCAAGTGTACACGAAAAAATTTCGACGGAAACCGCGCTCAGCCAAGAGCTTGCTTATTCTTTTGTTACCCTGTATTTGGGAGAATTGTCTGATATTCTCATTCCGTTTTCAGAGGAAGGGGCCGATTTAAGTTTCGAAATTCATTTGGATATCGGCAGAAAAGGCGCAACGAAGGACCTCATTCAGGAAATGACGGGAAGGATCACGGCAATGGGGCTGGAAGCAAGAATCAAACCGGATTCATACACAGCCTTCAGCTACGCTAATCGATATACAAAATAAGGAAACCTTTGTCGAAAATTGCGTTTGACGAAAAAAATCCCTTTTATTATGCTTGTAGTGACAACAGGCAGCAGGGGGGCAAAAGAATGGGTTTGGCAAATAAGAGACTCTCGACAGAAGAGCAGGAATTACTTGTTAGCTTGCTAATGAAGCAGGAATATGCCATCGAGCTTATAAGCAGTGAACTAAATGATATTGAGAGCGGACAAAAAGCGGTAGATATGGAGACATACAGGCAGCTGACAACTCTCTATGACCGAATTCGTTTTGACTGATGTGTCTACATAGAGAACGGTGCCCGGAGTCGGGTGCCGTTTTTTTGCCTTTTTGTTTAGGCCGTCAAAAGGACGGGTAAAATTAAAACGCTAACCGTCATACAGAGAGGAAGTACAGCAATGATTACTCTTCGTGCTGAAGAAATGATAGAAATAAGTATTAAAGACCTGATGATTCCCGGAGATAAAGTGGCACATGTCCAGCTGGGCAATAATCTTGAACATGCCCTTATGGTCCTTACCAGAACAGGCTATACAGCTATACCGGTCCTTGATTCTTCCTATAAGCTTCACGGCCTGGTCGGAACGAATATGATTATTGACTCCATCATGGGCCTTGAACGCATTGAAGCGGAAAGACTTGTAGATATAAAGGTATCAGAGGTAATGAACCGGAATATCCCAAGACTTAAAATCAGTGATTCTCCAGCGAGAGGGCTGGAACTGGTCGTCGATCATCCTTTTGTTTGCGTGGAAGATCAGGATGGGTTTTTTGAGGGGATATTTACCAGGCGTGAAATTCTAAAACAGCTGGACCGGCATGTGAAAAGACTGAACAGAGGCTGAGATGAAAGAGACACCCGCCGCATGGAGGGTGTCTCTTTCCGTTTCAATTTGTTTTATATTGGAGCAGTTCGATCCGATTTCCAAAAGGATCGGCAAAGCTGAATCGGTCTCTTCCTGGGATCGGCTTTTCCTCTTTAATTCCTACTCCTGCATTTTCCAATAGAATTCTTGCGGCATCAAGGTTTCCGATTTCAAATGCCGGATGCCTCTTGCTTGTGACGGGGTCCATTTCTTCCAGTCCGATATGAACTTCAATGGCTCCTGCAGAACACCAAAATCCTCCATTTCCTTTCAGGCTATCAGGCTTTGGAATTTCATTAAAGCCCAGCAAATCCAGATAAAAGGCCCGTGCTGCGGCTTCTTCGTGAGAGGGTACACAAATTTGTACATGATCCATTTTAATGAATTTCAGTGAGTTCATTTTTCCATCCTCCTATTGTATGAACTGATAAAAAATCTGGCCGATGAGAAGAAGCGTGACGCCTCTAATGATCCACTTTGCCGAAGAAAAGGAGATTCGTCTTGCGGTCCGGATTGCCAATTGAGCACCAATGAGCGACCCGATAGCAAGCGGGATTGCGATTTGGAAATTCACCATGCCTGCAAATAAATAGGCAGTAAATGCTCCTACACAGCTGACAAACGTCTGAAATCTCGTATAAGCAATCGATGAAAGGTAGGAAAGTCCGAGCTGAAAATACATGTACATGCTTAGCGTAGCCTGCCCGGGGCCGAAAACCCCGTCATATACACCAATCCCAAATATGGCTGGATAAGACTTAGCAGGCAGCTTTCTGTTTCGATCCGGCAAATCCTTTTCCCTTTTCTTCAAGACGCTTAAGACGAAGGCAAAAGTCAGGAGAATCAGTGCCGCCGCGTTCATGAAGTCCTCTGGAATCATCCCCGAAATACATCCTCCAGTAACCCCTCCTGCCAGCGCAAAAGGAACCGTTTTAAGCACCTCCGTTAACTTTATTTCATCACTTTTCAGCAAAAAGAAAAAGCTTGAGAAGGAACTAATTGTATTCGAAAACTTGGTAGCAGCGATAATCTGATGAATGGGAAGCCCGTATAGGATCATAGCAGGCATTCCAATCAATCCGCCCCCGCCTGCAAGCGTTCCGAGAAAAGAAGTCATTGCACCGATAAAGATGAGAGGCCATTCCATTTGTATTCCCCCTCTGTATATTAAAGTATATTCATTGCCAAATCATAATGAAATGTCGAAATAATTAGCATATAATATAAGAAAAACTTATTGAATGAGGTGAAAGGGTGCAAATCACAGAATTACGAATGCTTCTCGTATTGGCGGAGGAAATGAATATGAGAAAAGCCGCCGAGCGATTATTTGTGTCCCAGCCTGCGCTGTCCCAGCGTCTTCAGTCTATCGAGAAAACATGGGGGGCCAAAATCTTCATACGCTCCCAAAAAGGCCTGACGCTGACCCCTGCCGGAGAAAAAGTAGTTGAGTACGCGAAGGAAACGGTTCTGAGGGAAGAAAAAGTGAGAGAAGATATATCCGCCCTTGAAGGGGAAGTGAATGGAACGCTGCGGCTCGCGGTGGCTTCTATTATCGGCCAGCACTGGCTGCCGAAAGTACTGAAGACATATGTTCAAAGGTATCCTCATGCGAAAATCTCACTGATTACCGGATGGAGCAGCGAGATTTTGAAAAGTCTTTACGAAGATAATGTCCACATTGGGATTGTAAGGGGAAGTCATGAATGGAAAGGAGTGAAAAAACACTTGATTCGCGATGAGCTCTATCTGGTCGATACGGAAATCCGAAATGCCGAAGAGCTGATGACAACAGAACGCCCCTTCATCCAGTTCCGCAGTGATTCCACCTATTATCAGGAGATTCAGGATTGGTGGCACCGGAAATTTCAGACCTCACCGAAAAGAACGATTATCGTAGATCAAATCGAGACATGCAAACAGATGGCCTATAACGGAATCGGCTATGCGATTCTGCCTTCCGTTGCACTCGATGAACATGAACCCATCTACAAGGTCCTGCTTTCGGACCCCGATGGAAAACCAATAGCAAGGGATACATGGATGCTCGGCTATGAAGCGGCTTTTCAGCTGAAGCAAGTGCAGGCTTTTTTAGAGGTGGTAGAAGAGTGGACAAACGCAGCACCCTAACGGATTACCAGTCCAGACTCAGGAAGGTCAGTGTAAAGCAAGAGCCGTATCTGAATTCATCGGATAAGAAAGAGAAGATTGGATGGTCTTGAATGAGGAGAAGTCCGCTTTAATAACGATACAAGGGAGAAGACTTATGGGGGAAAAGAAAGTTTTGTGGCTTGAATTGTTTTACGACCTGATTTTTGTAGCTGCGGTGGCTAAAGCTACTCATCTGCTGCTGCATGTGGAAGAGGGAATCGTTCCGGCGGAGTATTTGTTTAAGTTTATTTTGATTTTTATTCCCATCTGGTGGGCATGGGTGGGTCAGACTTTATTTATCAACAGGTATGGTGAAGATTGCTTTTCACAGCGGATCTTTATGATTATTCAAATGGTCTTCGTAGTTTTAATGACCGCCAGTCTCTCAAGCGATTTCGATCCGTATTATGTGCCTTTTCTGATTGGATATGCCGGAATCCGCTTTGTAACATCGCTGCAATATTTATGGGTTCTTAAAAGAAAAAGTGATTCAAAGGAGCCGGCAGCGAAATATTTAGGGTTCGGATTTTTAATAGGAATTGCCATCTCCTTAAGCTCTGTTTTCTTTGATCCGCCTCTCCGTTACGCAGTCTTATATCTTGGTATCTTTGCAGATCTCGCAGTTCCGGTTTTGGGCCGCAGATATTTGAGCAAAGCACCGGCTAATTCCCCGCATTTACTGGAGCGGTTCGGATTATTTACGATTATTTTGTTCGGAGAATGCATTGTCAGCTTAATAGCCATTCTTCATCTGGAAAAAGGGGATTGGGGAGCCATCTTTTTTACCCTTGTCTCGCTTATTTTAATTGCGGCAATGTGGTGGCAATATTTTGATAATCTTGAGAAAAAAGTTGATAAAGAAAAGAAAACAACCGGACAGAGAATTATCTATGGGCATTTATTTATATTCATGTCTTTAAGTGCAATTGCCGCGGCCATTCAACTGGCTTATTTGCATAAAGTGGATCATCACTTCCTGACCATCTTGTCATTTGGGGCCGCTTTCGTTTATTTTTTGTCAACAGCCCTTGTTTTTCATCGGTTCCGGTTTGTTCATCACCGGCTCCGTGTTTTTCACTTCGGTTTATTAGCAGGTATTTTAGTGTTGTTTATGATTTTGGATTTTGTCCTGCCGGTTCCAAGCGTCGTCATTTTTGTACAATTAGCCTTTTTCTTTATCTTGTATGCGAAAATAGCACCCAGGGGATGAAAGACGTCCTTCCGCCGAACGAGTCTTTCTTATCAATACGCTTGTCAATTACCCGTTTCGTTTGATAGAGTAAAAAAGATATTATATACGATGGAGGACGATACATATGAAAATGATGGATGCAAATGAAATTATTTCATTTATTCAAAATAGCACGAAATCAACACCTGTTAAGGTTTATGTGAAAGGCGATGTGGAAGGAATCAATTTTGGAGCTTCTTCTAAAACCTTCTTAAACAGCGGCAGCGGAGTTGTTTTCGGTGAATGGGCTGAAATTAAAGAAGCGATCGAAGCAAACGAAGGAAAAATCGAGGATTATGTAGTTGAAAATGACCGCCGCAACTCAGCGATTCCGCTTCTGGATATGAAAGGAATCAAAGCGCGTATCGAGCCGGGTGCCATTATCCGCGATCAAGTGGAAATCGGAGACAATGCCGTCATTATGATGGGTGCATCCATTAACATTGGATCTGTCATCGGGGAAGGAACCATGATTGATATGAATGTGGTTCTTGGCGGCCGTGCTACGGTCGGTAAAAACTGTCACATTGGTGCAGGTTCTGTGCTTGCAGGCGTCATCGAGCCGCCATCCGCTAAGCCGGTTGTCATTGAAGACGATGTTTTAGTAGGAGCGAATGCTGTTATTCTTGAAGGCGTGACAGTCGGAAAAGGCGCGGTTGTTGCAGCGGGAGCCATCGTTGTAGAAGACGTGGCGCCGTATACAGTCGTAGCAGGAACTCCTGCCAAGAAAATTAAAGATATCGACGAAAAAACAAAATCAAAAATTGAAATCAAGCAAGAGCTTCGTCAACTGTAAGAAGCTTGAAAACAATGCGCGGGTGGCCACCATCCGCGCATTGCTATATCTTTCTGGAGGATGATCGAATGCTCTCTCTTGAGAAATTAACAGCAATCCGCAGGGATCTTCATCAGATTCCTGAACTCGGGTTTCAGGAGTTCAAGACTCAAAGGTACCTGCTTCACTTTTTTGAAAAGCTTCCAGCAAACCGGTTTGAGCTGAAAAAATGGAGAACGGGTCTTCTTGTTAAAATAAAAGGGACGAACCCTTCTAAAATCATGGGCTACCGTGCCGATATCGACGGCCTGCCGATTACGGAGCAAACAGGCTATTCCTTCTCCTCAGTGCATGAAGGGATGATGCATGCATGCGGGCACGATCTCCATATGACGATTGCGCTCGCCATTGCGGAACACTTTATCCATAACCCGATTTCAGACGACCTTCTCCTCCTGTTTCAGCCTGCAGAAGAAGGGCCGGGCGGTGCCCAGCCAATGATGGAAAGCGAAGAGTTCAAGGAATGGAAACCTGATTTTATCACAGCCCTTCATATAGCTCCTGAGCTTCCGGCTGGAACGATTGGAACCAAGCCGGGCCTTTTGTTTGCCAACACGTCCGAACTTTTTATTGATTTAAAAGGAAAAGGCGGGCACGCAGCCTATCCGCATACCGCAAAAGACATGATTGTAGCAGCGAGTCAGCTGGTTGGCCAGTTTCAGACCATTATTTCACGGAACGTTGATCCGCTTGACAGTGCTGTTATCACGGTCGGCAAAATCACAGGAGGAACCGTTCAGAACATTATTGCTGAAAACGCCAGACTCGAGGGAACCATCCGAACCCTTTCCGTTCAGTCCATGGGAAGGGTCAAGGAACGCATTGAAGCGATCGTAAAGGGCCTTGAATTAGCCTATGACTGTGAAGCGCATATCGATTATGGAGCGATGTATCATCAAGTGTTCAACGAAGCAGAGCTTACCAAAGAGTTTATGCAATTTGCCGAGAGCCTGCCGTTCGTCCAATTTGAAAAAAGCAAAGAGGCAATGACCGGTGAGGATTTCGGATACTTCCTATCGGAAATTCCCGGATTTATGTTCTGGCTTGGTGCGGAGTCGCCTTATGGCCTTCATCACAGTAAGCTTCAGCCTGATGAAAATGCGTTGGAAACTGCCGTCCGTACCATGATTGAATATTTTTTGTTTAAATCCTAAATTATGGAATAATCACCTCTTGTCTGTGGCACCTTATCAGACAGGAGGTGTTTTTATGCCAAGAATAGGTGTAGAGCAATCATTGACAAATGTTGAAGAAGCTTTAAAATCCATGGGCTATGATGTGGTTCAAATCCGCAGTGAAGAAGACGCTCAAAACTGCGACTGCTGTGTGGTAACAGGTCTGGACAACAACATCATGGGGATCAGCAACACGGTTACTGAAGGTTCTGTTATTGAAGCGAGCGGATTATCAGCCGAAGAAATCTGCCAGCAGGTACAGCATCGTTTTAATCAATAAAAAAGCCAGCGCTGCTGGCTTTTTTTTATTTGGAAAGAGCAAGCTGACAGACAGGCCGTGGGAAGGGGCGGAATCTGCCGGAAAAAGTCGATTGGCCCGTATGTAGGGAAAGTTGGCCCGTAAACAGCGGGAAGCGGCCCGTAAACCGCGGGAAGTGGCCCGTAAATCGCGGAAAGCGGCCCGTAAACCGTGGAAAGCGGCCCGGAAATTGTAAATCGGGAACGGAGGATGATTCCTGGGCTGCCATCCAAACAAAAAAAAGAGCCGCATCGGCTCTTTTTACTCTTTCCCGGAAGGATCTTTTTTCTCCATGTAGACTTGATGAGGAAAAGGGATTTCGATTCCATTAGCATCGAAAGCTTCTTTAAATGCTTTTCGCAATGCGCGTTCCGCTCCCCATTGCTCGCCGTTTTCTGTTTTGGCGATAACGCGGATAACAACGTCGGAAGCACCGAGTGCCTGAACCCCTATAACGTTCGGCCCTTCCACAATTACAGGCATTTCGGCAGCCATTTTATCGCATACATCCTGCATGACCTTAATTGCGTGGTCGATGTCGTCGTCGTATGAAATTCCAATGTCGACGAGTGCTCTCATGTTGCCTCTTGTATGGTTGCTCAAGTTTGTGATTTCCCGGTTCGGTACATAATGCAGCGTTCCGTCAAATCCCCTGATTTGAGTTGTCCTCAGGCCGACCTGCTCTACGATCCCTGAGAAACCTGCTGTAGTTATATAATCTCCGACATCCAGCTGGCGTTCCAATAATAAGAAGAAACCTGTAACAACGTCACTCACAAGACCTTGTGCGCCGAAGCCGATGGCAAGACCGACTACGCCGGCACCGGCAAGAAGAGCGGTAGCGTCGTATTCAAAGACTTGGAAAACCATGACGACAAAGATGAAAACAAGTATGTATCCAAATACATTTAACGTGAGGCTTTGCAGGGTCATGGCACGTCCGGGAGATATCTGCTGCCGGTTTTGGACTTTTTGGAAGGACCTTTCAATGATCCGGTTCCCGATTGCTTTGACAATAAGAAAAGCGACTAGAATGATGACAAGTTTCAATACAATGATTCCCGCGTTTGTCAGCAAACCAGCCCAATTAATTTTTTGTATGATGTCCATTTGCATCTTCCTTTCTGGATCTGAAGGGCAAGCTAATCATTTTGTTACCCTTAACTCATCATGTTAAACTTATTATGCTCATGAATTCGCAAATTCATTGACCAGTTTATCATAGGTTTTTTCTCATTTGAAACAATTATCGTCATGATTTGCATTTTTTTGGGGATAACAAGTATTGTTGGAAACAGTACATTCGCAAATTAAATTCATTATCATTTAACATTGACTAAAAATAGCTATCTGCTATAATAGGCAATGTGAAAAATGAATAGGTGTTGAGAAAAGACCTTTTTTTTTCTCAATTGCTTTAATACATACTGGAGGGATACACAATGGCAGAACGTATGGTAGGAAAACAAGCACCACGTTTTGAAATGGAAGCTGTAATGGCTAACAAAGAATTTGGCAAAGTAAGTCTTGAAGAGAACATGAAGAACGATAAATGGACGGTTCTTTTCTTCTATCCAATGGATTTCACATTTGTCTGCCCGACTGAAATCACAGCGATGTCAGACCGCTATGATGAATTTGAAGATCTTGATGCTGAAGTAATTGGTCTTTCTACAGATACAATCCACACTCACTTAGCTTGGATTAACACAGACCGCAAAGATAACGGTCTTGGAGATCTCCGCTACCCGCTTGCGGCAGATACGAACCATGCAGTTTCACGTGATTATGGCGTTTTGATTGAAGAGGAAGGCGTAGCGCTTCGCGGACTGTTTATTATCAATCCGGAAGGCGAGCTTCAATATCAAACCGTGTTCCATAACAACATCGGCCGTGACGTGGATGAAACACTTCGTGTGCTTCAAGCACTTCAAACAGGCGGACTTTGCCCGGCTAACTGGAAACCGGGACAAGCTACACTTTAATTTTTAAATGAATAGTTGAAGGTCTAACTGCCGGTTAGACCTTTTTCTTACTACAGGAGGGGTACAGATGAAACTACGTGAACCAATGCCGGAATTAAACGGTGCTGTTGAATGGCTGAACGGCCAAGTGACGAAAGAGGATTTGACTGGTGAGAAACCGACTCTGATCCATTTCTGGTCTGTAAGCTGCCATCTTTGCAAAGAAGCGATGCCTCAGGTCAATCAGTTCCGTGATGAGTATAAAGACAAATTGAATGTGGTGGCTGTTCATATGCCTCGTTCTGAAGACGATCTTAATCTGGATTCTATTAAGAAAACAGCGGAAGAGCATGGAATTCACCAGCCGATTTTTGTAGACAGTGAGCACAAGCTGACCGATGCTTTTGAAAATCAATATGTACCTGCTTATTACGTTTTTGACAAGGAAGGCAACCTTCGCCACTTCCAGGCAGGCGGCAGCGGGATGAAAATGCTTGAAAAGCGTGTAAACCGCGTACTCGCTGAAACAGAGAACGCTGAATAACCAATATGAAGTCCGCTGCTCTCCACGGGCAGCGGACTTTGCTTGTATCAGCTCGTATTTACAGAACTCTTTTTTTTCTCAGCAGTGCAATCTGTGCACCGGCAAGAGGAAGAACACACCATTTTTCCTGACCTGGCAATGATTTTCTCATCCACCAGTAAGAATAAATGACAAGGACGATAAAATCAGCCGTCATCACACTGACAAGCTTGGATTGCATGAATGCCTTTTGATACGCTTCAGCACTGCCTTGCGTCAGCCCGTAGACATAGAGGCAAATCGTGAGTGCTAAAAGCGGGAGCATAACCCAGGGGCTTGAAAGGGCATTGCCCAGTTTTTGAATGATCGGGCGCTGTTTTTTTCCTTTCCCTTTGAAAAACAAATAGGGCAGAAGGGAAAATGCTCCGAGGCCAAACGATAAAACGGCGAACGGCCATGCAGGAATAAGGTTCTCGTCCTGACGGAAGTACAAGGCTGCCCAGACAATCGGAAAAATACCGAGAAAAGAAAAAACCATGGTCACCATTGGATTGGCCTCATTAAATTTTCCTGATAAATACGCCTGAAGGACCGGATCCTGCATCCCTCCCTGACCTGGGGCCAGCAAAATAGCGTAGGCAATGAGAGCGAACCAAAGCCATTTCATAAAAAGATCACCTGCCGATAGAATTTATTTATAAGTATGGTTGTACTTTTTATTTAAATATAGTATGATGATATATGTAAAGTTAAAGTGTTCCATTTCCTTTTGAAGTTCACATACAATAGGGATGTATCTCACGTGACACTTTAGGGATGCTGCTTATTGTATGTGAATTTTTTATTTACACAGGTAAAGGAAATGCGCATAAATAAATTTTTGGAGGTACCAACATGGAAACAGGTACAGTAAAATGGTTTAACTCAGAAAAAGGATTCGGATTCATCCAACTTGAAGATGGAAACGATGTATTCGTTCACTTCAGCGCTATCCAAGGCGAAGGCTTCAAAACTCTTGAAGAAGGCCAAAAAGTTGAATTCAACGTTGTTGAAGGCCAACGCGGACCTCAAGCAGAAAACGTTGTAAAACTTTAATTTTCTGACTTAACTGTTCAAAAGTCTTGATTCATTTTATGAATCAAGGCTTTTTTCATTGTATAGGCGGATCTTGGCAGCCGGAACTCAGCCGGCAGCAAAAGCTTATGGTGAGATTTAAGGTCATGGTTCGGTTCACGTCTGGTCCTCCGGAAAGCAGCAAGGGGCTGCCCCATGATGCTGCCGCTGCCTGGACTTTTGCTTAACCGGACTATGGTACAGACAAAAATGACAGCGCTTTATTAAGGGGAGAGAACATGATTGAAACGCCCAAACCATCAGAAGAAACGGCGGGTGAAACATACACCCCGCCGGCTTGGATATCCTGTCTCTGCCCCTTCCGGCTAAATCAATGATTTGGTTGGATGGCTTTTTGGTTCAGGCGGGGAAGTGAAGACACATTGAGTATACATTTGGATTTTGCAGGGGGGATTTTCAGAGTGAGAATAGAATTGGTGCCTTATCAGGATAAGTGGGCCACGGAATTCAAGCTGCTTCAGAATAAGCTGTCAAACAGGCTTACAGCTCTTGCTCCTGTCATTGAACATATAGGGAGTACTTCAGTACCGGGTTTATGGGCAAAACCTATTCTAGATATTATGGTCGGACTGAAGTCAGAAGAAGAATTAGATCAATTGGTGACTTTGCTTGAGGGCGATGATTTTCATTATATCCCGGCTTATAATGCCGGTACTCCGTTCAGACGTTTCTTTATAGGGGTGAAAAGCGGGAGCCATGAAGGAATGGTCCCGCATAAGGATCGTTCATCCCATATACATGCGGTTCCTGTCCATTCGGATTGGTGGAGAGAACATCTTCTGTTCAGAGATTATTTGATCAGCGATGCTCGAGCACGAAACGAGTATGCTGAAGTAAAAAGGGAACTGAGCAGATTGGAGTGGAAGGATGGAAATGAATATGCGGCTGCCAAGCAGGAAATCATTTGCAGAATTTTGGAAGAGGCAAAAAAGGCACGGGGTATGAAGGGGAACTCAGTCATCTAAAGCAACGAAAGCTGGTTTATGATCCTGTCGTGGCCCGGGGACCGCTGCGGAGTGAATCGATTAATCGGTGTAAAACGAAATGCGCAGCGCAGTGCTGTGCATTTTTTTTGCGGATTTTTTTCGTTGAACAGACTTTATATAAGAAAGATAGCCTGCTCCTTAGGATGTGAATGTAAGAATTTAATCGAATAGACTGGCTTATTTTATCGGTTACCGATATATTATGGTGTACATTGAAAAAAATGGGAGTCTGTAACTGGCAAGAAGGGGGATGATCTCATGAATGCATTAAAAAATCTTACTTCCTATTGCGGCTCCTTCAAAAGCGGTTTCTATCCGCTCCTTCTTTTTACTCTCCTTCTTTCTGTCACCATCCCGGCCGGCTTGCTTTTTCTGCAGATGATGATTGATAAAATCCTGTTAAATGAAGCACCCGTTTTCCTGTCTGCGGTGATCATGGGCATGTTGACTGCAGTATCCTGTACAGCGGCCGTGATGCAAAGGAAAAGGGCGGACGTCTTACAGATGAAAATAGAGAATGAATTGAATCGGGCACTCTATGAACAGTTAAACATCCGTTCGGTGTTTACTTTTGATCTTGTAAAAATGGATAAATTTATGGCGGCATTCCATTCAGATCTCTTAATGATCCAGCAAACGCTGTCCAAAGGAATATTCGGGGTTCTGGGATTCTCTGTCCGTTTCATCATCAGTGCGGCGATTTTATTAATCTATTCCGCTCCGCTTGCCCTTTGCTTAATTCCGTTTCTGGTGATAAGCGGAGCGCTTATCGTACGCCGTTCAGCAATACCCTCCGCTTCTGCCTCTGAATGGATGCGGCAGCCTTTTTTAAGGCTGGACAAGAATCATCAGCCTCGGCTTTTTTCGGGCAGGACATTAAAGGCAGTAGTACTCATCTGGTGTGTGTTTATTTCCGGGTGCGCCGTTTTTATAAGAGCTTCCGGCGGGCTGACGGCAGGGGAATTAGCTGCATCTCTTTGTATGCTCTGGCTAATAGCCATGCCTTTATTGTTTACTAAATCCGGAGTGGCCAGAATGGCGGACGCGGGGATTGCAGCGCGGCGGGTCTTATCTGTACTGGAGCCTGCAGAGGACTTGGTTTTCATTAAAGGGAGAGGCCAATTAAAACTGGACCGGGTCTCGTTTGCCTATTCTGAAAAAGAGGTTTTATCAGGAGTATGTATAGAAGGAGTATCAGGAAAAACGATCGGCATAGTAGGAGAAAGGGGGGCGGGAAAAACGTCCCTTGCCCACATAATAAGCGGATTTTACAAGCCTTCAAGCGGTACAGTCACCATTGACGGAACGGATATATACCGGGATCCCCTCGGATCGGCTGCTGCTGTCGTTTTTGAGCATTCTTCTTTCCGGACCGCTTCGGTAAAAGCAAATCTGGCTTTCGGTTTAACCGAAACTCCAATGAGTGAAATCATCCATGCGGCCAAGATGGCCCAAGTGCATAATTTTATTATGGAGCTTCCTGAACAGTACAACACCATTCTGGATCGTTCCGTTCATCTGTCAAGAGATTGCTGCCAGCGTCTTGCCATCGCACGGGCGTTGTGTCTAAATCCGGACGTTTTGGTTCTGGATGATGCGGCAAGCTGTATAGATCTGGCTGCCTTCCGGAGAATTTTTGAGGCAATCAAAGAGAGGAAAGGCAGAAGGACCTTAATCATTCTGTCCGATTCACCTGAATCGGTGTGTCTTGCGGATGAGATTATCGTGCTTTGCGATGGCGCCGTCTCTGAACGGGGGACACATAATGACCTGCTGCAAAAAGGGGGAGTATACAGACGGATGTATGACCGCTGCGGATCGGCTCCTGCTTATCCCCTCCAATGAATACGGCTAGACAAAACGCATGCCGCAGACGCATGCGTTTTTTGCTTTCTTCCAAGGTCTTTTCTTCTGAAATAAAAAAGCGTGTTTACTTTGATGTATGATCTTTGATATAAAGGAAGATGTACAAAAATACAGAAATGAGGATCTACATATGAATCAATCAGAGCAATGGTCTTCAAAACTTGGGTTTATTCTCGCTTCAGCCGGTTCTGCGATTGGAATCGGAGCGATATGGAAGCTTCCGTATGTAGCGGGAACAAGCGGCGGGGGAGCCTTCTTTCTGCTGTTTATTCTATTTACCGCACTAATCGGTCTGCCGCTTCTGCTCGGGGAATTTGTCATCGGGAGAAGTACACAAAAGGAAGCCATTCGTTCCTATCAGTCACTTGTACCAGGCACTGCGTGGTCATACATAGGTTATCTCGGTGTCATCACCAGCTTTATCCTGCTTTCTTTTTACAGTGTTGTAGGAGGCTGGATTCTGCAGTATTTGTATTACAGCGTAACAGGCCAGCTGTCGGGCGGAGGTGATTTCGCCGATTTATTCAGCGCATCCATCGCAAATCCTTATCTGGCAGTCGGATCACAGCTATTATTTATGCTGCTGACCATCATTGTAGTGGCGAGGGGTATCTCGAGCGGGATCGAAAAAGCGAATAAATTTATGATGCCGGCATTGTTTATCATTTTTATCGTCATTATTATCCGGTCTCTTACACTTGACCATGCCATGGAAGGGGTTGCCTTTTTCCTTCAGCCTGATTTTTCCAAACTGACATCGGAGTCGGTACTTGCGGCAATGGGGCAGGCATTCTTTTCTTTAAGTGTCGGGGTTTCCGTTATGCTCACGTATGCTTCTTATCTGGATAAGACACAGAATCTGCCGAAGTCTGCCATTTCCATTGTTATCATGAATATCGTCATTTCTTTGCTTGCGGGGCTTGCCATCTTTCCGGCTGTCTTTTCAGAAGGGATGAAGCCGGAAGCAGGGCCGGGACTGCTGTTTGTCATTCTGCCTGCCATTTTCGGGCAAATACCGTTTGGCTCTGTTTTTATGACGCTCTTTCTTGCTCTTTTCCTTTTTGCTACATTAACTTCTGCTTTTTCCATGCTTGAAATATTGGTCGCATCCATTGCAAAAGGAAAGCAGGAAAGAAGAACGAAGCTTTCATGGACAGGCGGTCTGCTGATTTTTGCTGCAGGGATTCCGGCAGCTCTGTCTTTCGGAGTGCTTGGAGAGATCAGCATTTTCGGGAAAAATATTTTTGATGCAGCAGATTTTCTTGTCAGCAACATTCTGCTGCCAGTAGGGGCTCTGCTGATCGCCCTTTTTATTCCGTGGAAAATGGATAAAAAGATGCTGAAGAGCGAGCTTGAAAAAGGAGCGGGCAGTGCTTCTGCATGGTTTTCCCTTTGGCTGTTCATCCTTAAATTTATCATCCCGATTGCGATTATTTTAGTTTTCCTTGATGCACTGAGCGTGATCTGAAGAATGAGAAAAAGGCTGTTGGGTAATCCACTTTCGCTTCATTCAGCCTGTGTAAAGATATTAAAAATTAAGTGTCAACAAAAAAACCCCCTGAATGCTCCTGTATGAGCGCTCAGGGGGTTTTGGTTTCGGTCGTTTTTTTCACATCACAGTGCGCTGTAAAAGCTCAAGGCACCTGTTCTCTTAGTGGACATGCAATTCATCTTGCTCCGGCTGGGACATGAGGACTTCGTTTTTATCCGGATAAACGCGTTCGATGTGCTGTTCACCCCATGCGCATAAAGAATCAAGGATCTCTTTCAGAGACCAGCCGTAATCAGTCAGGGAGTATTCCACTTTAGGGGGAACCTGATTATACACTTTTCTTTCAATGACACAGTCATCTTCCAGTTCCCGAAGCTGCTGTGTCAGCATTTTTTGGGTAATCCCGGGCATTAGCCTTTTTAATTCACCTGTTCTCCTTGTTGCTTTAATAAGGTGACAGAGAATGACTACCTTCCATTTTCCTCCGATCACTTCCAGAGCTGCCTCAACGGGAATATTGTATTTTTTCATCCTGTCTTCACCGCCTCTCCTATTTCTTTTACTACTAGTATATTACGCAGTGCACTAAAAGACTATACGGTACTTTTTGGTGCCTATGGAAATGAGGGGACCTTACTGGAATGAAGCATCATGACATAGCAAAAACAGCAAACTTCTGTTTCAATGCCTGTAATAAGATGGTTCCAAATACAAAACCCCCGGGTGCTCACGAAGAGCACTCCAGGGGCTTTGGTTTACATCATTAACGATTCGCAGGAGTTTCCAAACAGTTTTGCAAACTTTCTAATTATCCGAGAACATAGATGTCCGATGGTGATAACGGATTCCGAATATCAGTCCGATCGCCATCATGCTGCCCATCAGGGAGCTTCCTCCATAGCTGATAAAAGGAAGGGGAATCCCAGTAATAGGCAACAGTCCGACGGTCATTCCTGCATTTTGAAGAACGTGGAAGACGAACATGCTGATTACGCCCGCGCAAATATAGCTGTTAAAAGGTTCTGCTGTTTCCATCGCTACTTTAATTAAATGATAGATCAGCAGGAAGAACAGGCTGATGACGATACTTGTACCGAGAAATCCGAATTGCTCGCCAATGACTGCAAAGATAAAATCGGTATGGCTTTCCGGTATGCGGACATCGCTGTTTCCAAGTCCTTTTCCGAAAATCTGTCCCGAGCCAATCGCTTTCATCGAGTTAAGCAGATGAAAGCCTTCCTTTGATCCGTATTGTTCGGGATTCAGCCAGGAGTAAATCCGTCCGAATTGATATTCCCTGATCCCTGTAAGTTTCCTGATTAGTTCCTGCTGCTGGAGGACCAGGTACAGAATGGTCATGGCGACAAGGGCGATAGATGAATAAACCACAGTGATGATTTTCCATGAAATGCCTGAAACCAGAATCATTCCTGCCGTGATGGCAATGAGTACGAGTGATGTCCCCAGATCCTGCTTCATGATCAGGATAAGCGGAAAGCCTGCAGCCGCCCCAATTTTAACAAGAAGAAACAAGTCGGAACCAATCGTTTTCATTTGAGTTTTTTGATGATGTTTAATGACCACGCTGCTGATTGCAAGGATGACAAAGGTTTTCATAAATTCAGAAGGCTGTATGGTCGTAAACTTCAAATCAAACCAGCTCTTCGCTCCATTCTTCACCGGTGCAATGGAATCCGGTGAAACCATCAGAAGCAGCAGAAGGAAGATTCCGAATCCGTATAAGTACCATGTCAGCTTCTGAAGCTGTTCAGAATCGAAAAACATAACAATCGCAACGATTCCGCAGCCGATTATGTAATTGATTAATTGCCGGATGACGAAGAAGGCAGGATTTGACGAATATTGAGTAGTGGTCAGCCCTGCACCGTAAATGGCAATCATACTTGTGCAAAATAGCAAAAACAGCAAAAAAGCCAGCTGATAGTCAAACTGCTGATTCAGCGAATTTTTTTCTCTTTCCATACATTCACCAACTTACAAAAGTTTCCGCTGGAAACGAGAGTTCCAGCGCCTCCAAACACTATCTATCATCCTACCACAAACCCCTCCATTTTTGTGAGGAAAATTGCTTTCAGAGAGTGCATACAAGATTAGACGGATGGAAAGGGGAAAATGTTTCTAAAAAAGCCTGCATAAAGCATGCTGCGAATTTTTTATTCTGTTAATGGGAGTGCATTCATAAAAAAAACCCTTCTAAGGGGAAGGGCAGGAAATCTACTTAAAGAAACGCTATGTTAAAGCATGTTGTTGATGTTTAACACCTGTTGATTGGAGCGGATAGCGAACACCTGCTAGCTGCAATCAAGCAGACTGGTTTAACAGAGCTTAAAGAAAAGCGGAAATAAAATCCCATGCAAGCTTGCAGGAAAAGGCAAGCAGCATCACACCTGCAGCCAGACTAATGGTTTTGATAACCCGGATTGAAATGAGCCTTCTCGCAAAGTGGACCGTGAAAGCTACATTCAGGTTCCAAAGAAAGATGCCAAAGACGATAAAAAAACTATAAAGGGCCATGTGAAAAAGCTCTGCTTCTGCTGGGAATCGGGAGAGAGCCGCCCCGTATATTCCAAACCAGAATAAAAAGTTAAATGGATTGGAAAAGGCAATCAGAAAACCGGATGCAAAGGATTTCTTGAGAGAATGAACCATATTGGGGCTGTCGAGAACAAATTCTTTATGAAAGAAAGAATGAATGCTTTTTATGCCGAGTTTAAACAAAAGGTACACTCCTATAACGGTTAATCCTGCTGATACAGCCGGATTTTTAAAAATCGGAAGCAGTCCTCCCGCAATGGAGATGATATAAAGCAAGTCTGCAGTTAAAGCCCCGAGCCCGGTAAGCCAGCATGGCCAGAATCCGCCAGCAAGCCCTTTTTTAATCATTTCAAGCTTTACCGGACCGACCGGCGCTGCAAGACTGATTCCGAGAACTAACGGTGTCAGGATTAGTGATAGCACTGTCATATCTGTTTGCTCCTTTGCAGCCCGTCCTTTTCACATTGTATTCAGAACAGAGGGGGCGGCATTCGAATTATTTAAAGCGAACCGGTTTAATGAAAGGATTGACATGAATATTTCCTATCTATAAACTTGAGTTAATTTGATTCTCCTGTGGTAAAATAGGGAAGCATGTGCGATTTGAAATCAGCTTGAATTTTAAGTGGAGTACATATGAGGAGGAACACCCGTGACGGAAAAGTCAGCACCAAAAAAGAAAAAGAGCCCTGTGCTGGAATGGACAATTGCCATTGTAGTAGCCGTGCTTCTTGCGTTCAGCATCCGTGTTTTTATTTTTGAGCCGTATGTGGTAGATGGAGATTCAATGGATCCTACACTGAAAAACTCTGAAAAGCTCTTCGTTAATAAAGCCATCCATTACATAGGAGAGTTTAAACGGGGTGACATTGTCATCATCAATGGAAAAGAAAATAAAGAGCATTATGTAAAAAGAATCATTGGTCTTCCAGGAGATACAGTAGAAGTGAAAAATGACGTATTGTATGTGAATGGCAAGGAAGTGAAAGAGCCTTACCTAAATTCAAACCGCAAGGCTGCCGAAGCATCAGGCCTCCAGCTTACGAATGATTTTTCGGAAGTGAAAGTTCCAAAGGACCGTTATTTTGTAATGGGAGACAACCGTCTTGTCAGCATGGACAGCCGGACAGGCCTTGGCTTAATTGAAGTAAACCGCGTAATAGGAAAGTCAGAGTTCGTGATGCTTCCTTTCAATAAAGTCCGCGCAACCAATTAATAGCAGGAAACAGCCGTTCCACAGGGAACCGGCTGTTTTTTTATAATTTCCTGCCGGTTGACACTTCGGAAGGGCATTGATTATAAAAAAGGTTCTTCGGTTTCAAAACCATTTTTTGTAACATTTGTCATACAGCTTTCGTCCATTTACATAAATAGGGAAAAGAGGCTGCGAAATGAAGAAGCTGTTAACCGGGATGATCATATGTATGATGGCATTAACAGGATGCATGGGTGACCAATCATCGTCTAAAAAGGAAAGCGCGGATAAAATGTCGGGCAGTTCGGGAAAAAGTGAAGCCTCTATAGCAAAAACGGAAGAGGCTGCGGAAGTGAAGGCAGATCCGGCGCTTCGAATGCCGGCCAGCCGTAAAATCATCTATACAGCAGAGATGAGGATTGAAGTGAGTGATTATGAAGATGCCTCACTCCGCATTCAAAAGAAAGCACAATCAGCGGGCGGATATGCGGTCAGCACAGCCTCTTCTGCCAACGGCGAAAGAGACGGGCTGAACGAGGGAACGATGACTCTCCGTATTCCGCAGGATCAATTCAGCCGCTTTTTAAGCTCCATTGAAGACAGTTCTTACAAAGTCATTGAAAAAAATGCAGCCGGACAGGATGTCACGGAAGAATTTGTGGACCTTGATTCAAGGCTTAAAGCAAAACAGGCTGTAGAAGCAAGATTGCTCGAGTTTATGAAGAAGGCAGGGAAAACAGAAGATCTACTTGCCATTTCAAAAGATCTCGCAGCGGTGCAGGAAGACATAGAGCAGCTGAAAGGAAGGATGAAGTATTTACAGAATCAAACGGACTATTCGACCATAACGATTCATTTAATTGAGTCGAAGGTGGTTGTTCCGGGAGTGGATAATAGAGAATTAAACACATGGCAGAAAACACAAAAGCAGTTTGTAAACAGTCTGAACGGACTGCTTTATGCAGGATCAGGGCTGGTGATCTTTTTCGCGGGCAATTTGCCGGTTTGGATTCTTTTGATTATCATCGGCTGGGCAGGAGTGTATTTCTGGAAAAAGAAGCGGCCAGGCAAGTCAGATTCATAGAGGCCGGTCTGCAATACCATTGTCTACAGACGAACGTTTCATGCTATAATAGGATGGATGCTTATTAATTGGAGGATTTAAACTATGATTACCGTAAACAATGTTGGTTTGCGCTATGGTGACCGCAAACTGTTTGAAGATGTTAATATAAAATTCACGCCGGGGAACTGCTACGGTCTTATTGGAGCAAACGGGGCCGGGAAATCTACGTTCCTGAAAATCCTTTCCGGTGAAATTGAAGCTCAGAGCGGAGATGTTCATATGGGCCCGGGCGAACGTCTGGCCGTATTGAAGCAGAATCACTTTGAATATGAAGAGCATGAAGTACTGAAGGTTGTCATTATGGGACATGAACGTCTTTATGCCGTAATGGAAGAGAAAGATGCCATCTATATGAAAGCGGACTTCTCGGATGAAGACGGAATGAAAGCGGCAGAACTCGAAGGGGAATTCGCCGAGCTGAACGGATGGGAAGCGGAAAGTGAAGCGGCTATTTTGCTGAAAGGTCTTGGAATTACAGAAGATCAGCATACGAAAACAATGGCGGAGCTGACTGGCGGAGACAAGGTGAAAGTTCTCCTTGCCCAGGCACTTTTCGGCAAGCCGGACGTTCTCCTTCTCGATGAGCCTACCAACCACTTGGATCTTAAAGCGATCAACTGGCTGGAAGAGTTCCTGATTAACTTTGAAAATACCGTTATCGTCGTATCCCATGACCGTCATTTTCTGAATAAGGTCTGCACACATATCGCCGATCTTGACTTCGGTAAAATTCAGCTTTATGTCGGAAACTATGATTTCTGGTATGAATCAAGCCAGCTTGCACAGCGGATGGCTTCTGATGCCAATAAGAAAAAAGAAGAAAAAATCAAGGAGCTTCAAGCCTTTGTCGCACGATTCAGCGCCAATGCGTCCAAATCAAAACAAGCAACGTCCCGTAAAAAATTGCTTGATAAAATATCACTTGATGATATTCGTCCTTCTTCAAGAAAGTATCCGTATGTTCACTTTACCCCTGAACGTGAAATCGGAAATGATCTCCTTCGTGTTGAAGGCATCTCCAAAACGATTGACGGTGTAAAGGTACTCGACAATGTCAGCTTTATTATGAACAAGGATGATAAAATTGCCTTCACAGGCGGAGATGAAGTGGCAAAAACCACTTTGTTTAAAATTCTGATGGGCGAAATGGAAGCCGACAGCGGAACGTACAAATGGGGAGTGACCACATCCCAGTCTTACTTCCCGAAAGACAACAACGATTATTTCGATAACAATGAACAAAATCTCGTTGACTGGCTCAGACAGTATTCACCGAATGATCAGAGCGAAAGCTTCCTGCGCGGGTTCCTTGGAAGAATGCTGTTCTCGGGGGAAGAAGTGCTGAAAAAATCCAGCGTCCTATCCGGAGGGGAAAAAGTCCGCTGCATGCTCTCTAAAATGATGCTGAGCGGTGCGAATGTTCTGATCATGGATGAACCGACGAACCACTTGGATCTTGAATCCATTACCGCTCTAAACAACGGGATGATCAATTTTAAAGGGTCTATGCTATTCGCATCCCATGACCACCAGTTCGTGCAGACCATCGCGAACCGGATTATTGAGCTTACGCCTAACGGTATGATCGATAAACAAATGACGTATGATGAATTCCTGGAAAACACCGAAGTGCAAAAACAGCTGCAGGAAATGTACGCATCTTAATCTGTATGTAAAAGAAGGAAGGGCTCAGTGCCCTTCCTTCTTTTTGTGTTTCTCATATAAATCCCGGCCGGTTTTTCCAAAATAGGACACCAGCACCGAAAGCACGGTGTAAACGGAAATCCAAATGGTAAATGTGTCATTGAAAACCGTTATTGTTAACACGAGAAGTCCCGCCAGGCAAATGACCGGCATCAGCCAAATCTTTCTGAAAAACCATGAACCGGCGAGGGACAGAATCATGACCGCAAACGGGAGGATGAATAAAACGAGCCCATATTCCATATGTACCGCTCCTTTCCAGCTCTTATGATTATAAGAGATAAGAGCCGGTGCTGAAAAGTTTTTTTCTCCAGAACATGGGGAACATACAAATTAGAAGGAGTGAGAACATTGGCAGAAAAAATGAAAGCAGTTGGACTTCATCAGTATTTACCAATCAGCCATCAAGAAAGTCTTGTTGATGAAGAGGTGAAAAAACCGTCACCAGGGAAAAGAGATCTGCTTGTCGAAATTAAGGCCGTTTCTGTTAATCCCGTCGATACGAAGGTGAGAGCTCCAAAAGAAGGCGGGGAGCAGGAACTGAAAATTTTAGGCTGGGACGCGGCAGGTATTGTGAAAGAAATCGGAACAGACGTGACGATGTTCAAACCTGGAGATGAAGTTTATTATGCCGGTACAATCGCCCGGCAAGGGACAAACAGTGAGTATCACGCGGTAGATGAGAGAATTGCAGCGCACAAACCGGAAAACTTTTCATTCGAAGAAGCTGCAGCCATGCCATTAACCGCCTTGACCGCATGGGAAGGACTATTCGAACGGCTGGGAGTCAGTGAAAATCCCGCCGATAATCAATCAAAGTCCATTTTGATTATCGGAGCGGCAGGCGGAGTAGGGTCGATTGCCCTCCAGCTTGCAAAATGGGCAGGACTGCACGTCATCGGGACTGCTTCAAGGCCTGAAACAGTCAAATGGGCGAAAGAACACGGAGCTGATGATACAATCAGTCATTATGAACCATTCAAACCGCAGCTGGAGAGCAGGGGAATCAAGTCCGTTGATTATATCTTTTGCTTAAATAGTACCGACGAGCATTGGGAACCGATGATGGATGCAATTGCTCCCCAAGGCAAAATCTGTTCCATCGTTGAAACAAGTACACCTGTTAATATCAGCCTTATGCAGGAAAAAAGCGTAACCTTTGTGATGGAGTTTATGTTTACCAAATCGCTGTTTGAAACGGAAGACATGATCAGCCAGCACGATATACTTACGAAAATGGGGCATCTGTTTGAACAAGGTATCTTAAAAACCACTTTGACAGAGACCCTAAAGCCTTTCAGTGCCGCGTCAGTAAGAAAAGCACATGAAAAATTAGAATCCGGAAAGACGATCGGCAAAGTGGTGGTCTCCGGATTTAATCAGGAATAGGGAAGAGTGATCGATTTGATAAATCGCTTCTTTTTAATGGTTGATCAGGCCGATTCATTCTGACCTGTTTATACCAACATAAAGAAGGGGCTGTCCGAGAAGTCTCATACCTAAAACAGGGAGACGCATTCCAAGCGTTTCCCTGTTTTCATTTTCGTCTGCAGAAGTGGAAGGTCGATATCCTGCTTAGAGCAGCAAAACAAACGAGAACCCATAGTCTTCGAACACTCAGCCTTAACTATTCTTAAGAAACTAGCTAGCGTACATTTCAGCAGATTACCGGCATGTTTCATATTAACTCCTTACGATTCAAATAGTTCAGCATAAATTTTTAAAATTCATTATAAATGCTCCAAAATTCATCATAAATCCTAAAAATTCATCATAAGCACCCTAAAATTCATCATAAAACCAGAAAAATTCATCATAAAAGGTGTTCATTATGGCTTTTAATCAATAGTGGATGATCTCACCCACTTTTATTTGGCTGCTTTCCTTATATAATAAACAATCCGGTCACTTTATCGTGTCCTCTTCCCAAAAGGAGCTGTCTATAAAATCACTTTAAACTGATTTTGCGGCAGTCCCTTTCAATCAAAAAAATCGTTCTTTCCAGCAATATGGAGTTACCATAAAACAATTACTAGAGGTGCCGATTTTTTATGAGCAATCAATTGATTACGATTAAAGATTACTCAACTCAAATGACCCGTCTTCTAAGCGTGTTCGTCACACCAAATTCTCTGCGGGCGCTCGAAAATCTGCGTAAAATTTTTAAATTGTGTCATTGGCCCACAATATCCATAGAGTAGCTTGCATCCACCAGCTACTCTAAGAGAAAAAGGAATCAACTAAAAACAGGTGGGGAAAAACGGATTGTTTTTCCCCACCTGTTTGTTTTAGGGACTTATCGGATAGTCCCTACTCTCATAAATTTATTTAACGCAGAATCTCTCCGTTCTATTTCTCTTCAAACCAGCTGTCTGTGAGCTCCCGGTTTTTTTCTACCCATTTCTTTGCTCCCCGCTCAGGATAATAGCCTTCATCCGACTCGGCGGCATCATTCACATATTTAATCAATTCGGACATTTGGTCATCCGTCAGCTCCCAGTTATCCATCCATTTAATGATATCCGGATGTTCTTTGGCAAACCCTTTTCTTGTCATGTACTGAATGTTATCCGGCTTGCCGTATGATCCTTTTGTGTCCTCTAAATACTTTAAATCCAAATCTGAGAAGATCCAGTGGGGGCTCCAAAGAGTAACGGCAATCGGTTTTTTATTCTTATACGCTTTTTTAAGCTCGACAAGCATCGCTGCTTCAGAGGATTCAACAATCGTGTAATCAAGATCATAATCCTTTTTCATTTTATCGGTCAGCTGCATTAAACTCGAACCGGGATCGATGCCGAACACTTTTCCTGCCAGCTGATCTTTGTTTTGATTCAGGTCATCAATCGTATTGATATCTTTCATATAGGATGGAACAGCAATTCCGAGCTTTGTTCCTTTATACCATTGATCATGGAGATCGACGTCCCCTTTGTATTTATCATAAAACGGCTTATCTGTGACCGGCAGCCACACGTTTCCCTGAATGTCGATATCTCCGCGGGCTACACCTGTCCAGTTGGCTGCTTTATCAAGCTCCATCATTTCCACATCATATCCTTTTTCCTCAAGAAGGACTTTCCAGAGGTACGCAGTCGAAATATTATCAATCCAGTTGATCATCCCGATTTTAATTTTCTTTTTATTGTCTCCAAGCGGGCTGCTGCAGGAGGCAAGAACAAGGGTAAATACAATAGCGGTCATGATGGCTGCATTCCATTTTTTCATTATGTATGTCTCCTTTCTTCCTTTGTTGGCTATACTTGATTTCCCTAAATCAAAAGCAGTAAAACTCTTTTTTAGAAAAATAAAATGTGAATATGTTTACATAGTCGTCAAAAGGGTAAAAGTATATTGCTCCTGATCATAAACTCATTTCTATTTTTTCCTGAAAACATGAATCTTAGCAGTCCTTCGCACAAAGAATAGCACTAGAAAGAGGTGGGATTATGGAAAATGTGAAAATTAAAGCCGAGAACGTAAGCAAAATCTTCGGTAAAAACCCTCAAAAAGGAATTGAACTCCTCAAAAAAGGAAAAACAAAATCAGAAATATTAAAAGAGGCAGGATTAACCGTAGGGGTTAAAGAAGCGAGCTTCGAAGTACATAGCGGGGAAATCTTTGTCATTATGGGTTTATCGGGAAGCGGTAAATCGACCCTTGTCCGTATGTTTAACAGGCTCATTGATCCGACGTCAGGTTCGCTCCTCATTGATGGAGTCGATCTTGTAAAGATGAAGAGTGAGGAATTAAGGGAAGTCAGACGGAAAAAAATGAGTATGGTATTCCAAAAATTTGCGTTGTTCCCGCACCGCAATGTCCTGGAAAACGCAGCATACGGACTGGAAGTGCAGGGAGTATCGAAGCAGGACCGTGAAGCAAAAGCCCAGCATTCACTGGAGCTTGTCGGCCTGAAAGGCTATGAGAAAAGCTATCCTGGCGAATTAAGCGGCGGGATGCAGCAGCGTGTAGGTTTGGCGAGGGCGCTTGCCAATGATCCGGATGTTCTTTTAATGGATGAAGCATTCAGTGCGCTTGATCCGCTCATACGAAAAGATATGCAGGATGAATTGATTGAGCTTCAGGAAAAAATGCAGAAGACGATTATTTTTATTACGCATGATTTGGATGAGGCACTAAGGATTGGAGATCGCATCGCCTTAATGAAGGATGGAGAAATCGTTCAGATCGGCACCCCGGAGGATATTATGACGAATCCCGCCAACGAATATGTAGAGCGGTTTGTTGAGGATGTGAACCTGGCGAAAGTTCTGACGGCTGAATCTGTCATGTCCCGTGCAGAAACCATCCAAGTCGACCGGGGACCTCGTGTTGCCCTCAAAATCATGCGGGACGCAGGGATGTCCAGTATCTACGCGGTGGACAAAAGAAAGTCCTATATGGGTCTTGTCACAGCAGATGATGTTTCTCAGGCAGTTAAGCTTGATCAGCCGATCGCCTCCTATCTGCATACGAATGTACCTGTCGTAAGGCTTGAGACAACGATAGAAGAAATGTATGAGAAAATGGCGGATACCCGCTATCCGCTTCCTGTACTGGATGATGATAACCGGATTCGCGGTGTGGTAAAACGTGAACGTGTGATTCAGGCTTTGGCCGGGAGAGAGGTGAACACCATTGAACATTCCTAAACTCCCGATTGGAAAATATGTAGATTTGTTCGTGGAATTTTTAAACGATAAACTGCTTGGCTTCTTTAATTGGATTGGAAATATCATTGAGACTTTTAATGATTTGCTGGTTAATGTCATGCTGCTGATTCCAGCCGTCCTATTGGCTGTTCTTGTTGCGGGTCTCGCTTATTGGGTAAGCAGAAAATGGGGATTGACCATTTTCACCCTTGTCGGTTTGCTGCTCATCATTAACCTGGGCTACTGGGAGCAAACGATCGATTCGGTAGCGCTTGTGCTGACGGCTGTCATTATATCGATTATTATAGGTATACCGCTTGGTGTCTGGTCTTCCCAAAGTGACAGGGCGTCAGGGATCATTTCTCCCATTTTGGACTTTATGCAAACGATGCCGGCATTCGTCTATTTGATTCCATCCATTCTCTTTTTTGGAATCGGTGTCGTTCCGGGAATTATCGCATCGGTCATTTTTGCGATGCCTCCTACCATCCGTTTGACCAATCTTGGCATCAGGCAGGTACCCGAGGATTTAGTAGAAGCGGCTGATGCATTTGGTTCAACAACTTTCCAAAAGCTTTTTAAAGTCCAGCTTCCTCTCGCCATGGGAACGATTATGGCCGGTATTAACCAGAGTATTATGCTGGCGCTTTCTATGGTTGTCATCGCTTCTCTCGTTGGTGCTCCCGGACTCGGGGTTGAAGTTTACAGAGCTGTACAGCGAATTGAAGTAGGACTTGGTTTTGAATCAGGACTTGCCATTGTTATTCTTGCTATTATACTGGACCGGATTACGCAGAACTTAAAACCGGGAAAAAGAAAATAATCGGAAAAACAAAGCCGGCTGTGCATGATGCAAGCCGGCTTTTCTTTATGAAATGGTGATTTGATCCATTTGTTTTCGAATCCATCCGTGGTCCAGATTTTCTCCAATGAAGACGAGCAAAGACTTCATTTTAATGGGTTCCTTCATATAAAGCGGCATCCCGTATGAATATTGAACCGAAAAAGAGCCATCAGAATCGGAAAAGGACAGATACCCTTTAATCCGGTAGATGGATTCCGGCATGTCACGCAAAAACTGCTCAAATCCTTCAAGTTCCACTTTGCCCGGGAACTTATGGACATATGTTTTCATGTGAAGCTGTTCATTTATAGCCGCTTTTTGAATGGGGCCTTTCTGTGAAGAAGTCAGCTTCTTCAGGTCCTCGAGTCTGATTCTGGCATGAGTTGTCATGATCAGTTTTCCATTTGTCTGGATGGCCTGCAGCTGCTGGACAGTCTTCGCCTGAAGGCTTTCACTCATCAAGTCCGTTTTATTTAAAAGAACAAGGTCTGCGTGCTTAATCTGTTCGATCAGCAGGCGGCGGGCCGGAATGCTTAAACGGTCCTGATCCTGCCATCCTGACCCATCCACAAGGGATACAATTCCTTTTACGAAGAGCTTGTCAGCAAAAAGAGGGGAGAGACAGGAGTCCAGGACTTCCACAGGATGGGCTGCCCCGGTTGTTTCAATATAGATGACGTCCAATTCATTTTCTGTTAATAAATCATACAGCTGTGCTTCAAATTGCCCCTGCATTGTGCAGCATACACAGCCATTTAATAGCTCTTTCAATGGAATATCCTCAGATACGGCATCGCTGTCTATGGATTCTTTGCCAAGCTCATTCATGACAACAGCCACTTTTCTGCCGGCTTCTTTTTCTTCGAGAAGGAGATTTTTAAGCAGCGTCGTTTTGCCTGCGCCTAAAAATCCGCCAAGTATGTACACTTCCGCTGGATTCATTTTGTTCTCCATTTCTTTCTGTTTTTCCTCATCTTACTTAATAGAATGGTGTACCGTCAATGGAAAAAAGGCTTTAGAACCAATAGAACAGCCGGTTCAAAATTCTGCATTTTGGCTTATAGTAGTAGTAGAATGAAATAGATGAGAGAGGAATGTGTGTGAAAATTGACTTCCATGTACATGCGAAAATAGGTAAAAAAGTGCCGTTCTCATTAAAAGATTTTGTAAAGATGATGGAAGAAGCGAAATGGAACGGACTCGATGCAATCGCGCTGACTGAGCATTTTAATGCAAAGGATTACGTGCAAATCTATCAAACCCTCGACCGCCATTATTCCTATCAGAGTACGTATTACGACGTGTCAGGCATTAAAGTCTTCCCGGGGATGGAGGTGGATATTGCAGAAGGAGGACATATTCTGCTAATCGGTTCAAGATCGGATATCATCCGGATGACAAAGCGTCTTGAAAGGTATAAACATAAGGATCACTTTATCCCTTTCGACCAGCTGATGTCGTTCCATGGGATGGAAAATATGCTGAAGATCGGGGCACACCCGTTCAGAGAAAAAAATCCGCTCACCGCTCTGACTGAAAACCAGCTATCGCAGCTTGATGCATTTGAATGGAATGCTAAGGATGCTTTAAAGCAGGGAATGGGGCTCAGACCGAAGCTTGAAAAAATGGCATCCTTTCATGAAAAAGCCGTGACTGCAGGAAGCGATACCCATCATTACAGCCAAATAGGAGCTGTTTACAACCATTTTGAAGGATCTTTTCAGACCGTTAAACAACTTAAAGAAAAGATATCCAAACATGAATTTGATATCCGGAAAAGTCCGTTTCTTCCAATAAAAATACAGGCAGCTAAAGTTTTGAAAAAGAAGCATCGGGACGGCAGAAAAGGATAAGAGTCTGAATGAACACCGGCTCTTTTCCTATCTGCTAAATTTAATTGAAAAGAGAGGGTACATAGATGAACGGGATGTCTTACCGCCAATTGGGAAACTCAAATATACGGATTTCACCGCTCGGCCTTGGATGCTGGCAATTCAGCAAAGGGAATGGACTTGTGGGGAGATACTGGTCGGTCATGGAGCAAAAGGATATCAATGAAATTATCCGTGTCAGCTTAAAAGGGGGAATCAACTGGTTTGATACAGCTGAAGCCTATGGAAAGGGCAAATCGGAAGAGGCCCTGGCTGAAGCTCTTATCGAACTTGGTGAAGCAGGAGATGAGGCGCTGATCGCAACAAAATGGTGGCCCCTTTTCCGGACGGCCTCTTCCCTGCCCCGGACGATTGATCAGAGGCTGAAGCATTTGAAAGGAAAACCCATTGATCTGTATCAGATTCATCAGCCATTATCCTTTTCCGGGATTGATCAGCAAATGGAAAAGATGGCCAAGCTTCTGGATGACGGAAAAATCAGAACAGCTGGAGTCAGCAATTTTAACGCGGCGCAAATGTCAAAAGCGGCAGCTGCCATTCAAGAGAGGGGACATTCCATCGTATCCAACCAAGTGAAATACAGTCTGCTGGACCGCCGGATCGAGCGGAATGGGATTATGGATGCGGCAAAAAATCTTGGTATAACCATTATTGCGTATTCCCCCCTTGAACAGGGCATATTGAGCGGGAAATTTCACAAAGACCCTGAAAAACTAAAGCAGCTTAGCGGGCCGAGAAAGCATTTTTCCTCTTTTAAAAAGAAGAGCCTTTTACGTACAAAACCGCTAATTGATTTGCTGGAAACGTACGCATTGGAATATGAAGTGAAGCCAAGCCAGATTGCCCTGAACTGGCTGATCCACTTTCACGGCGATACAGTTGCAGCCATTCCCGGTGCTTCAAAAGTCAGGCATGCAGAGGAAAACATCGGCGCGATGAGTTTTACATTAACCGCTAACCATATGAAAGAAATTGACAGGGTGTCTAAAGAAGTGTCCGGATAAGAGGATGGAGGACTTTCCCGGCAGCTGATGCGCTGAACACAGGGTACGCCGCATTACAGGGCGAAAGCTTTTAAAAAAAGGCTCTGTTAAAGTCTGATGTTGATTTTTAACACCAGTTGATTGACGTGGAAAGCGCGAGACTCAAAGCTTGAGAGCTGCGGGACAGGTGAGACTCCGGAGGCGCAATCAGCAGCCTAGTTAAACAGAGCCAAAAAAACAGAAAAACCCGGGTATGCTGATTTTGCGTTCCCGGGTTTTAAGCGTATTTTCAAAGCTTCATGGTGATTCTGATTAAAATGCCCAGTCTCCGCTGCGGAAGACCGGTTCGCGGGTTCCATCTTCTAAAATACCGTCAATATCCATATCCTGAGAGCCAACCATAAAGTCAACGTGTGTCATACTGCTGTTCACACCGTGCTTGGCAAGTTCATCCCGGTCCATTTTCTTTCCGCCTTCGATATTGAACGCATATCCGCTGCCGATTGCGAGGTGATTGGATGCATTTTCATCAAAAAGGGTGTTGTAAAATAAGACACCGGACTTTGAAATCGGGGAGTCATAAGGAACAAGAGCGACCTCTCCGAGATAGTGGGAACCTTCATCCGTATCAATCAGCGTATTTAGAATCTCTTCACCGGTCTTAGCCTCTGCTTTCACGATTTTCCCGTTTTCAAACGTAATCTGGAATTCGTCAATCAGATTTCCGGCATAGCTCAGCGGTTTTGTGCTGGATACGACTCCGTTTACTCCCGTTTTAACCGGTACGGTGAAAACTTCTTCTGTCGGCATGTTGGCCATGAATTCTGCACCCTGCTCGTTCACGCTTCCGGCACCTACCCACTGGTGCTTCTCATGAAGCTCAATCGTTAAGTCCGTTCCTTTTGCTTTGTAATGAAGAGCTTTATATTTTTTGCTGTTCAGATAATCTACTTTCTTATGCAGCGAAGCATTATGCTCGATCCATGCCTGAACCGGATCTTCTTCGTACACCCGGACCGCCTTGAAAATAGCGTCCCACAGTTTTTCAACCGCTTCTGTTTCACTCGAATCAGGGAATACTTTTAATGCCCAGTCTGCTGATGGGGCAGCAATGACGCACCAGCTCATTTTATCGGACTGGACATACTGGCGGTAGCGGTCCAGTGCTTGTCCTGCTGCTTTATTGGCGGCGGAAATTCTTTTCGAATCCACACCTTTAAGCAAATCCGGATTAGCAGAGACGATACTGATAAAGGCTGCATTTTTTTCGGCGAGTTCAATTCGTTCTTTTGCCCTGTGCATAGGATATTCCTCGAACACTTCATCTGGCGCCAAGTCGTATTTAAGCCTTGAAACGGTATCATCCATCCAGTCCACAATGACGTTTTTAGCGCCTGTTTCATACGCTTTCTTGACAATCAATCTTGTGAACGCTGCTGTATCAATGGCAGCATGTACAACAAGGGTTTGTCCTTTTTGGATATTTACGCCGACTTTAACAACCAAATCAGCATATTTTTCTAAGTTCTTCTGAAAGTCAGACATCACTATGCCCCCTCTTATTTTCTATCCTCACTATTTTAGCAGACTTATGAGAATCTTCAAAAGAAATCAACAGAAAATGTTATCCAATCGGATTACTTTATGCAGGGTGACTGTAAGATGTACAATAGAAAAAGACTAACAGCAGAGGTGAATACGTTGACATTTCTTGAAACTCAATTCATACGGACAGAAAAGGAAAAACAGCTTTTCAAAAAAGCGAAAGACCTTTCCGCCGTTTTTTTTGAACGGGCCGATTTACATGACCGCCATGCGACCTTTCCATTTGATAATTTTGAAGACTTGAAAAAAGAAGGGTTTTTATCGCTGACCATACCGGAAACACATGGAGGAGAAGGGATTTCCTTATACACATTCCTCCTTCTTCAGGAGAAGCTTGCAGAAGGCGATCCGGCAACGGCCCTGTCTCTTGGCTGGCATCTTGGCCTTTTCCTGAGCCTCAGGGAAACCGGTAAATGGAAGCCTGAGTTATTCAATCGGATTACAGCTGAAGTCGTTCAGTCCGGAAAGCTTGTCAACAGTGCAGCGAGTGAAGCGAAAACAGGGAGTCCTGCCAGGGGGGGCAAGCCGGAAACCACGGCTGTAAAGCAAGGGGATCACTGGGTGATTAACGGAAAGAAAATTTTTGCTTCACTCGCTCCCATCCTCGATTACTTCATTGTAACAGCGACGATCGAGGGTACCGGGGATATTGGAGAATTTCTCGTTCCAAGAGAAGCAGACGGTGTAAGGATTGAAGAAACATGGGATACAATGGGCATGCGCGGTACGAGGAGCGATGATTTAATTCTTGATCAGGTAAGGCTTGAATCGTCTGCCTGGATCGGGAACCGCAGCAAGCAGGCTAAACCAATGTCCCAAGGCTGGCTTCTGCATATTCCTGCCTGTTATTTGGGCATTGCCATTGCAGCAAGGAATGAAGCCGTCCGATTTGCGCGCGTTTATCATCCAAACAGCCTCCCGCATCCGATCATGGAGGTTCCGGAAGTAAGACGAAAGGTGGCAGAGATGGATATCAAGCTCCTTTCAGCAAGACAGCTGATGTATGCAATGGCAGAAAAATGGGATGAGAATCCCGGAATCCGCACGGACCTTCAGACCGAACTCGCCGCAGCTAAATACGTAGCGACGAATGCAGCAGTGGAAGTGGTCGATCTCGCTATGAGAATTGAAGGGGGACAAAGCTTGTTCCGGAATAAGCCGCTTGAACGGTTTTACAGGGATGTCCGGGCAGGCCTTCATAACCCGCCATCAGATGATATAACCATTAAAATCATGGCGGACAGGGCGTTTTCGGAAACAGAATAGAGTATCGGGATTTGCTGATTTCATGTAACCTATAGCTAGAAAGAGTTTTCTGGAGGTTTTGATGATGACCTATATGATGGGTGTGGATATTGGAACAACTAGCACAAAAGCGGTGCTGTTTGATGAAAATGGAACGGTTATTTCCAAGTGCAATACGGGATATCCGCTATATACGGAAGCTCCTGGTGAAGCGGAACAGGATCCGGAAGAAATTTTTCAGGCCGCTGTCCGCTCGATCCGGGAGGCGGTTAAAGATGCAGGTGTATCCAAAGAGGAGATACGCTTTGTCAGCTTCAGCTCTGCTATGCACAGTCTGATTGTCATGGACAGCAGCAATAAACCGATAACCCGCAGTATCACGTGGGCGGACCAGCGCAGTGAGGCATGGACGAAAAAGCTGAAAAAAGAATGGAATGGGCACGAAATCTACTTGCGGACGGGAACTCCCATTCACCCGATGTCGCCGCTGTCAAAAATAATCTGGCTCAGGGAAGATAAGCCTGAACTATTCATGCGGGCTTCGAAATTCATTTCCATCAAAGAATACGTCTTTTTCCGTTTATTCGGCAAATACATAATCGATCATTCCATTGCGTCTGCAACAGGTCTTTTTAATTTGGCAAACCGGAATTGGGATACAGAAGCACTGGAGATAGCGGGAATTTCAAGTGATCAGCTGCCTGAGCTTGTCCCGACAACCTTTCAATTGAAGGGGCTCAATCCCGAATTTGCTTCTGAACTGGGCCTGCAAGCGGATACCCCGTTTATCGCCGGAGCGAGTGACGGAGTATTATCCAATCTTGGTGTAAACGCGATTGATCCGGGTGTCGCAGCCCTTACAATTGGGACAAGCGGGGCGATCCGAGCTGTTACCGACCGGCCGGTTACCGATCCTAAAGGACGCATTTTCTGCTATGCGCTGACTGAGGAGCATTGGGTCATTGGCGGGGCTGTCAACAATGGAGGGATGATCTTTCAATGGCTGAAAGACGAACTCTGCCAGTCAGAAGCGGAAGCAGCTGAAAAACTCGGCCAGGATCCGTATACGTACTTAACCGGTATTGCCGCTAAAGTCCGCCCGGGGTCAGAAGGCTTGATCTTCCATCCTTACTTGGCAGGGGAAAGAGCTCCTATATGGAATGCCCATGCGAGAGGGGCTTTTTTCGGGCTCGGGCTTCATCACAAGAAAGACCATATGATCCGTGCTGTTTTGGAAGGAATCAATTATAACCTGTATACGGTTCTCCTTGCATTGAAGGAATTGATAGGCATTCCCAAGAAGGTTCATGCTACAGGAGGGTTCGCCCAATCTGAGTTTTGGCGTCAGCTGCTGACTGATATTCTTAACCAGGAGGTACTGATTCCGGAGAGCTATGAAAGTTCTTGTCTCGGCGCTGTTATTTTAGGAATGTACGCACTTGGGGAAATAGACTCGCTTTCTGAGGCAAAACGCTTTGTCAGTTCCAATATTCGCCTTCTTCCGGATAAGGAATCCGCTCAGGTGTATCAGGAATTGATCCCGATTTATATCCGCCTCGCCCGTATGTACGAAACAGAATTTGAAGAAATCGCCGCCTTTCAAACGAAATACGGCAAAGAAGAACTTCCTGAAAGTGCAAAATAGGAAACGGATTGAAATGCCGGGTTATGTACCGTGCAGATAAAAAGCCAGCCTGCTGAAATTTATGCAGGCTGGCTTTTAGCTTATCTTTAACTTTTTGGTCCCGCTGCAGGTTCTATGACAGGCGGTGAGCCTCTAAAGCCTGCCTGCCAATCAGCAATAGCCTCATGCCTGAACAGAGCTTTGGCTGGTGATTGAGCGGACTTGTTCCCATTCTTCCTTTAAAATTGCCATTTCGTATAAACTCCAGTATTCGTTTTTTATTTTTCGGCAGTCTTTTAAATGGCCTTCAATGGAAAAACCGGCTTTTTTATAGCAGGAAATGGCATTTTTATTGAAATCAAACACACCAAGTGTGACCCGGTGCATGTTCAGTTCCAGAAAGGCAAAGTTCAGTGCCTGCTGAACGAGCGCGAGCCCGTATCCTTTTCCTCTCATATCCGGAGCGGCCATTACTTTGCTGATCCGGCACGATTCATTTTTTAAATCGATATTGGAAAGACATATATGGCCCGCATTCTTTCCGGTAATCTCCTCTATCCCTTTAAATACCCTCTGATTCGGCACGTGGACATACGATTCAATCTGTTCGAAATTGATCGGGTACAAAAATCCCGGACCGCCCCATTGCATTAGAAATTCCTCAGAAGGAATCCAGCTGACCAATTCAGCTGCATCCCCCATAGTAAACGGTTCTAAGCGAATCATATAGAAACCTCCCAGTATCTTTTTCATTGTAATTCGCTTTTTTAAGCCAAAATCCTTTTATCTTTGAAGGAAATCGAATATTCGTATAGAATCAAGTAAGGAATTGAGGTGACCATGATGATTGATATTCAGGCATATTATGATATCGACTTTTTTAAGAAAGCGGCTCTATCCTTTCTTGAAACACAGGAAATAGAAAACAACGTGGCTCTCGGCATCCTGCTGGACAAAAATTCTTCCAGTCTGCAGCCGATACATATGAGCATGATCCGCAAAGATGGAGAACCGATTGCGGTCCTTCTTCAAACCCATCCAAAGCAAGTGCTAGTTTCAGCAAAAGCGGGCTTAGAGGAAGAGGATTTGCTGCTTGCCGGAAAAAGGATCGCCCAGGTATACAGGTCCGTACCTGGACTGCTTGGGGAAAAAACAGTGACGGAAACACTGGCAAAAAGAATTGCCTCCCTTACTGGTAAAAGGGCATATACGGCAATCGAACAGCGATTGCATAAATTGACGGAAATCGAAAAAACCGGGAATCCGGGGACAGGTAAAAAGGTGCTGCTCACATCCGAGCACCGCCCTTTAATCAGCCAATGGGTGTTCGATTTCTGCCAGGAAGTAAATGAACAGGCAACGATGTTTGAGGCCGATGAAAAAGCAGATGAAATGATCCGCAAAAAAAGTCTGTACGGATGGGCCGATGAAGGTGAAATTGTCTCCATGGCCAATTGGTCACGCCCGACGAAAACGAATGTGAACATTAACTACGTTTATACACCGCCAGCACACCGTAAAAAGGGCTATGCCACAGAATGTGTCATGGAGCTGACGGAACAAATGCTTGCAAGCGGATTCGAAACAGTCAGCCTGTTTACAGATCAGGCGAATCCGACCGCCAATAAAATTTATGCCGAGATTGGATACAAACCTGTCCAGGATTTTGCCAAAATTTTATTTGAAGAAAAACCGAAAAAACCAGCCGGATCATGATCCGGCTGGTTTCTTTTTGGGCAGAGCAGGGGGTGCCGGGCGGCAGAGAAGCATTGAGGCAGGAAAAGAACTGCGATGCCAGGCGAAATCTCTTTCAGAAATCCCGTTCTCAGTGTTATATTTCCGATTCCCTGCCTTTCCGCGGCCAGAGCGTGTAGCTGAAACTGTATAGAAAATCAGCAGCGAGTATGAGAGACCAGTAATTTACAGCTGTCTGCAGTTCTGCCGTTCTTGAAGAATCCCCAATAAGTGCAATCATACCAAAAAGAAGAGCGCAGCCTATTGCCCAGGCTAGAAAATGCCGGTACCAGCCGGCCCGTTCTCTCTTGGCATGTGATTTTCCGAGCTTATGCGGTTTTTCAGGTGCAGGGCCTCCTGCATAGCGATGGGCGAAGCGGATGTCAGCCCAGTGGATCATTTTATGGCCGAAAGCGATGGTTGAACCAATATAAATGGCCGCAACGGCATGGACAAATTCAGCATCTTTCCCGGATTGTAAATCAATGATGGTCGCTCCAAGCAGAATCAGATCAATAACCGGTGTACATAAGAGCAGGACCGCTCCTGTTTTTTTCATTCGAAGCAGATAGCGTGCTGCCAATCCGGCGAGGACAAAAACCCAGAATCCTATTTCGCACGCGATAATAAGCCAGCCAATCATTCAGCATTCTCCTTTTTAGCACATCTGTGTTAAAAACAAAATAACACAACTGTATTAAAAAAACAAGATGTGTTAAACTACAAACATGCCTAAATTTGTAGATCACGAAAAACAAAAAGAAAAAATAGCCGAAGCAGTATGGAGAATTGTTGCAAGGGATGGAATGGAGCAAGTGTCTGTCCGGAATGTGGCAGAAGAAGCCGGTTTTTCACCTGGATCGATGCGCCATTATTTTTCCACTCAATCAGAATTGATCCTGTTTACGATGAAATCTATATCTGAAAAAATAAGGAAAAGAGCGGAAGGCGCTGTATTTACAGGTAACCATCTGGAAGATATGGCCATGCTTCTCGAAGAAGCACTTCCGCTTAACGGTGAAAGGAGAACGGAAACGGAGGTATGGTTTGCTTTTATCGTAAAAGCTTTTACTGACAAGGTTCTGGCTCCGCTCAGCTCTGAAATTTACGATGAATTAAAGAAAGGAGTTACATTAATCATAACAGGGCTCATTCAATTAGGAATGGCAAAAGATGACCTGGATGAAGAAATGGAAATCGAGCGACTGTTTGCTTTAATCGACGGCATCGCCATTCATGGAGTGATCAGACCGGAGGATTGCGATCCTGAAAAGATGAGCAGAATCGTCCGCCATCATCTGAAATCTCTTTGTAAATGAAGGTTGACAGATAAAGGAAGGTCTGAATATACTATAGGTACTATTTGCAGAAGGGAATGAATCTGGGCCAATGAAGCTGTAATCTTATTTTCTGACGTTTCTTTAATAAAAAGGAACCAAAAGAGAGTAGGATTCGTGCGCCCATTTTTCATTCTAAAGCCGTCAAAGTATTTTTTGGCAAAGGCTTTTTTGAATATGGCATTCGTTTTCCTCTCCAGGTTCCTGAGAGGTTTTTTTGTATTCAAAAAAGGATTGGGATGTGAAGCGTATGCTTTTGATGAAAATAAGAAATATAAAAAAAAGCTTTGGTGACCGGGATATTCTAACGGGATTGGATTTGGATATAGGGTTAGGTGACAGAATTGGTCTTGCGGGATACAACGGTACCGGAAAGACGACATTCGCGAAGATTCTTGCGGGTATCCTCCCGTTTGATGACGGGTTTATAGATGCTTTCGGGAAAAAAGTAAAAATCGGTTATCTGCAGCAGTCGGTTGATTATACGGATGAGATCCTGAACGTTCAGCATCATTCTAAAGAATGGCTGAAATCTGCAAAAATGCTTGGAATCGGTTCACTGGAAGAGAACCGTGAAAGAAAGCATTTAAGCGGCGGTGAAAAATTAAAGGTTGCATTGACCAACGTGATGCAGGGAAATCCGGATTTGCTTATCCTGGATGAACCGACGAATCATTTGGATTTGCTCGGTATCAAATGGCTGACGTCAGAATTGCAGCGTTTCAGCGGGACGGTCCTGATTATTTCTCATGATCGTTATTTTCTTGATCAAACCGCAACGAGAATTGAAGAGCTCGACGATGGAAAGCTCATTTCCTATGACGGAAACTACTCAGCTTACAGGAAAGAGAAGCAGCGAAGGTTTGAAATTCAGGAGAAGGATTATGAGCAGCAGCAGCGGTATAAAAAACGGATTGTCGGCCAGATGGAAAATTTGAAGAAATGGTCGGAGAAAGCTCACAGGGAATCCACCAAAAGCAAGACGAATGAGAAGCTTCCGATGGGCTATAAAGAAACCCAGAGAGTGAAGGCCAAGAAAATGGATATCCAAATCCGGTCCAAAATGAAGCGGCTGAATGCCGAATTGGAAAAGAATAAAGTCGAAAAGCCGAAAGAAGATACGAGCGTGTATTTTGACTTTACCGCTTCGCAAAAACGGGGGAAACGGATTCTTGAAGCGGCCGGCGCTGCAAAAGCATTTGGGTCAAGAACGCTGTTCCATCCCAGCCACTTTTATATGAAACACGGAGAAAAAGCAGCACTTCTCGGACCGAATGGAAGCGGAAAAACAACCTTTTTAAATATTTTATTAGGAAAAGAGGAGCTTTCAGACGGAGAAATCTGGTTCAGCGATTCTCTTAAGATCGGCTACTTGAGCCAGGAGGTTGAAGACTTAAACGAAAACCAGACTCCATTTGAGGCTTTGGGATTAACAGACCGTGATACAAAAAGCAGGGCGATGGACATCAGTGCGCATCTGGGATTATCGGAAATGATGGACCGCAGGATTAGTGAGCTCAGCCTCGGTCAGAGGACGCGGGTAAAACTGATCGGGCTGCTTTTGCAGGAACTTGATATGCTCATTCTGGATGAGCCGACCAATCATCTGGATCTTCCATCAAGAGAGCAGCTGGAGGAAACGCTCAGCCTGTTCGAAGGCACGCTGCTGATCGTTTCTCACGATTACTATTTTTTGGAGAAGCTGGCGGATTGTCTTTTGGTAATAGAAGAGGATCAAGTAATCCGCAGATATGGAATGACTCTGAAAGAGTGGGAGATAAAAGATTCAGGCGTCGGCCGGCAGGATGAGGATGAGAGACTTCTCATTCTTGAAACGGAGCTTTCAGCCGTCCTTGGAAAGCTCAGTCTTCTGCAGCCGGGGGATTCAGGGTATGCAGAACTGGATGAAAAATTTACACAGCTGATGAAGCAAAAAAGGGAAATAGTCAATTGAAGAAATAAGACATTCGAGGAACGGAATGGTACAATCGATTCAATAAGCATGTCCGAAATAAGCGGGGGCTGAAAATGGAAACTATTGTTGAACAAGTCATGCAGATCCTGCCAAATCAGAAGCCGGTCATAATTGGCATCAGCGGAATCAGTGGATCAGGGTATGAGGAACAGGCGCGGTATTTGCAGGGGGAACTCGTGAAACAGGGGCTGCTTGTTCATTTTGAGCAATTACTAGAGGAAGAAGTGGAGATGGACCCTGAAAATCCAGCCAAAAGCTGGTATGAACAAGCCATGCCCGTACAGAAGGCGAAAGCGGCGATTGAAAAAGCAAAGCAGCACCGGGAATGGGACATCGTTCTTGCAAGCGGTCCATTTCTCCTGAAAAATACGGTTAATGAATTATTCCACACATCCATTTGGGTGGACTGTTCCAGACAAACGGCAAAAGAAAGAGAAAAAGCCGCGCAGCAAAAAAATATCGAGTGGAGAATGGGAGCCCATCACATTCATACAATCATTGATGAACCTAAGCAAAAAGCAGATCTGGTGATGATTAACGATCCCCGTCTGCAAGAAGGCCCACAGACGATTCAGCAGGGATTTATTGGCGGAAAATGGATGCATGAGCCTTCAAGCTGGAACATCAAAAATGAAAGAATGACCGTCAGCGCAGAAGGGGTCACAGACTTCTGGCAAAAAACCCATTACGGCTTCCAGAATGATAATGGCCATTTTTATTACATGGAAACAGACTTGGATTTTGTCATGACTGTAACGGTAGAAGGCAATCCGCAGCATCAGTTTGATCAAGCGGGTTTGATGGTTCGCCTTGATGAAAACAATTGGCTGAAAACATCGCTGGAGCATGAACTGCACCATCTTCCAAAACTTGGAGCGGTTGTGACTAATTTTGGATTCAGCGATTGGTCGACCCAGGAATTAATGGACGCTCCATCGGAATTGCAGTACAAAATTACCCGGACAGGCCAGGATTATCTTGTGGAAGTATGGCTAAAAGACAGGTGGCAGCAGCTTCGGGTAGCAAGGCTTCAGAAACCTCATGAAAAGGTCATGTGCGGCATATACTGCTGCAGCCCTATTAAAAATGGCTTCATAGCAGAATTCAGCGGTTTCAGGATTGAAGAAAACGTATAATTATGTAGGCGGCAGTTCGGGCAGTGATCCGGCTGCTCTTTTTTTATTTCCTAAGGTCTCACGGCGATATTCTTCTCCTGTTGTCGCTCAGCCGGCAAATTTGCGAATGAGACACTCATTCCTCCAAGTATGATACCGGCAAGCGCTAAACTGATGACAATTCTTCTTCCTATATCTCTCATCATTCCAAACCTCCACATGCACATTTGAAAAATCCTTTCCAAATATAAGGCAGGGACAAGCTGTTTGAAAAGGTGTTTTTTTATTTTTTTTAAAACTTTGTTAAACTTGGCAATTGACTGCAGCTAGCAGGCACTCGCTTATCCCTGGGGGACGCCCTGCCGCTTTGCAACTGCGGGGTCTCACCTGTCCCGCCACTCTCAAGCTTTGAGTCTCGCACCTTCCGCTCCAATCAACATCAGACGTTAACAGATCCTTATAAAAAGAGAAAATACGCCTGCCCGGTCTGGATGCATGGCAAAATAGGATAGGAGATTGAAGTTTCATAGCACGAAACTCTCAATTCGCCGTGTCTATGCAACTCATTCTTTCATACGATACAATAGAAAGAGTGTGCCGGATAAAAGGAGGAACATGATGGAGCCGAAATGGTTAACGTGGGCAAAGGAGATTCAGTCATTGTCGCAGGCAGGACTTGCTTATTCAAAGGATCCGTTTGATCTGGAAAGGTTTGAGCGGCTGCGCGAACTGAGTCAGGAAATAGTCTCAGAGTATACGGATGTGCCGATGAACAAGCTTCCGGGACTGTTTGCAAATGAGACGGGCTATCAGACTCCGAAAGTTGACTCGAGAGCCGTTGTGTTTCAGGATAATAAACTATTGCTTGTACGGGAAAGGATGGACGGCCTCTGGTCTCTTCCGGGCGGCTGGGCAGATATAGGGTTAACTCCGTCGGAGAATGCAGCGAAGGAAGCGTTCGAGGAGTCTGGTTTAAAGGTAAAGCCGAAGCGTCTGATTGCGGTAATGGATAAGAAGTGCCATCCTCATCCGCCCGGAGCCTATCATATCTATAAAATGTTTTTCCTGTGCGAGAAGACGGGAGGCAGGCTTGAAACAGGCCTGGAAACGCTTGATGCAGGATTCTTCCCTCTGGATGGACTCCCGCCGCTGTCTCTAGGAAGAATTACAGAAAGTCAGATTCAGATTTTATTTGAGTACTGCTGGGATGGACGAAAAGAAGTTTATTTTGACTGATGCGGGAAGCCGGATTAACTTCCGGGCCCGGACATATTAAGCGGAAATGGACAGAATCAGCCGTGCGATTAATAGAAACAGACTGACAATCGTTACAAGGTTGTGTATAATACGTTTGTACAAATTTTTATATCGATAAGATGTAGGTGCTGATTTTTATCAGCTTAAAAGGGAAGCCGGTTTAATTCCGGCGCGGTCCCGCCACTGTAAATGGGAGTGACCTGCTTGATTCCACTGTGCAGATTTGCATGGGAAGGAAAGCGGGGAGCGATGATCATGAGCCAGGAGACCTGCCTTGCATCTCGTCACCGCATACCTACGAGGATAGGATGGTGTTACCGTTGACCGGAAAGTCTTTTATTGACTTGTGCAGTCTCCATAACATAAACCGTCATCTCCTTTTGCCAGGGAGGTGTTTTTTGTTTTCGCCCCGTTAAATTTGGCTGTTGATCATGGCGTTCTGAGGCGCGGTCCGGACTGGCTCTATGCGCCTGCGGTGCTGCAGGGAAGGAGTCTCCCGCCTTCCGCTCCGATAACCGGGTATCAGCACCCTGCTTTAACACAGCTTTTGTTTTACAGCCGGCAGTAAGATGGCCAAAGATGGCAAAAAATTGAGGATGAAAAATCATGGAGGCTAAAAAATGAATAGGTTGTTTTCCATATTTACAGTGCTGCTTCTGACAGCGGGAATCATTTCAGGCTGCGGTCAGGATTCTGCTGCACCGGAACAAATGAATGAAAAGCAAACGGCTCAAAGTGAAAAAGCGGAGTTTCCAGTAAAAATCAAGGATGCATCCGGAAAAGAAGTAACGATTGAAAAGGAACCCGGGAAAATCGTGTCTCTTATTCCGAGCAACACGGAAATTCTATTTGCAATGGGTCTTGGCGATAAGGTTATCGGTGTAACGGATAACGACAACTATCCGGAAGAGGCTGTAAAAAAAGAAAAAGTCGGCGGAATGGATTTTAATGTTGAAAAGATTATCGGCTTGCAGCCCGACTTAGTCCTGGCGCATGAGTCAGGTGCCCACAACTCAGCGGACGGCCTGAAGCAGCTGGAAGATGCCGGGATTAAAGTCATCCTTATTAAGGATGCTCAGAGCTTTGATAAAGTATATGAATCGATCGACATGATTGGACAGGCTACCGGAGAACGGGAAGAATCAGGAAAAATAGTTGAAGGCATGAAAAAAAAGCTGGCAGAGATTAAAGAGAAAGCTTCCGCTATCCCAGAAGATCAAAGGAAAAGCGTATTTGCAGAGGTGTCTCCTTCACCAGAGATTTATACAGCCGGTAAAGATACATTTTTAAATGATATTCTGACGACGGTTGGGGCGAAGAATGCTGCTGCAGGGCAGTCCGGCTGGCCTAAAATGTCAGAAGAAGCGATTGTGAAGTTGAATCCGGATGTCATTGTGACTACATACGGCTACTATAGTCCGAACCCTGTAGAGCAGGTCATGAGCAGAAAAGGCTGGGAAAGTGTGACCGCAATCAAAGAAAAAGCAGTTTTCGACGTGCACTCGGATAAAGTGACAAGACCGGGCCCGCGTTTAATTGAAGGAGTAGAAGAGCTTGCGAACGCAATCTATCCGGACGTATTTACAAAATAACCGCATCATTCCCTATGCTTTCGCACTACTGTTTTTGGGGATTTCTTTTATAGCCGCTGTTTCGATTGGAACAGCGGCTATTTCTCCTAAGGAGATTGTGTCTGCTTTATTTGGAGGACACGCTGCTTCTGATGCGAATCAGAATATCCTCATGTCAATCCGGTTTCCCCGTGTGATCCTGGCAGGACTCGTAGGGGCATCCTTGTCGCTTGCCGGTGCAGCCTTTCAGGGACTGCTTCGGAATCCTCTTGCAGATCCTTATACCCTCGGGGTTTCATCCGGAGCATCCCTTGGAGCCGTGTGTGTGATTTATTTTGGAATCCATGTTTTTGGAAACTTTACACTTCCTGTGATCAGCATTGCTTCAGGCTTTGCGACCATGCTTGGCGTACTCGGTTTTGCTTATATTGCTCAAAGGCGAACATCCATGGAAACGATGATTTTGGCAGGGGTCATTTTTAATTCTTTTCTCGGTTCCTTTATCTCTTTAATCATTGCACTAAGCGGAGAGGAACTTCGCCAGGTGATGAACTGGCTTCTCGGGAGCGTATCAATGAGAGGCTGGCCCTATGTTCAGATGATCCTTCCGTTTACCATTCTGGGTGCCATCGTTCTTCTCATGCATACAAGGGAGCTGAATGCTTTTTCTTTCGGAGAGGACCGGGCGCGGCATATCGGGGTCAATGTGAAGCGGAAGCAGCTCATGATTGTGATTTCAGCTTCTATGCTTACAGGTTCCGCGGTAGCCGTTTCCGGCACCATCGGATTTGCAGGTCTTGTCATTCCCCACATGACAAGGTTTTTATTCGGCAGTGATCACCGCCATCTTCTTCCCTTATCGATGATCATCGGAGGGGGGTTCTTAATTTTGGCGGATTTACTTGCCAGGACACTGATAACACCGGTTGAGCTCCCAATCGGAATTATTACGGCGATTGCCGGTGCGCCGGTATTTGCTTTTATTTTAGCAGCGAAGAAAAGACGGTCTTAGGAAAGGAGGTCCCAGAAATGATTGAAGTTCAGCTTGTATCCGGGGGATATGAGAAAAAAAATGTATTGAACGGAGTCAGTTTTTCTGTCAGCAAGGGAGAGTTCTTTGGTATTCTCGGCCCTAACGGGAGCGGCAAAACGACGCTGATGAAAATACTGTCCGGTATTCATCCGGCTTCAAAGGGAGAAGTCCGGATTAAAGATCGTCCGGTCGGCTCCTATCAAACAAAGGAGCTGGCGAAGGTGATGGCGGTTCTTCCCCAGCTTACCCATACAGCCTTTGATATGACGGTGAAGGAGGCGGTAAGTATTGGCCGCTATCCTCATCAGGCCCGGATTTTGCCAAGATGGACGACTGAAGATGAACAGCTCGTGCATCTTGCCATGGAAGATACAGGAGTGGCGGAATTCGCACACAGGTCCATTCAGGATTTGAGCGGGGGAGAACAGCAGAGAGTCTTTCTCGCTCAGGCTCTTGCCCAGGATCCGGATATCCTGCTGCTGGATGAGCCGACCAACCATTTGGATCTTGCGTTTCAGCAGAGCCTCCTTTCGAGGCTGAAGGGGTGGACAAAGAACCGGAACTTGACGATCGTTTCCATTTTTCATGATTTAAATATGGCAAGTCTGTATTGTGACCGTGTGCTCCTTTTGGACAAAGGAAACGTATCAGGGATCGGAACGCCTTATGATGCTCTGCAGGAGCCCTCTTTAAAAGAAGTGTACAAAGCGGGGATTAAACGCCATTATCACCCTTCCCACGAAAGTCCACAGGTTATTCTGGATTCCCCGGCCGAACAGGGGAGAGAGCTGGAGATTACTGAATCCATGCTTGCAATCCGGCCTGAATACATAACATTAAAAGCCCCATTCCCACTAAAGACCATTTCTTCGGCAGTTGTTCATGCAGGAATAGGCTGGTATACAACCTTTTTGAACCGGCATGTCGGCGTGAATGATCCATGCGGTGATCCGCAGCTAGACTTAATCCGGTTTATCCAGTCAAAAGGATTTGATCCGAATGAAACGGTCGGTATGATGACGGCCGTCATGCTTGAGGATGCAAGCGTGAAAATGACAGAGGGGGATGGATTTTCGATTTTAACCGTCGTTACTGCGGGAACCGGAAACGCGGCGGATGCTTCCTGCGGATCAGCGGGACTGAGTGTTTCACCCGGAACCATTAACACTTGGGTGTTTGTGAACGGAATTTGTTCAGATGAAGCGTTCTTACAGGCCGTCATCACCGCTACAGAGGCAAAAACACGGGCGCTGGCTGATTGTCTCATCCAGGATCCTGTAACGAAGACCATTGCAACCGGAACGACAACGGACAGTGTTCTCATTGCCGCTACACAACAAGGCAGAAAGCTTGCTTATGCAGGGACGGCCACTGACCTGGGAAGAGCTATTGGAAAAAGCGTTTATGAATGCACCTCGGAGTCCATCAAGCTATACCTGAAGAGGAAAAGCCGTGCTTAATCATCTTGCGGCTTTAACGATAGCCGTCCTGCTGGACCGTATACTCGGAGATCCCCCATCGATGCCCCATCCTGTCAGGTGGTTCGGCCGGGCGATTTCTTTTCTCGAAAAAAGGATGAATAAGGGGAGCTGCAAAAAAATGAAAGGCGTCCTTATGGTTCTCGTTCTTCTTGTGGCTGTTCTTATAGTGGTCATACCCCTTCAGCATATATGTTACGGGTTTCATCCCGCAGCGGGGATCCTGTTTGAAGCTGCTGTTATCTTCACTAGCATTGCTCAGCGGAGTTTAAAAGAGGCGGCGCTGGATGTGGAGGCTCCTCTTAGAACGGGAGACATTAAAAAGGCGAGAATCAAGCTTTCCTATATAGTAGGGAGAGAGACGGATGACCTTCAGGAAAGCGAAATCGTGAGAGGGACGGTTGAAACGGTTGCGGAAAACACGAGTGACGGAGTAACGGCCCCCCTTTTTTGGGCCGCCATTGGCGGTGCTCCGGCTGCTCTTTTATACAGACTGGTCAACACGCTTGATTCAATGGCTGGATACAAAAGTGAACGGTTTTTTAAATTCGGCTGGGCTTCCGCAAGGCTGGATGATGTCTTGAACTGGATTCCGGCAAGGATAACGGCTGCGCTGATGCTGGTTTCCTGTAAAGGGATTGGACATTGGAGCAACGTATCCGCTGATGCCAAAAAGCATCCAAGTCCGAACAGCGGATGGGGAGAAGCGGCGGCCGCTTATTTGCTCGGGATTGAGCTTGGCGGGATGAATACGTATGAAGGCATTCAATCTGAAAGGGCACGGATGGGAAGGCCTGATCATCCGCTTACACGGATTCATATCCTGCAAACCGTTCAAATCATGAACCGGACGGTTATTGCTTTTATTGTTTTGTTATGGATAGGAGGATTGTTTCTTGAATTTACCGCATCATGGATCTAACCCGAAGCATGTATATAACAGCCTTCAGCTGAAGGCTCCACAAAACATTCTTGATTTCAGCGTCAATACAAATCCATATGGACCTCCGAAGTTCATTCATGAAAACTGGGAAGGATATAGTGCCTGTATTCAAGATTATCCGGATCCTGATGCGGCAGAGCTTTTAAAGGCTCTCTCAGTGAAAGAAAAGGTGCCGGAATCCTTTATTCTGGCAGGAAACGGTGCAGCGGAGCTTATTTTTCTTCTTGGACAAATGCTCAAGGGACAGGATGTATTAATCATTGAACCGTCTTTTTCCGAATACCGCCAGGCACTTGAAGTGCAAGGAGCTTCGATTGATTCTCTCGTGCTGCTCGAAGAAAACAACTGGGACCTGGATTCAAGAATTTTCACGATGATGGAAGGGAAAAAAGCTGTATTTCTCTGCAGCCCCAATAATCCGACGGGGAAAGTATATAGCCGTTCTATTCTTTTGGATGTTATTGAGCAGGCGGAAAAGGCCGGAACCCTCGTTATTTGTGATGAAGCGTTTTACGATTTTGCCGAAAATGAACCGTCCGTAGTTTCTGAGCTTCACCGTTATCCCAATCTGATCATTTTAAGGTCAGTCACGAAAATGTATGCACTCGCAGGCCTGAGACTTGGCTATATCCTTGCGGAGCCTTCGATCATCGGGGATTTGAAAAAGAGGCAGCCCCATTGGAGTGTCAACGCGCTCGCACAGGTGATTGGAAGGGTGTGTGCAGCAGACGCAGAGCACGCACAAAAAACAAGACTGCTGATTGAACTGGAACGCAAAAGAGTCATGAGGGAACTGTCTTTGATTGGAATCCGGGTATACCCAAGCAGCACCAATTTTTATTTAATCGCTGCTCCTAAAGAGGAAGGGCTTTTCCGTTTTCTTTTGGAAAAGGGGATAACCGTGAGGCATACTGAAAATTTTGCCGGTCTGAATGGAAACTACCTGCGGATTGCGGTGAAGCTTCCGGAAGAAAACGATCAGCTTATCCAAGCGCTTAAGGAGTGGAAATATTGCTGATTTTCGTATCCGGGGGCGTCAGAAGCGGGAAGACCTCTTTTGCGGAACGTCTCGCAAAGGAGGCAGCAGGGAAAAAAGGAAAACTGAACTACATTGCAGCAGGACGAGCGGCCGATCAGGAAATGGTAGAAAGGATTGCGAAGCATCAGCAGGAACGTTTTTCATCCGCTTTACCCTGGCATACATATGAACAGCCCCGGGATCTGCATCTCCTTTCAAGCCAGTTTACAAAAAACGATATCGTCGTCGTCGACTGTCTGACGACGTGGCTCAACAATGAAATGTTCTCAGCCAATCCGCCTGAAGAGGTATCCAAACACTTGCTCATGGGCATTCAGTCTCTTGAGAGAGCATGCAGTGTGCTGATCCTTGTGTCCAATGAGCTGTTTTATGACGCACAGCCATACAGCAAAACGGTTCTGGCTTATCAGGCTGCGCTGGGGGAAATTCATCAGGATGCCGTAAGAAAGGCGCAATCCGCCTTTCTTGTTGAGAACGGAATTCCGGTTTTAATGAAGGGGGCAAGGCAGTGAAAGGACTCATGCTTCAAGGGACTTCTTCAGATGTGGGGAAAAGCCTGCTCGTGACCGCTTTATGCAGAATATTTGCGGATAAAGGTCTGAATGCCGCTCCTTTCAAATCCCAAAATATGTCCAATAATTCCTATGTAACACTTGATGGACTTGAGATCGGAAGGGCACAGGGCATTCAGGCTGAAGCAGCAGGCCAGGAAGCGAATGTGTATATGAATCCGATTCTTTTGAAGCCTTCAAGTGACATGGCTTCTGAAGTGGTGCTTTTCGGAAAACGGGATCAAGTCTTGTCCGGCATGGACTATAGAAGCAGCTATTACGAGAGAGGGCTTCAGGCAATTGAACAATCCATCTATGAACTCGGCAAAAGGTATTCCTATATCATTGCGGAGGGAGCAGGATCTCCGGCGGAAGTGAATTTAAATGACCGGGAGCTGGTCAATATGAAGGTTGCCGAGCTCGCCGATTTGCCGGTTATTCTTGTTGCCGATATCGAACGGGGAGGCGTATTTGCAAGCATTTTTGGTACGCTTGCCCTTTTGTCCCCGAAGGACCGAAAAAGGGTAAAGGGATTGATAATCAATAAGTTTAGAGGGGATATCGAGCTGTTTAGGGAGGGAAGAGAGTGGCTGGAGGCAGAAACAGGCGTACCTGTTCTCGGAATCGTTCCATTTCTTCACGGTCATATGATTGAAGGAGAGGACTCGCTTTCCATCACCTCTCTGTTTCCGGTGAAAAGAAAATTTGCTATTGACCTCGCAGTCATTAAATTGCCTTACCTTTCAAATTACACCGATTTTGAACCTTTTCTTTTTGAGGAGGATGTCAGAATCAGGTTTATAGACAGGCCGGAAGATCTGGGAGAACCTGATGCAATCATTCTACCGGGAACGAAAAGTACAATCTCAGATTTGGAGACCATTAATAAAAGCGGGCTGGCCCAGGCTATCCTCGAACATGCCCGGGCAGGAAAAGAAGTGCTTGGAATCTGCGGCGGGTATCAGATGCTTGGAGAGAGGCTCATTGACCGTTTTGGCATGGATACGGGAGTGGAAGGATATGAAACAGCTGGCCTTGGACTGCTGCCTGTTTATACTGAATTCCTGAAGGAAAAAGAAACGATTCGCAGATCAGGCCGAACCGCAAAAACATGCCCTCTCGGACAATGGACGGTAAAAGGCTATGAAATTCATATGGGGAAAACGTACGGCAGCGGATTCGAGCCGTTCCTTGAATTTCCCGGCGGCAGCGGGGATGAAGGAGCTACAGCGGGATTTGTGACAGGAACCTACATGCACCACCTGTTTTACAATGATGGCTTTCGTACGGCCTGGCTGAATCACCTTCGGGAGAAAAAAGGGGCCGGAGCGCTCCGCTCAATCAATCTTGAAGCATTGAAGGATGAGCGCTACAGCCTCCTGGCAGAACAAATCGAGCCGCATCTCGATATGGAGAGAATCATGGAAATGGCTGAAGGGGGCGCTTAAACGTGAAGACTCGAGTCGAAGGATTTCTGATTGCTGTTCAATTCTTTACAGCGATCCCTGTAAAGAAGTCTTTTGATATGGATCCTAAAAGGGTTTCGTATGCCGTAAGGAGTCTCCCGCTAACAGGGATAATCCTCGGTCTTATGATGATGGCTGCTTTATGGGGGATGAAGACCTTTTCCCCTTTCTCTGACCTTGCGTCCGCCTTTTTTGTTTGGATTTTGGCTATCATTCTGACGGGAGGTCTTCATCTGGACGGCTGGATGGATGCAAGTGATGCTTATTTTTCGTACAGAGATAAAGAAAAGCGCCTTGAAATCATGAAGGATCCAAGGACCGGCGCGTTTGGCGTTCTGTCTGTCCTTGTTTTGCTCTCTGCCAGGTTTCTATTTATCTACGAAATCACCGTCCGGCTGGAATGGATGGACTACTTTCTTGCGGCGGTCATTCCGCTGCTGTCAAGGATCGGAATGGGAATCCTGCTTGCCTGTGTTCCCCCGGCAAAAAAAGAGGGCCTGGCTTCTTTTTTTCATAGAGGCTTGGATAAGCGGAAGGTACTACTCGTTTTTTCTGGCTGGATTGTGGGTGCTGCCGTTCTTTTTTATGCAGCAGAACCGATGCTCGGCACTTTTTTTTTAAGTCTGGTGCTGCTGCTTTTCTGTTTTACAGCAGTGGCTGGATTCTTTATAGTGAAACAGTTTAACGGAGTTACCGGCGATTTGCTTGGGGCATCTGCGGAAGGAGGGGAAACGGTTTTATGGATGGGACTGTGGCTATTGCATTATTTCGCCATGGCATGACGGAAAAAAACAGCCGGCATGTGTACAGCGGCTGGACGGATGATCCGCTGTCGGATGAAGGAAAAGCCTTGCTTTCTCCAGTTAAAGGCTTTGATCCTGTCCTTTTATTTACGAGCGGTATGCTCCGCACGGATCAGACAGCAGATCTTTTATTTCCGGATGTTCCAAAAACCGCTGTTCCGGCTTTGAAAGAAATCCATTTTGGGAGATGGGAAGGACTTTCTTACAGGGATTTAAAAGAGGATAGGGATTATGCTCTCTGGCTTTCCGACATGGATCAGCATGCCCCTCCGGATGGTGAGAGCTTAACGGCTTTTAAAGAAAGGGTCATGGATGGCTGGGGAATGATCCGGGACCGGATACTAAGGAGCCATGCACCCTCTGCCGCTGTTATTTGCCATGGCGGAACCATCCGCCAGCTCATGACGGAATGGTCTGGTGATGCCAGAGGTTTTTGGGAGTGGAAGGCAGAGCCGGGAGCCGGGTTCATCATGATCTTTACACTTGAAGCACTTAGGAGGGGAGAGCCATGCATTTCGTTTCAGGAGGTGCCTTTAACGGCAAAGCCAAATGGGTAAGAAAACAGAGCTGGTGGAGTGAAGAAGCACTTTGGATCAGTGCATACAGGAATGATGAACTGCACCAGCCTTTCCGGACCCTGACAGTCATAGAGGGACTCGAGGAGTTCATCAGAAGAGATCTTATGGAAGCGGGGCAGCAAACCGCGGATACGTGGAGGTGTTTAATCCGGTATTGGCAGGAATGGGAAGAAGCGGCGGAGGAAAATAACCTAGTGCTCATAGGCACAGATATCTCAAAAGGAATTGTTCCGGCAGAAGCTGAAAACAGGCTTTGGCGGGATGTAACCGGCTGGGTTTATCAGGATATTGTCCAGCATGCCAAACGGGCCGATTTCATATGGTATGGCATTCAGACTCCGCTGAAGGGAGCAGGAAAATGAGGGATATCCAAACGTTTGAGCTCAATGAGAAAGAGTGGCTCGTTGCTGCAGCCGATAACGCAGGGGCGATCGGGGAAAGGGAGCTTGATCAGGTGAAGGCACCAATTGAAGTGACGGCTTCGCTGACCTTAAGAGTAGCACTGATGGAGTGCATGTCCGTTAAAGCCGTTCCCTTTTCAGTCCTGATTCATAATTTTATGGGAGATGAAGCATGGGGAAGGATAGAGAAAGCCTGCCTTCATCTATTGAAGGAAGCCCGGGCAGAGGGGGCGGCAATAGCCGGGAGCACGGAGAGCAACATGGAGATGGTGCAGTCTGCGCTCGGCATCACTGTGCTCGGAAAAGTGCGGAAAAAGGACTATCAGGCCGGCTGCACACCTCCCGATGCGGCGATCGCGGTGATTGGAGAGCCTTTAGTCGGGTCTGAAGTACTCGAAAAGAAAGACCGGATGATCCCTCTGTCCCTTTTTATGAAGCTTGTCAGCCACCCCGGAGTATATGAGATGATTCCCGCCGGTTCAAAGGGGATTGCCCATGAGGCCCTTATCCTGAATCCGCAGGCGAGACTCATAAACGGCGGCCTTGATCTCTATAAATCTTGCGGACCTGCAAGCTGTGCCGTCATTTCCTATAAAAAAAAGGATGAACAAGAATTGAAAAATCTTGCAAAGGACCTGTTTTATTCTGTTTCAGCGGCAGAATAATCAGGCTTTTTTCAAATTCTTCAGCATTTTTAAAAGCTTCTGGTTTTCTTCCGATACTTTGTAGCCCAAGTCTGCGGTTGTAAATTTTTTCGGTTTTTTTAAATTGTTTTTTTTATTTTTATGTTCCATGGCCAGGCTCTCTCCCTTGCAGCACATCATGCTATATTTATATGTTATGAATCTTGAAAAATATCCGGTATTTTGCCTATTTGGCCGGAACAGAATCCGGCGGAACAGCTATTTGAATGGAAGCGCTGCCGGTAACTTAAATATTTTGAAAAATAAAGATTGTTTTTCGAAAAAAAATCAGATAGTATGTAAGTGGAGTTAACCGGTTAACTAGGAGGAATCATGAAAAAGAAAGTAACGATAAAGGATGTTGCCAGGCATGCAGGAGTATCAAGTGCGGCCGTTTCCTATGTCCTGAACGGGAAAAACAAAGTCTCGGAAGAAACAAAAGAAAAGATTAAGAGATCCATAGAAGAACTGAATTACCTCCCTGATTTAACAGCGATCAGCCTCTCTAAGAAGCAGTCAAAGCTGATCGGACTGCTCAAAATTCTGAGCCGGGACTCCTTATTGCCTGTATTTCAGACGAATCTGTATTACAATGAATTTATTAGCGGAGTCGAAAGCGTGGCGAGGGGTTATGGCTATGATATTCTTCTGGCAGGAATCAGTGCGGCCGATGAATGCAGCCAATGGGTCCAGAGAAGGAATCTGGACGGCCTGATTGTTATGAATGCTTCCGGAGCGATTGTGGAGGAGCTGGCCCGCAATATCTCGATCCCCATTGTTCTTGTCGATGCCTATGATGTACCGGAAGGCAGCTACCACAGGATGAATATTGATGATGAAGAAGGAGGCTACCTGGCAGCTGAACACTTGCTCTCTCTTGGTCACACCTCCATTGCGATGGCTGTTGCAGCAGCGGAAAACAGTCCGGTTGATGAGCAGAGGATAGCCGGCTACAAAAGAGCTCTCAAAAAGTACAGCATCCCGTTCAAGCCCTCGCTTATTTTTGAAAGCGGTGACAGTACGCTCGAGTCTTCATTAGAGACGGGAAGACAAATCATGAACAGCGAGGAACCCGTCACAGCTGTTTTTGCCACATCGGATATTCTTTGTCTCGGCATTATGAGGCAATATGCTTCAGCAGGGAAAAAGATCCCCGATGATCTTTCGATAGTCGGGTTTGACGATTTAAATGTCAGTCAATATTTGTCTCCAAGTCTGACAACCGTCAGACAGGACATTTTAGCGAAGGGAATTCAGTCATCAGAGATGATTTTCTCCGCTCTTTTTCAAAATAGCCCCGGGACTTTCAAGAAGGTGCTGCCGGTTGAACTGGCGGTCAGGGAATCAACAGTCGCCTATACGTAAACGATTAACCATACTGGTTGATTAATAGATAGAAATTACATAAGGATGGTGCAGGAAATGAATGTAACAGTGTGGAATGAAAATCGTCATGAACAGCAAAATCCGGAGGTGCGCTCCATTTATCCCGAGGGGATTCACGGCACGATTGCAGGATTCCTTGAGGAAATGGGCCATCGTGTCCAAACGGCAACACTTGACGAGCCGGAGCATGGTCTGACGGACGAAGTCCTTCAGAACACAGACGTGATGATTTGGTGGGGGCATCTTGCCCATGAAGAAGTAGACGATGCCATTGTAGAAAAAGTGAAAAACAGAGTGCTTGACGGTATGGGGCTGATTGTTCTTCATTCCGGACATTTTTCAAAAATCTTTAAATCTCTTATGGGGACCGGCTGTGACTTGAAATGGAGAGAAGCAGACGAGAAGGAGAGGCTGTGGGTCATTGAACCAAGCCACCCTATTGTGGAAGGAATTGGAGAATACATTGAGCTTGAAAAAGAAGAAATGTATGGAGAGCATTTTGACATTCCGGCACCGGATGAGCTCATATTTATGAGCTGGTTTGAAGGCGGAGAAGTATTCAGAAGCGGATGCACATACAAGCGGGGCAGCGGAAAAGTGTTTTATTTCCGTCCGGGTCATGAAACGTACCCGACTTACCACAACAAAGACATTCAAAAAGTAATTGGAAATGCCGTTCAATGGGCGGAACCGGCAAAACGCGAAAAACCTGTATACGGAAATGCCCAGCCGCTTGAAAAAATTTCAGCAAAATAAATGAAGAGACTTTGAGGAGGAACTAGACATGAACAAAATCAGAATTGGCGTTATCGGCTGCGGAAGCATTGCAAGACACCGTCACCTTCCAGAATATGCAGCATTAGAGACCGTGGAAATTACAGCAGTATGTGACATTTTGGAAGAACGTGCAGAAGAAATCGCTTCTCTTTACGGAGCGGCTGCCTATACGGATTATCAGGATTTGATCTCGAGCGGGAAAGTCGATGCGGTGAGTGTCTGTACACCGAATTACCTTCACGCTCCTGTATCCATTGCTGCCCTGAAAGCGGGATTGAACGTCCTGTGCGAAAAGCCGATGGCCACTTCTAAAGAGGATGCGGAAGCGATGATTGCGGCTGAAAAGGAATCAGGGAAAAAATTGATGATTGCCCACAATCAGCGATTTACCGCTGCCCATCAGAAAGCACGCAAGCTGATTGAGTCCGGTGAAATGGGGAAAATCTACAGCTTCCGCACCGCATTCGGTCATCCCGGACCGGAAGCATGGAGCGTCGATGGAAAAGACAGCTGGTTCTTCCGCAAAGAAGAGGCGTTCATCGGAGCGATGGGAGACCTTGGTGTCCACAAAACCGATTTGATGCGCTATTTGCTTGGAGAGGAATTTACAGAAGTGGGAGCTTTTGTTCAAACAAGTGCGAAAACATTCGGGAACGTTGATGATAATGCGGTTTGCATTCTGAAAACAGGTTCAGGAATTGTCGGTACTCTTGCAGCGAGCTGGTCTTACACAGGGAAAGAAGACAATTCAACGATTCTTTATTGCGAGAACGGAATCATCCGCCTTGAAGATGATCCGGTTCACAGCATGGTGATTCAATATTCAAACGGCGATAAAGCTAAATTCGAGCTCGGCAAAATTCAGTCCAACGAAGAAGGCGGGCAAGTCTCGTCAAAAGTCATCGATCACTTCATTGCCTGCATTCTGGAGGATAAGCAGCCGCTTGTCACTGGAGAAGAAGGAAAGAAATCCCTTCAGGTCATTCTCGCTGCCCTTGAAGCGAATGAAACGAAAAAGATCGTTTCCATCAGTCAGGGTGTTATTGCATGAAAAAGCTGAAAATCGGCATAATCGGGGCAGGAGGAATCGCAACAGGACGACACATCCCTTCCTTTCAGCATTTTTCCGATCAGGCAGAAATCACCGCAGTCAGTGATATCAATGTCCATCGCGCCGAGGAAGTAGCAAAGGAATTCGGAATCCCGAATTTCTTTGCAGACTATCGGGAAATGCTGCCGGATGTGGACGCTGTCGCAGTATGCACTCCGAATAAATTCCATTCGGAAATTTCCATTCATGCCCTCGAAGCAGGCGTACATGTTCTTTGTGAAAAGCCAATGGCCCTTTCAGCAGCCGAGTGCAAAAAGATGATCGAAACAGCTAATGCCAATCAGAGAAAACTTGCGATAGCGTATCACTACCGGTATATGAAAGAATCACAGGCAGCGAAAAAAGTAATGATTACAGAAGAAATCGGGACCCCGCTTGTTGTCCGGATCAAAGCGCTTCGCCGCCGGAAAGTTCCGGGATGGGGAGTGTTTACGAACAAAGAATTGCAGGGGGGCGGAAGTCTGATTGACTATGGCTGCCATCTGCTTGATCTCGCCCTGTGGCTGATCGGCAATCCGAAAATTGTGGATGTAACAGGAAGTACGTATAATGCGCTAAGCAAAATTCCGAACCAGGTCAATTTATGGGGACACTATGACCATCAAACGTTCAACGTCGATGACCACGTGACGGCCTATATCCGGTTTGAAAACGGAACATCCCTGCTATTTGAAACATCATGGGCAACGAACATACGGGATGATGAAGAGCATCTCAGTATTTCAGGTGTAAACGGAGGAATCAGCGTATTCCCGATGGAACTGTACACGACGAAATATAACATGCTTTTTAACAGCCAGCCGGCTTGGATTCCGGGGGAGGATGATCCGGGAATCCTTCAGGCGAAAAATTTCATTGCTGCGTGCTTTAACGAAGAGGAGCTCATCGTAAAACCTGAAGAAGCCATGCAGGTTTCGGAAGTGATTGATGCGATTTACGAAAGCGGAAAATTCACGATAAAAGAATAAATCATAAGGGAGATGGCGAAATGAAATTAGGAGTCTTCACGGTTTTATTTTCCGATATGGAGTTTGAACAGATGCTCGATACAGTACAGGCAGCGGGCCTTCACGCGGTTGAAATCGGTACGGGCGGCTATCCCGGGAATGCCCATTGCAATTTGGACGAGCTTTTGGAAAGCGAAGAAGCAAGAAAACAATACAAAGAAAAAGTGGAGAGCCGGGGACTCACAATCAGCGCATTCAGCTGCCACGGAAACCCGATCTCGCCGGACAAAGCGTTTGCTGCTGATTCGGATGAAACACTTCGGAAAACAATCAAGCTCGCGTCTCTGCTGAATGTTCCCGTGGTGAACTGCTTCTCCGGAACAGCAGGGGAATCCGATGACGCAAAGTATCCAAACTGGCCTGTTACACCATGGCCGAACGAATACGGTGATGTGCTGACATGGCAGTGGGAGAATAAACTCGTTCCTTATTGGAAGGAAGTAGGGGAGCTTGCGAAAGAACATGGAGTAAAAATCGGTCTTGAGCTTCATGGCGGATTCCTTGTTCACACTCCCTACACATTGCTTAAGCTCCGGGAAAAAACATGTGATGCCATTGGGGCGAATCTGGATCCAAGCCATCTCTGGTGGCAGGGAATTGATCCGGTAGCCGCGATTAAAATTCTGGCCAAAGAAAATGCCATCCATCATTTCCATGCAAAAGACACCTACATTGACCCTGAAAACGTGAATATGTACGGCTTGACTGATATGCAGCCATACGGTGAAGTGCGCTCAAGGGCATGGTCTTTCCGGTCTGTCGGCTGCGGCCACAGCAACGATGAGTGGGGCCGCATGATCAGTACGCTGATCACGTATGGCTATGATTACGTTGTAAGCATTGAGCACGAAGATCCAATCATGAGCATCCAAGAAGGCTTTAAACGTGCGGTAACGAATCTCCAATCCGTTTTAATTGAAGAAAAACCTGCGGATATGTGGTGGGTGTAATTGGAAAAAGGGCCGTCCTGTCATTCAGGACTGTCCTTTTTTTATGGCTTTATTCTTTCCGGAGAAACCGAATGGTGGTAAAAGGCCGGTTCCCCCATCCACGATCCAAACCGTCCGGACCGGACAAAGAAAAGTTAAAGAGCCGGGGGCGGAACGGGATTGTCTGCTCGATTCTGCCCATCCGGAACGGTGCCTTCTCTCCATTCTGCCCGCCACTCAAATAAATGAACGAGATTGATGACATGAAGGGTATCAATTTCCATGATCGGATTTTCTCTCGCAGATAAGACAAGCAAATAGGAGTATCTTCCATAAATCGGGATGACTGCGACCGAATCCTCTTCAAAACTGTGAACCCGTGCCTGTTTCAGCTGCTCGGATACATCCTGCTTGTCATGAATAGACAGATTGAAAATCGTTTCCAGCCGGTTCAATATTTGAAGAATGCTTTGGCTGAAATGATAGTCGTCCTCTCCACTCAGTGCATACACTTTTACATTAAAATCAAATTGATCTGTGTACACTTCAACATAACCGGTTACGAAGCGGGAGTACTCCTCAAAGCTTTGAAAGAAAGATTCTTTTGGCATCAAATCCTCTTCCTCCTGTATAATGAGCGAAAACGCAGTTGATTTTTTCCGCATATATTCAAGAGTCCGTTCGTTTTGCTGAATGGTTTGCTCAATCCACTCGCTATGCTTGAATTCAGCGGATCCTATTCTTTGGATATTCGGAGTCTGGAAGATGGCAAGGTCAATAAAAATGGCGGCACTTGCCAGCTGAAGAAGGAGCGGCCAGTCCTGTATGGACAAAATCCGGTAAAAGAGGCAAACCGCAGCAAATAGCAAAAACATGGCATACAGCCATTTTCTCAGTGCAGGCAGCAGTGAAGCATAAAGAGACCGGTTTGTCATATACAGAATGATGGCGGCGGCAGAATACATGACCATAATGAAAAAGAGCCATTGAACGTACAAAGTTATCCCTCCTCCTTATTATCTTTATTGGAGGATGGACAGAAAGATGATAGAGAAAGGGCGAATGGAATCCATGCATTTTATTGAACGGCATGAAAAAATCATTCAAAGTCTTGAGAGAGAGAAAATGGTGAAAGTGACAGAACTGAGCCAGGAGCTTGAAGTAACCGAAAAAACAATTCGGCAGGATCTGATTTTACTGGAAAACAAGGGGCTGCTTAAACGGATTTACGGAGGTGCGATATTAAAAGAAACAGCGGGAATGCTTCCTGTGGAGAAGAGACAGGCAAGCTTTTTACATGAAAAGCAGCTTGCCGCAAAAGCCGCCGCTGCCCTCGTTGAAGACGAGGACATTCTTTTTCTTGACGGAGGGAGTACGATTCTTGAACTGGCGAAGCTCCTGCTTGCCTTTAACCTAACCGTTGTAACAAATGATATTAAAGTGGCCCATGTCCTCCTCGGCGGCGAAAGAATCCAGCTGATTATGCCTGGAGGAGGAAGGATTCCATCATCCGCCGGGTTATATGGACCCATAGCAAAAGAGGCTCTGCAAAAAATCAGAGTGAAAAAGCTCTTCCTCGGGACGACAGGCGCTGATATACATACCGGTCTGACAGTGTTCAGCCTTTTTCAGGCAGAATACAAAAAAGATCTGATCGCCCTTGCTGATCATGTCATTCTTGTAACGGACCATACGAAATTTGGACAAACAGCTCTAATCCAATATGCTGATTTTCATGACATTGATGAGGTGGCCACTAACTCGGGTCTGTCAGAGCAATGGAAAAACACATTTGAGGGATTTGGGATTTCGGTTCATACTGCGGGATAATGGCCCGGAAACCTGTATTCAATCCCGCAGCAGCGGGTCTGCTTGTTTCCCTTCTGCTTTTTTTTGCCCGACAAAGCTGGCGGGACGGTCTGGCCTTGGCTCCTCCTATGATTCTTTTCCTATTGGCAGGCGGTTTTTAAATAGCAAACATGGTAAATAAGTGTCCTCTCGTCTTTTCATTTTTTGGCATGTATTTTCTATCATTTGCTCTATACGCCATTTTTGGGGATCAAAACATCCAGGAAGTTTTCTTGGCGCCGTTTATCCATTCTGTGCTGTTTCCTAGGGTTTTTATGCTGGCCGATCATCCTGCATCTCCTGCAAAATATAGAGAGCAGGCGGTATTTGGAATCCTGGCCGGAGCCAACAGCTCTGTTATTTATGTTATGGATGGCGGATTAACCTATCTGCTGATCGGTTTGCTTGCGGCAGGAGATTTGCACATGCCGTCTACAAACCAGGGGGCAAACGATAAAAAACCTCTGAAACGGGAGGCTGGGAAGGCAACTCTTGGATAATGGCCAAAAATAAAGTCTGCAGGAAGTGAAGACCACTGCAGACTTTTTTGTCATTTTCATTTGCTGAATTCCTCTCAAAAACTTCCAAAAGACTCTACCCCTCTTTTTGCCAGTGTGCTAAACTGGTAAAAACGAACATAAAGATACAAATATGAACCTGAATGGGAAGTGGAGGAGATGGTTTTGTCTCAGTTTTCACTGCAAGGGAAAACCGCGCTTGTGACCGGTGCAAGCAGGGGGCTCGGAAGGGGTATGGCGCTTGGACTCGCAGAAGCAGGGGCAGATATTATCGGGGCTGGCATCAGCGGCATGGCTGATGTGAAAGAAGAGATTGAGAGTTTAGGAAGAGCTTTCTATGGTTTGAAAGCGGATCTGACAGATGAAAACGAACGGATGAATCTTATTCCGCAGGCACTCGAAAAAGCTGGAAAAATTGATATTCTTGTCAATAATTCAGGGATGATCAGGCGTGCAACGGCGGCGGAATATACGATGGAAGATTGGAGATCTGTACTCAACTTGAATACCGATGCTGTCTTTCAGCTCTGTTCGGAAGCCGGAAAACACATGCTCGAACGCGGATCAGGGAAAATCATCAATATTGCATCCATGCTCTCTTTTCAGGGAGGGATAAGGGTGCCCGCCTATACAGCGAGCAAGCATGCTGTTGCAGGATTAACGAAAGCGCTGTCCAATGAGTGGGCGGGAAAAGGAATTTGTGTCAATGCCATCGCACCGGGGTATATGGAAACGGATAATACGGAGGCTCTCAGACAGGATGAAGAGCGCTGTTCATTTATTCAGTCGAGAATCCCAGCGGGAAGATGGGGGCTGCCGGATGATCTGAAGGGACCGGCGGTGTTTCTTGCATCGGATGCATCCAATTATGTAAGCGGTCACATTTTGGCGGTGGACGGAGGATGGCTGAACTATTAGCCAGAGCGAATAGGACCGGTCAAAGGCGGCGGAGCCGTAAATATTATGAACCAGGGGTGAAATGATGGAGACGAGACATTGCGCAAGTAAAGAAGAAACGAAACGGTATACGACAGATGAGCTGAGACATGCCTTTTTAATTGAAACCCTGTTTGAACCGGATGAGCTTAAGATGACCTATACCCATGAGGACAGGATGCTGATTGGAGGAGCTGTGCCAAAATCAGAGCCTATTACCCTTGAGGAGCCGGATATCAAAACACAGGCTTTTTTCGAAAGAAGGGAAGCAGGAATCATCAATATCGGAGGACCCGGCAGCATCAAGGTGGACGGTGAACTTTTTTATCTGGAGCAGAAGGACTGTCTCTATATAGGACTCGGCAAAAAGGAAGTGCTGCTGTCGAGTGAGGATCAGGAAAATCCAGCCCGTTTTTATATTTTATCTACGTTATCCCATAAAGAATACCCTACCGTAAAAGTTGGAATTGAAGAAGCGACTCCTGTGCATTTAGGCGAGGAAAAGAATTCAAACAAACGGACGATTTACAAGTACATTCATGCAGAAGGCGTTCAAAGCTCCCAGCTTATGATGGGAATGACCCTTTTAGCCCCGAACTGCATGTGGAATACGATGCCGGCCCATATCCACGACCGCCGTTCAGAGGTATATTTGTATTTTGATATGGATGAAGAAACTAGGGTTTTTCATTTCATGGGGGAGCCATCCGAAACAAGGCATCTTGTTGTGAAAAATGAGCAGTCTGTGATTTCTCCAAGCTGGTCCATCCATTCCGGAATCGGCACAAGCAATTATACGTTCATTTGGGCGATGGCCGGTGAAAATTATACGTTTGATGATATGGATCAAGTCTCTATGAAAGATTTGCGGTAAGGAGGGGATATCGTGGATGTAGTAAATGAAGGGATCAAAATTGACCGGTATAAGACTTCACCCCGCAAGCCGGATTTTGCGGACCGTGCACTTGACGATGCGCTTGAAAAAATCAGTGCCAATCTGGAATTGTTTACCGATATATTCCCGGATGACACAACCATAGAAAATCGTTATTATCCCCGGAAGCCAGAGAAAGCAGGGCAGGTGAGAGGAGGGAATTTTGGCTGGACGACGAGCTTTTGGACTGGAATGATCTGGCTTGCTTACGAAGTAACCGGTGAAGAGAAATACAAGAAGGCAGCAGACATTCACGTTAATAGTTTTTATGACCGGATCGTCAAAAAAATCGACTGCGAGCATCATGATCTTGGTTTTCTCTATACCCTGTCGTGCGTGAGCGGGTATAAGCTGACCGGAAATCAAAAAGCGAAGGAAGCAGCGCTGATGGCAGCCGATCATCTTATGACCAGATACTTTGAAAAAGCAGGTATTATTCAGGCCTGGGGGGATTTAAGCGATCCAAATCAAAGAGGGCGGATTATCATTGATTGTCTCATGAACCTGCCCTTGCTTTACTGGGCATCCGAGGAGACGGGCAACCCCCGCTATAAAGAAGCGGCGGAAAAACATGCAAAGAATGCGTATCAATGGATTGTCCGGGAGGATGCGTCCACATACCACACTTATTTCTTTGATACGGAAACCGGAGAGGCGAAGTTTGGAAAAACGCATCAGGGATACCGGGATGATTCCTGCTGGGCGAGAGGCCAGGCCTGGGGCATTTACGGGTTTCCGCTAAGCTATAAATACACGTCAGAAAAGGCATTTATTGCAATGACCGAAAAGCTTGCCCATTACTTCCTGAACCGGACCCCTGCAGATGGAGTGGTCTACTGGGACCTTGCGTTCACGGATGGAAGCGGAGAGGAAAAAGACAGCTCTTCCACAGCGATTGCCGCCTGCGGATTGCATGAACTGGCAAAATATACGGAAGATCCCGGATTAAAGAACTATTACGGACAGGCGGCCGCTTGCATGCTGAGAGATTTATATGAGGGCTATTCCACAAAGGATCTTCCCGAATCGAACGCCCTGCTTCTTCACGGGGTCTATGCCAAGCCAGAGGGATTAGGAGTCGATGAAGCCTGCCTTTGGGGAGATTATTATTATATGGAAGGGCTGGTCAGGCTGAAAAAGGACTGGGATTTATACTGGTAATGAAGCGGCCCGGAGTTTGCTGCAGACCACTACAGAAGGGGTGCTTTTTTTCTGAGCTCCCTTCCTCATCTATCAGGCTGATGACAGCCTCCCTAAACCAACTTCAGCATCAATGATATAAGTCATTTATCTTTCAGAAAAGAGTCCAATTTTGGAAGCGTTTTTAAAAACGGACCGGCTCATTTTCACAGGGATAAAGTCACTTGCTTTCTACCAGCAATAAAGCATGTGAGCGGGCTAACTTTGGGGGAAATGGATGATCATTAAAAGGGGAATACTGATTTTGCTGTCCTGGATGCTGTTATGGCCGCATTTTCCTGAACAAGCAAGAGCGGAAGAGCCGCCAGTTAAAGAGAACGGGGAAGAAGGAAGTCTCGTCATTCAGGATTTTGAGAACATAGCAGAATGGAAGGGGCTTGAGCAAGAAACAGACATGATCCATGATGGAAGCTTTGCCGGAAAGTGGAAGACAGACCCTGCCACAGGGAAGATAATCAAGGCTGTTGAAACCAGTGCCATTCCAAAAGACTGGTCATCCTACGATACGCTGAATTTATGGGTTTACTCAGAAAAAGCAACAAACGACCGAATCTACGCAATCCTCTACTCTGACAATCCTGCCACTTCACAATTAGACTACTATATTGCCTCTATTTCCATCACCTGGGAGGGCTGGCGCAATATTTCGCTGCCCTACTATTCTTTCCGCGCAGGATATACTCCTGCAGGTTTCAGCAAAATTGATCAGATCAGGCTGCATACATCATGGTATGGGGAGGTTCCAAACTCCGATACCCGCTTAATCCTGGACCAAATGACTCTGGACTATACGAAGGAATCTGATATTCTGCCTATAGACGGATTTGAAGATGCAAAAAAATGGACCTCCATCACGGAAAACAGCGTTCATGTGAAGGAGGGGCTTTTCAGCGGCAAATGGGACCAGATGCAAGTAAAAAAAGCGGTACAGTCCACAGCGATTCCAAAAGACTGGTCGCGTTATGACAAGCTTGAGTTTTGGATGTACTCAGAAAAAGCTACAGGCACGACAATCTATCCCATTTTGGATTCTGATGATCCCGCAACAGAAGGATTCGATTATTTTCTGACCGGCCTGAAAATAGACTGGACCGGATGGAAGCAAGTCTCTATTCCATTAAAAGATTTTACGCCTTCGAGACAGCCTCTCGGGCTGACTACAGTAAAAAAACTTACGTTTCATTCTTTCTGGTATTCTGACCAGCCCCCAAATCCGGAGACCGCCGTTTATTTCGATGATATGAAGCTTGTAAGAGAGTCCTTCCAGGTTTCCCCGAAAGTCATCGAAAAAGAGGGAGTCCCCGGTACAGAACAAATTTATTATGTGACGATATTAAATAAAGCAGCTGAACCGGATCATTTTGAGGTCACGATTCCTGAACCCTATTCGGAAGCCGTAACGGTCAGCGAGTGGTCGGGCGACCTTTCGGCGGGAGAGTCGAAGATTCTGAAAGTCAAATGGAAATGGCCCGCTGATCCGCCGGCAGGAGAGGAACAAACGATGACGATATCTGTTTTATCAAGATTAAAGCTTGGAGCTGATTTTCGGGTGAAGCTGAAATGGAAGCCGGTAAAATGGGAAGCGGCCACTCACTTGAGGCCAAAGTCTTTTATTCATTTATCAGAACTTGAACGGGCTAAAAAGAGAATTTCTGATGAACCATGGGCAGCGGACTATGCGAAAAAATTGACGGCAGAGGCTGATCAGCTTCTCGTCCGGAATTTAGATGTGCTGGATCAGGCAGGCGGCCACGGGATGTGGTTTTTATGTGATGACAGCTCAAAGCTTGAATATGACCCGTCGAGTCCCCATAAACACTATTGTCCGTCCGAGAACAAATACTATGAAGGGGATTCTTTTGATGCAGGCTGGCGATATTACCGGCACAATGAAGTGATAAAAGCTGCAAGGACCCTTGCTTTAGCGTACAGGTTAAGCGGTGATGAAAGATATGGGGAAAAAGCTGCCTCCGTCTTAAGGGAATACGCCAACACTTATCCGAACTATTCAAAGCAGGCCAGGGGTGGAAGGCTTTATTGGCAGACACTGGATGAATCCGTAAGCATGGTCGACCTTGCGATTGTCTATGATTTGCTTTATGACGGACCATTACTCACGAACGGCGACAAATCCAATATTGAGCTGAATATGCTCCGTCCGTCTGCTGCCGCAATCAGCGAATATGACATGGGAAGGTCGAATTGGCAGGCTTGGCATATTGCGGCGGTCGGCATGATTGGTTTTGTTCTTGGGGACGCCGAATATATGGATTTTGCGATAAATGGAGAACATGGCTTCTATTATTTAATGAGAGAGAGCGTCCAGTCAGATGGGTTTTGGTGGGAGGGGTCCATTGCCTATCATCTATATGCCTTGAGGGCGCTCCAATACTTGGCTGATGGTGCTGAAAGCTGGGGCTATGATTTATACAGCAGTCCTGAACTGAAGAAAATGTTTGAGCTCCCGCTCGACTATGCCTACCCGGATTACGGGCTTCCGTTCAATAATGACGGAGGCGTTTATGGAAGCTCACTGATCGACCCTGTAACGGTAAAAGGGAGTTTTGATTACGAAGGGGCACTTGCAGCCTATGGCTCGCCCGGTTTTGCCTGGCTGCTTGCGCATAAATACCAAACAACGCCTCGCGAAGGGGAACACGCTCTGTTCAAAGGAGTGGACAGCATCCCCGCTGACGGAAGCTATACATGGAAAAGCCGGAATTTTGAAGGGGCTGGGCAGAGTGTATTACGAAACGGCAGCCTGTATATCTTAATGGATTACGGCCCATATGGCGGATCCCATGGACATCCTGATAAACTTCACATGGATTTATTTGCGGAAGGGGAAGCGTTTGCTCCTGATTTCGGTACCCCAAGTTACGGGCATGTCCTTTATACAGGGTGGTATAAGCAAACAGTAAGCCACAATACGCTCACGGTAGATGGAACGTCGCAAAAGGCGGTCGAAGGAAAATTGGAGGAATTTGCTTTTGGCAAAAATCTTCATGTGATGAAAGCCTCTGCAGGAGATGCCTATCCCGGTGTAAAAGCGGAGAGGACGATTCTGCTGCACGGACGATATGCAATTGATTGGATGGAAGCATCCAGCCCCGGAGAGATCCGGCAATATGATTGGTTATTTCACGGACTTGGAGAGCTATCAGTCAATCTTTCATTATCGGACCGGCATAGCCCCCTGGGATTTCAAAATGGCTATCAATTTTTAAAGAATCCGAAAAGCGCTTTTGTGCAGCAGTCATTTAAAGGGAAATGGACCTTGGATGATAAAGAACTCACGATGATCTCGCTTGATACAGGATTGAGAGAAGCCGCTGTTGCAATGGGGCCGGGACCTTCCACGAAGCCAGATCAGAACGCTCCGGTGCTTATTCAGCGGCAAAACGGAGAATCAGCAGCATTCGTGAATGTTTTCGGAGCAGGGGCACAGGATTTTCAAGCAGAATGGATTGATGGAAAGAGCATTCAGATTACCGACGGGGAAGGGATGACCTGTTTCCTGACCGATCCAGCTCCCGAAAAAGGATGGATTCTTGCAGCAAGTATAAGTGCATATAAAGGAAAAGCCAGCAGCTGTAAGGAGCTGCCTATAAAAGTCATACCCGCAGAAAAAACCCTGAACATTTCTTTGCCTGATAAACTCATCATGAAAAACGCAACACTCATGGTCAAAGGGACCGGATATAAAGAAATAAAAGTAAACGGAAAGATCACTCAGGGAAATGAAATGAACGGATTGACGATTATTGAACAATAGAAATCAACAAGCCGTTTACCTCTTTAAAAGCAGAGAAATCCAATAGAGTGCAAAGCTGCTGCAGCAGAAATTAAAAAGTCCTGCGGCGGCAGGACTTTTTAACTTGGCGGAAGAGCCCGCTTTTTATTCAAATGAGTCAATCGCCTGCTTTACAGTCATAAAGGTTCGAATGCCTGACAGTTGCCCGATGAGCTCCGGGCTTGTCTCTAACAGCAGGAATGGGGTAATCCCGGTCAAAATCATTTCAGTCCCCATCATCTTCAGTACGCTATAAAGATTAAGCAGGCCCAGGACTTCATTTTTCTCTACTTTAACGAGTCCTGAAACATCTACAATGATTGCAAAATCAGCAGAATCGGATGCGTAGGAGGAGACGGTATTCAAGATCTCCTCTGATCGCTTTGCTGTCAGTTCGCCGATTAGCGGAAGCACGGAAAGGCGATCATGAATGGGAACAACCGGTGCAGACAGTTCAATGATTCTGTCCATGTATTCTTTTTGCTTTGTCACATTTTTCTGGATTCCGATGAAATAAGTTTTCTGTTCACTCTCAACATATACGGGTTCGATATGAAGCTCATTCCAGAAGGCAGATCCGTTTTTGCGGTAATTGAAAATTTCCACCAGGACCGATTGGTTTCGATAAATGGCATCTTTTATTTTTAAGACCGTTTCAGGATCCGTTTTTTTACCTTGAAGAAAGCGGCAATTTTTTCCGATTATGTCCTCTATAGAATAACCGGTCATTTCAAGAAAACCGTGATTGGCATAAACAATCGGATTATCATGTAAGGACGGGTCCGTCACTGTTACCCCGACATGTGCAGAATCCAGGGTTTTTTTCAATAATTCATCATTCAAAATCATGTTCACCGGCCATCGTTCCTCCCGAAAAGTATGTATCACATGTATTCCCTCTTTTCCTTCTTGTTCAAACAAGGAAGGGAGCATAGGATATCCTAACCACCCTGTTAAAAGGGGTTTTCCCGCAGAGTGCCGGGAGGGAGCCTTCCTTTGCCGGGAGGCATAGGTTCACCCGCCGCGCTGCTCTAAGCCGGAGTGGAGCACTATACAGATTAGCTCCATCCATTCTATCACTCTGTATAAAAAATGGAACCCCCCTGAATGCTTGAAACAACGCGTTCAGAGGGGTTCCGTTTTGGTATTTTCTTTTTAGGACTTGTACCAGGATTTTTTATTTGGCAGCTTTTTGAAGTTTATGAATGACAGAAAGTGACCGCCCTGTTCCGATTGCAACAGATTCGAGCGGATTGGGTGCAAGGTGGACAGGAACGACAATTTCCTTGCTAAGCCAATCCTGCATACCGTTCAGCAGTGCCCCTCCGCCTGTCAGGATGACTCCGCGGTCCACGATATCACCGCTCAGTTCAGGAGGGCAATCCTCGAGAGTCGCGCGAATGGCTTCAAGGATATGGGAAAGGGATTCTTTCATGGCATGCTGGATTTCATTCGAGCGCAGCTCAATGGTTTTCGGAAGACCGGTCACCAAATCGCGTCCGCGCACATCCATCGTCAATTCTTCATGTTCGACCAATGCATAGCCGATTTCGATTTTAATCTGTTCAGCCGTCCGTTCCCCGACAAGCAGATTATATTTTTTACGGACATATGTAACTATATCCTCATCAAGCTGGTCTCCTCCTATGCGGATAGAATGACAGGAAACAACACCGCCGAATGAAATGATCGCTACTTCGGTTGTTCCTCCGCCGATATCCACCACTACGTTTGCCACTGGCTCTGCCACAGGCAAGTCAGCGCCAATCGCAGCTGCGACAGGCTCTTCAATCAAATGAACGTGTTTGGCGCCACAGTTTTTGACTGCATCATGAATGGCGCGGCGTTCAACAGAAGTGGAGCCGGATGGGGTGCAGACAACGACACTTGGTTTACGGATCGAGAATCCAAGCTGTTTGCTTGCTTTTTTCATAATTTGTTTCAGCATTTCGGTCGTTACATCATAATCGGCGATGACACCATCTTTTAGAGGGCGGATTGCAACGATTTTTCCAGGGGTTTTTCCGATCATGCTTTTGGCTTCCGCACCGACAGCCAGTACGTTTTTCGTTTCTGTATCAATGGCCACCACAGATGGTTCATTTAAAACAATTCCTTTGTTTTTTGTGTAAACCAATATATTGGCGGTTCCAAGATCAATTCCAATTTCAGTGTTAGAAAACATAATTTCACCCATTCTTTATAGAATTCGAGACTTATATATGGCTTCTACTTATTATGTCGATTTATGGGGGTCGGTTTCAATGGAATGTTGTGGAAGCCGGATTCCTCCCCAAAAATCAACTGAATCAGTCAGCCGGTTTTTGCAGCAAGAGCCAAGACTATCAGAAAAGTATGTGAAAAGAATGGGAATATCGGGAATCGCAGCAAATAAATCTTTTTTCCGCTCTTTTTACCTGTTCATTCAGGATGGAATTTGATAGAGTAGGTCTGAAATAGTGAATTTTTTAGAATAAAAGACAGAGAAGTAAAAGAAAAGTTATCCAGATGAAAGATGGAATGCTAATGGTAAAAAAGCAGCTGAAAACAGTTGCAGCGGGAATCCTGATTGTTTATTTGGCCTTTCTGCTGAAACTCGTATTGTTTAAACAAATATCACTTGCCAATTCTCCTGAACATTTTGCAGGATTGAGCCAGGATTTAATCCGGCAAAATTTAGTTTACAGCAATGTCGTTCCCCTTTCGACAGTCAAACGTTACCTTATGGTTGCCCAAAGCAGACCGGGATTGAGCGTACCTAATCTTCTTGGCAACCTTGCCGGGTTTATTCCTTTTGGCTTGCTCATCCCTGTTTTATTTAAAAAAATGAGAAAGTTCTGGTACATGCTTTTATTCTCGCTGCTATTCAGTCTGACCCTAGAGTTTATACAGCTTTCGCTTGCTCTGGGAGTGTTCGATGTCGATGATCTTCTATTAAATACGCTAGGCGGAGGAATTGGATTCATTCTATTCCGGTTCATGATGAAAATGGGGCGGTCCAGATAAGGACGGCCCCGTTTTGTTATGGTTTCAACACAACTTTTACGCACTCATCTTCGTGTTCATTAAATATATTATAAGCATGTGCCGCATCATCAAGTGAAATTTTGTGGGATACAATTTCGGATGGTGTAAGCTGGTTGGACTGAATCATGTCAAACAATCTGGGCATATAATGGATGACAGGTGCCTGTCCGGTTTTAATGGTAATATTTCTTGAAAAAATATCGCCAAGAGGAAATTCGTTATACGAGTCGCCATATACTCCTGTAAGCTGAATCGTTCCAAATTTTCTTACGGCTTCTGATGCGATGCGGATAGGGCCGAGGCTTCCTCCATGGAGATTCAGCTTTTGTCCCACTTTTTCCATCGCTGACATTTTGCCATCCATCCCGACACAATCAATCACAACATCTGCTCCGCCTTTCGTAAATTCATGCAGATAGGATCCGGCATCTTTTGTGCTTGTAAAATCAAAGGTTTCAACGCCGTTCATTTTTTTCGCTTTATTCAGTCTGTAATCAAGATGATCGACAGCGATGACCCGTTCAGCCCCGGCCATTGCTGCAAATTTCTGTGCCATAAGACCGACCGGCCCGCAGCCCAGGACAATTACTGTATCGCCTGCTTTAACTCCCGCGTTTTCTACACTCCAGTAGGCAGTGGGGAGGACATCTGACATAAAGAGAAGATCCTCATCCTCCCGTTCGCAAGATTCCGGAACGACGAATGACGTAAAATCGGCAAACGGTACGCGGAGGTACTCGGCCTGTCCGCCTGGATGACCGCCGAACATTTCAGTGAAACCGAATAAACCTCCCTGATCTCCGTGCGGATTGGAATTATCGCACTGGCTTTCCATATGGTTGCTGCAGTAAAAGCATGTTCCGCAGCCGATGTTGAACGGGATTACTACCCGGTCTCCTTTTTTTACGCTGCTAACACCCGAACCGACTTCCTCCACAATTCCCATAGGTTCATGTCCGATCACGTAATCCTTATTAATAGGCATATTCCCCTGATAGAGATGAAGATCGGATCCGCAAATGGCGGTTGACGTAATTTTAACAATCATATCGCTTTTTTCCTGAATCACGGGATCATTTACTTGTTTAACCTCAATCTTTTCACTGCCTTGGTAGGTCACGGCCCTCATTATCCACACTCCTCATCATTTTTCTGACGGTTGTTCTATTCCCTAATAAATGTCTTCTAATCCTTCAAGTGAAGAAATATGCCAAAAGATGGCCGGCAGGATGCTTTACAACATGAAGCAATAAGATTATGCTCAATTTAAGATGAATTGGGAGAAACAGAAAGGGGATTCGATGGACGCTGTCAAGAAGTTATTCGGTCACGTAAATGACCGGGAAGTATATGCCTATACACTGAAAAATGATCATGGGATGGAAATAACGTGCATCGAGTACGGATGTGCAATCTTAAGCATCAAGGTCCCGGACCGTAGCGGGCAGATCGAAAATGTCGTAATGGGCTGCAGCAGCCTTGAAGATTATTTACATAAGGTTCCCTATTTTGGTGCCGTTGTCGGAAGAGTGGGGGGGAGAATTGCAAAAGGAGACCTGCCGGTTGGCGGCCAGCATTTCCGCATTGCCGCTAATCAGGAAGGGAACCATCTTCATGGCGGCAAAAAGGGTTTTTCCCATCGGATATGGTCATCTGAAGCATTTAAATCAGAGCATGAAGCAAGGATTGAATTTACTTATTTCAGCCCGGATGGGGAAGAAGGATACCCGGGAAACCTGACGGTAAAGGTTACATACGTTCTGACAAATGATAATGAGCTTGTCCTATCATACGAAGGCGAGGCAGATCAGGATACGGTGCTCAACATGACAAACCATACGTATTTTAATCTGAGCGGAGGAATGAAAGATTCCGTACGGGAACATACACTGGTGCTTCCAAGCAGCCGTTTCCTGGAACTCGATCAGGAGTCGCTGCCGACTGGCGAAGCTTTAAAGACGGAAGGAACAGTATTCGATTTCAGGCATGGCAGAATGCTGCAGGAAGGCCTTGATTCAACGCATGAACAGATTGCCATTGCAGGCGGAGGCTATGATCATCCCTTTCTTCTTGATGAAGGAAATGTCATGACTCTTTATGATGAAAAAAGCGGCCGTTTTCTTGAAGCGGAGACAAATCAGCCTGCTGTCATTGTTTATACGGGCAATTCAATGGACAGTGATATTATCCTTCAGGAGGGAATCAGCGCAGGAAAACATATGGCTGTCTGCCTGGAAACCCAGTTTCCCCCGGACGCGGTCCATCACCCCTCCTTTCCTTCTATCGAACTCGCAAAAGGAGAAAAATATCACCATTATACGAAATGGTCGTTTTCCGTAAAATAGAGCTCCCTATAGGGGGCTTTTTTTATTTTAACAAGGCTGATAACTGGCTGGTGAGCGTTCGCTTATACTTGGCTTGCTATGCTTCCCACTTGATTTTTAACAGCTGTTGATTGGAGTGGAAGGTGCGAGACTCCTGCGGGAGCAGCGGGACAGGTGAGACCCCGCAGTCGCAGAGGAGGCTCACCGCCCGCCCCGCTGGTCGCTGACCGCCTGCAACGGAAATCAACCGCCAAGTTTAAAGGAGCATTTAAAAAAACTAAATATAAGAAACAAATTAAAATGGCTGATTGGAAGCATCTCCACGTACAGAGTTGAAACAGGAAGAACATCAGTGGGTTTGGTCTTCTGAATACGGGGTAAAACCCACTAGATGAGCTTAATTTACGGACAACAGAGGGGAATGGATTCTTCCATTCAAATATGAGGAGGAAAATCATGCTGCTTCAAAATGATCAGAAACAATTGCTCCAGCGGTTTAAAGAAGTGCGCTATTTATCAGAACAACTGACTGAACCTCTTGAAGCGGAAGACTTTGTTATCCAGGGGATGCCGGATGCAAGTCCTCCAAAATGGCATTTGGCCCACACAACGTGGTTCTTTGAACGGTTCATTCTTAAGGACCACATGCCGGACTATAAAGAATTGAATCCTCAGTTTGATTACCTGTTTAACTCCTACTATGAAACAATCGGACCCTTTCACCCCCGCAACCAGAGAGGCCTTCTTACAAGGCCGACTGCGAGCGAAGTCTTTTCCTACCGTCATTATGTAAATGAGCATATAGAAAAACTTCTGGGGGATTTGCCAGCGGACAAGACGGAATGGGTGCAGGATCTTCTGGAAATAGGACTTCAGCATGAACAGCAGCACCAGGAATTGCTTTTAACTGATATAAAGTTTAATTTTGCACAAAATCCTTTACTGCCGGTTTATTCAGAAGCAACTGAAAGCTCGGAAGGAAGCAGCACCAATCCTGAGATGATTTATATTGAAGGGGGATTAGCGGAAATCGGGCACAGCGGGCAGGATTTCTGTTTTGACAATGAATCTCCGAGGCACAAAGTCTATCTCGAATCATTCAGGCTTTCTTCCCATCCTGTCACGAACGCGGAATTTTTAGCTTTTATGGAAGATGGCGGCTATGAGAAGCCGGAATACTGGCTGTCTGACGGATGGGCGAGGGTAAAGAAAGAAGAATGGCATTCACCGATGTACTGGTTTAAAGCGGAGGACGGATGGAATACATTCACTCTCGGAGGGCAAAAGAAAGTAAACGGAAATGAGCCGGTCTGCCATGTGAGTTTTTACGAAGCAGATGCGTATGCAAGATGGGCAGGAAAACGTCTCCCTACAGAAGCGGAATGGGAGCATGCTCTCGAACATACTGCCTGCGAAGGGAACTTTGTGGAAAACCGCAATTTTCATCCGAGACCGTCAAAAGCTGGTAAGGACGGCTTTCAGCAGGCTTACGGAGATGTATGGGAATGGACAGCCAGTCCTTATTCTCCGTATCCGGGAAGCAAGCCGCTTGAAGGGGCTCTTGGCGAATACAATGCAAAATTCATGTGCAACCAAATGGTGCTCCGGGGCGGGTCATGTGCAACCTCTTCGTCGCATATCCGTTCTTCGTACCGGAATTTCTTCCAGCCTGAAAAACGCTGGCAGTTCAGTGGATTTCGCCTTGCGGAGGATGCAAAATGAAAACAGCAAGCCAGATTATCCAATTTACGGATTGTGGAATCGGAGAGTCCAGATTTCTTGAAGAAGCATTAGAGGGATTAAAGCAGCAGAAAAAGACCCTTCCTGCTAAATTTCTTTATGATGAAAGAGGATCGGAATTATTTGAAGAAATTACGGGTTTGCAAGAATACTATCCAACCAGAACCGAAATCGCGATTTTGGAACGCATAAAAAAAGAATTGGCCGATCTGGTCGGTCCGGAGGCCGCTCTTATTGAATTTGGAAGCGGGAGCAGCCGTAAAATCAATATTCTTCTGCAAGCATTTGAGAATTTATCGGTTTATGTCCCCATAGACATCTCAAAAGAATTTTTGTATGAGTCCTGTCTAAATCTCAGTAAGAATCATCCGTCCCTTTTCATTCATGCAATTGCAGGAGACTATACGGTTCCGATTACTCTGCCGCCTCTCCGCTGCAGGAAAAAAACGGCCTTCTTCCCAGGATCGACAATTGGAAATTTTAATCCTGAAGAAGCAAGCCGTTTTCTTGATACAGCAGCCGGAATGCTCGATAAAGGGGATGGCTTCCTTGTAGGGGTAGATTTAAAGAAAGATACGAATATTTTGAACGACGCCTATAATGATTCGCGGGGAATTACAGCGGAATTTAATTTAAATCTTTTGAAAAGAATGAACCGCGAACTGGGTGCCGATTTTCATATTGATGCATTCAGGCATCATGCATTTTACAACGAAGAAAAAGGATGCATAGAAATGCATATTGTAAGCAAGGAAGACCAAACGGTCACGATCTCCTCTGAAAGCATTGTGTTTAAAAAAGAAGAAAGCATTCATACGGAAAGTTCATATAAGTATGAAGCAGCTGAGTTTCAATCGCTTGCGTTAAAGAGCGGTTTTGCGGCAAAAAAATACTGGACAGATGAAAATCAGCTTTTTAGTATCCATTACCTGGAATTAATAGAATGAAAAAAGCCCAGCCGGAATCCGGCTGGGCTTTTAGGCGTTTTGGACTTCCTCTGCATGCATTCCGTGCTCATTCAGAGCCTTCATAATCAGTTCAGGAGCCATTTTCATTTCATTATAGGAAATCCAAATGCTCCCTGAATCGACATCGACCAGCGCACGTTCAATGCCCTCCGTCTGAGCTAACCGTGATTCAATCATTTGAATTCTTTCATCATTTAACGGTTCTTTCACCTTAATCGTCGTTTCTCTCATTTTTCAGCTCTCCTCGCAATATTTTGCTTATGCGAATCAATACCCTGAAAGGAGAAAAAATATGTAACAAGAAACCGTTTTATTTTCCTATTGCACATCGTAAGTAGAATGCTTATAATTACTTATAAATCATTAACTTTACTTATAAAGGCGGACATGAATGTACCAAGAAGAGCGTCTCGATTCAATAATGGATTACTTAAAAGCAGAAAAAAGAATATCAGTTGAACAAATCTGTACCCTGTTTCACGTTTCCAGAGATACAGCCAGAAGGGATTTAGTCAAGCTTGAAGAAATGAAAGCCATTATCCGAACAAGGGGAGGAGCGATCCTGCCGACTGTTCATCAGGAAATTAAAGACTACAGCAATCGCCTGACTATCGTTTCCGCTGAAAAAAAGCGGATTGGCGGCAAGGCAGCGTCTCTTATTCAGCCGGGCGACCGCGTAATCCTGGATGCATCCACAACGGTACAGTCGTGTGCAGAGGCAATGGAAGAAAAAGAATTTACCGTCATCACAAACTCCATCCATCAGGCCGGCATCCTCGCAGGAAAGAGAGGTGTCCGAATCCATCTGTTGGGAGGAGAACTCCAGAAAGAACATGGATTTCTCTATGGGGCTGGAGTTCTTGAAAAATTGGCAAATTACCATGCAGATAAGGCATTTATAGGGCTCGTTGGCCTCTCGGAAGCGGGGCTGACCATTGCTCATGAAGAAGACGGAATGGTGAAGAGGAAAATGCTGCTCCAGGCTGAACAGGTCATTGTCCTTGCCGATCATTCGAAACTGGGGAGGACGGATTTCTTTAAATTTGCCGATTTAAATGAAATGGATATCCTTATTACGGATAAAGAGCCGGAAAGCCGCATGCTGGAATTACTTGAAAAAAACCATGTTGAAATATTGATTGCAGATTCGGAGGAAACAACATGATAAGACTTGCAGCCATAGATTTGGATGGAACGCTATTAAATAGTAAAAATGAAATCAGTGAGGAGAAACTGACGGCGATGAGGCAAGCTGCCGGGCGGGGTATAGAAGTGGTGATCGCCACCGGACGCGCTCATTTTGATGTTCAGAAAATTTTTGATTCGACCGGATTTAACCCTTGGATTATAGCTGCCAACGGTGCGACCATCCATACGCCGGATGGAGAGCTTTTTCATTCTGTTCCTATAAAAAGAGAAGAGGCCTTGCCGATCCTTTCTTGACTTGAAGAGAAAGAATTTTATTATGAAGTTTTCAGCCAGCATGCCATTTATACTCCTCAGAGGGGAAGGGAACGACTGCAAATCGAAATGGACCGAATCGTTAGTGCCAACCCAAAGGCGGCAATGGATGCGCTTCAGTCTGCTGCATCCAAGCAATTCAGCCAGACAGGGTTTTCATTCATTGAATCGCATACACGTATTCCTGAAACAGCCAAATTTTACAATATTCTTGCCTTCTCTTTCGATGAAGAAAAGCGTCTTGAAGGTTGGAATCAGTTTAAAGATCACAGAGGATTAACCATCGTTACCTCTGCTGATCATAATTTTGAGCTGGAGCACGAGGATGCTTCTAAAGGAATCGCCCTCACAAAACTTGCCCAGCACCTTTCCCTGTCCCTTGAGGAAACGGCTGCAGTCGGGGACAGTATGAATGATGAATCCATGCTTCAGGCTGCCGGAAAAGGGTTTGCTATGGGAAATGCCCGGCAGGAAATAAAAAACATAAGCGGAACCGTTTGTCCGTCCAATGACGAGAACGGAGTAGCTTTCATGCTAAACAGCCTGTAATACGATCTGCTGCCGGCGTAACCTGATTTTTCGGGGCGTGACGGGGCAGATTTTTTTATTTTAACAGACTGATATCAATCAATTCCAAATGGAGAATCTCCCGGTAAAAGGAGCTGCGGGATTTGTTTCAGGACTCCGTTCTTACCGTTTATTTCCCATATGACGTCATACCTGTTATCCGGCCAGTTCCCGGGTACAGGATTCCCGTTTAGTTCCCTCGCAAGGGATGGCAGTTCGCTGTGGGCCCAGCATACGATGACCGTTTTATTCACATAAAGACTTCTTTTCAGGATCTCTTTTGCCGTTCCCTTTGTTTCAGATGCAGTCCGGACTGTATTGATTGCACCTTCTCCTTTGTTTGCGATTAGCATATGCGTGATTAAAGGGAGGACGGTTTGAATTTTTCTTCTGCTTTTCTCAATGGTGCCGATTCCTGCTGCATAAATTCCTTCAATATCCGGGTACAACATCAGCAATTTCCGGCAAAGCAGTCGGGATCTGAGCCATCCTTCCGGAGATAAGTCTGTAATATGAGACTCGGTGTATTTTTCTGCATGACGGAAAAGAACAATTCTGGATGGGGGCATAAGGGGACCACCTTTCACCGGTTTTATTCAATATATGACTGGTATTGCTATAAACAGTATGATAAAATCAGTCTCTATCTGAAAATTCAGGCGTAAAGTCTCTAGGAGGAGGTAACTGACATATGAATGAAAAAGATCAAAGTGCCTTTCAGTACGAGTCGCAGCAGCTCAAAAAATTTGCTGCCGAGATTGACCGCCAGCTGATCAGTCTTCGATCGGTACCGATATACAGAGGGGAAGATCTGACAGAACAGGCATTAGAGGATTCAAGAGAACGGAACCGAAAAAATTTGGACATCGCAGCAAAAGAACCCTATTTTGGCCGCATGGATTTTAAAGAGGCGGGCCAGGGAGAAGCGGAACCCCTGTACATCGGCAAAGCCGGTGTCTCAGAAGGGGAAAGCGGTAAAGCGATGATTATTGACTGGCGTGCTCCTGTCGCAAGTCTTTTCTATTCATTTTCCGGCGGGGAAGAGGAAGTCTATTACATGGCTCCTGAAGGACTCATTGAAGGGGACATCTACTTGAAGAGGAACCTCGTGATCCGTGAAGGAAATCTTCAGCGTGTCGTTGATACATATGAGCAGGGAAAGGAAAATGCCGGAGCTGCCGATGAGTTTTTGCTGTACAGGCTGGGAGACCGTAAGGATAATCGTCTAAGAGACATCGTTTCAACAATTCAGGCTGAGCAGAATGATATGATCCGTGCATCACGTGATACGGTCCTGATCATTCAAGGTGTGGCCGGAAGCGGAAAAACAACCGTCGCTCTGCACCGGCTTGCCTTTCTTATTTATGAATACAGAGAAAAGATGCTGGCAGAGCAGATGATTATTTTCGCGCCGAATGCCATGTTTTTGGATTATATTTCAAATGTTCTGCCGGAGCTCGGGGTCGGAGATATTCAGCAAACCACCTTTTCAAAATGGGCTCTGCTTCGACTCGGCAGCAAAATCGGAATGAAAAAAGCAGATAAACAGCACTGGTTTACACCGGGGCTGAATCGGGCTGAGAGCGGAAACAATGAGCCTGGAAGAGTAAAGGGATCACTGGCACTTATGGAAGCGATAGAGGAAGCGCTCCGGAATTATTTGCTGAAGGGCGTACCTCAGAAAGACTTTGAGCCGTGGGACGGCTTGTTTCTGAAGAAGGATGTAATAGAAAAATGGTATAGAGAAGACTTCGGAAATTATCCTGCCGTAAAAAAGCGGGAACTGATTTCCGCGAAAATCAAACAATGGCTGAGCAAAGAGCTTGAGAAGATCTGGGAGAAAAGTGTACAAAAAGAATTAAAGACAAAGGCTGGACAAAGACTCCGCGCCTACATGAAAACATGGCCTGAGCTCGACGCCCTCTCTGTCTATAAGAAACTGATATCAGAAATGTCAGAACACACTATTTTGCCAGATGAATTGCTGCAGCAAACGTTACTGAATGCAAAGAAAAAAGAAGTCGCCAGCGAGGATCTGGCTCCGCTTATCCATATCCATTTAACTCTCAATGGACTTGAAAGAGGAGAGCGCTATCACCACATCGTCATTGACGAAGCACAGGATTTCTCTCCGTACCAGATTGCCGTGCTGCAAAAGCTGTCTCTGAAAAATTCGTTTACCATTCTTGGTGACCTTTCGCAAGGCATACACAGCAATATGGGAATACATGCATGGGAAGAAATCATGCCGGTTTTTTCAAAAGGCAGGCTTGCGTACAGGGAATTGGAAAAAAGCTATCGATCCACAATGGAAATAATAGAGTTTGCCAACCGGGTGCTTTCTGCTGCCTATACCCCTTCTGTACTGGCTAAACCGGTATTCAGAAGCGGGGAAGAAGTAGCTGTAGCAAACACAGAAGAGCCGCTTTCTTTCATTATGAATTGGGTCTCGGAGCGAACAGAAGCGAAGGCAAACAGTCTGGCGATTGTTTGCAGGACAGCAAACGCCGCGGAAAAATACTTTGCAGAGCTGCAGAAACTCGGGCTTGATGTACATCTTGTCTATGAAGGGCAGGAAGGCTATCAGGGCGGGGTTTCAATCATTCCAGTCTATTTGACGAAGGGACTTGAGTTTGATGCTGTGCTGATTGTGGATGCAGATGCCGAAAATTATCAGCGAACCGCTTCCGATGCGAAGCTTTTATATGTTGGATGCACAAGGGCTCTCCACTCTTTGACCGTCATTTATTCCAAACAGGGATCCCCGCTGATCACTTCTTAAAAAAACCCGCCAGTGCTGGCGGGTTTTTTTCTTATATCCACTTAGCAAACCATGCGACATACCATGCTGCAGGCAAAAACAATGCCTGTGCAGCAATTGTGCCGATGAGCTTTGAACTGACCATGGTTAAGGAATAGCTTTTTAAGTAAATATACCCGGCCTGTTTCTTCGAGACACGATCTGCAAGGACGGAAGCCTTAGGGTCAATAAATAGAGTGAGCAAGATGGTTGCCACACCGTTAATAATTCCTGATGACATAAGGGCAGCCTGTGAATATTTTTCAGGTACCAGCTCGGAAGCATAAATGGAAGATAAAACTCCGACTGTGAATACCGCTGAAATGAGGATGTTTATAACAAAAATCCTCTTTGGAATGGTTTTTAATGTAATGCCATTTAAATAAGACCATCTCGGAAAATGAAAGCAGCGAATCATTTTTCTGAATCCGTTTCGACTGAAATTCTTTTTTATCAAGGAAACGATGGAACCACGTTCCCTGGATAACTGGATAATCGCTCTTGAAAAGAGAGCAATAAAGGTGGGAAACAAAAAGATGCCAAGAAGAACTCCAACAGTTGTTACGGCAATTAAAATCCTAAACTGTTCTTCGACAATCTGCATGTTGTTCTTAAGATAGGCAGCATCTGTAATCAGCTTTGCTGTCATGGGCTGCTGAATCATAACAGAAAACCGGGAGACGAGGACCATCGTGCTGAATAAGGAAAGGGCGGTCGCAATCAATTTTACCCGTGCACCGGAAATCCTTGCAGAATACGCTAGGGTTTCAACCATCGTTATAATCAGCAGGAAAACAGAAATGACCAGAACTCTCTCTGTAATGAGGTGCATGAAATATCTCCTAACTATGTGGACTACCTGCATTATATATGAAAAAAGAAGATATTGGAAAATGAAAATATATCTCGAATTCGAAATAAATGATTGACTTGTGAATTCTATTGAGTTATCTTTAATTCAAGATATTTTATTTCGAACTATTTAGGAGGAATTATTATGGATTATGCACTGCTCATTTTACGTCTTGTGATCGGAGTTACATTTATGGCTTATGGAAGCCAAAAGCTTTTTGGCTGGTTCGGAGGGTATGGGCTAAAGGGAACAGCTCAATGGATGGAGTCGCTGGGCATGAAGCCGGGAAAACTTGCGGCACTTGGAGCGGGGGCATCAGAACTTCTCGGAGGGCTGCTGCTCGTACTTGGATTATGGATTGGAATTGGAGCAGCACTGATTATTTTAACGATGATTGTAGCCATCGCAACGGTTCACGGAAAAAACGGGTACTGGAATGGAAAGGGCGGATTTGAATACAATCTGCTGATCATTGCGGCTGCATTAGTGCTTGCATTCGCTGGACCTGGATCCATCTCTTTGTAAGTAATCAAGGATAAATGAAATGCCGAGGAGAGTGCTCTTAGAATCAGAGCACTCTTTTTTGCGCAAAAGGGAAGCTTTTTTAAAACAGGGAAAGGCAATGACCGTGGGCGGCCGGCTAAATTGAAGAGCGGAACGGCCAAATTGGGTGCCAAATCGGACAAATAAAACGGAACGGCTAAATAACTGAACCGTTCGGCTAAATAAAAGGCTGGAACGGCTGAATCGAAGAGCTGAATGGCCAAATAAGGTGCGAAATTGGACAAATAAAACGGAACGGCCAAAAAGCTGCTCCGTCCGGCTAAATAAAAGGCGGGAACGGCTGAATCGAAGAGCGGAACGGCCAAATTGGGTGCGAAATCGGACAAATAAAATGGAACGGTCAAAAAGCTGCCCCGGCCGGCTAAATAAAAGGCAGGAACGGCTGAATCGAAGAGCAGAACGGCCAAATAGGGTGCGAAATCGGACAAATAAAATGGAACGGCCAAAAAGCTGCTCCGTCCGGCTAAATAGAAGGCGGGAACGGCTAAATCGAAGAGCGGAACGGCCAAATAGGGTGCGAGCTCGGACAAATAAAATGGAACGGCCAAAAAGCTGCCCCGTTTGGCTAAATAAAAGGCAGGAACGGCTAAATCGAAGAGCCGAACGGCCAAATAAGGTGCGAAGTCGGACAAATAAAATGGAACGGCCAAAAACCGTCCCCGTCCGGCTAAATAAAAGGCGGGAACGGCTAAATCGAAAAGCGAACCTGCCAAATAACAAGCGGCATCAGACAAAGTAGAAACACCTCCGCCCTCCTCGATAAAAAGACAAAATAAACTAACTGAGACCTCCTAAATTCCGGCCAGTTAATGGTAAAATAATCCTGTACACTATTTGAAAGCGGGAGATAAAGATGCTGTTTCATTACCACTATTGGACACCTTATTTAGAAGAGACAGAAACGTTTTACACGGAACTCGGATTCACTGTTCATCAGCGGATCGGCAGGCTGAACGGATCATTTCAGTCCTTCAATCCGCCGCTTTCCTGGAATGACTTCCGCGAAAACCCGCCGCTGTTTCGGATTATAGAATTGAAAAAAGGAAACATCAACGTAACAGTTGGATATGGAAAAAAACCAATATTCGATCATATTGGTTTTATCGTTTCAAAAGAGGAACACGATCTTGTGTGCGGAAAAGCTGGTAAGCTTGGATGGACGGTAGAGGAAGATGAACGGAGAACCTTTATTTCGACTCCATATGGTTTCCGTCTGGAGCTTCAAACCAACAAGGATGTCCTCGGTTCCGGTATGGAAGCGATAGAAGAAATGAGAGTTTCCGTTAAAAAGGAAGGTCTTGAACAAGATTTATTGTATGTATTTGAAAAAAGGGTTCCTGTTCATGCCGAAGTGAAGGAGGAAACAAGATTGCTTCAGGTCAAAATGAATGGACTCAAAAGCTGCACGGATCCGAATAAAGTGTTATTAGTGGATTCTATAAAGGAAACGGTCAAATGAAACAGTTTCTCATCCTGGCAGCGGCTTTCTTTCTCCTGACAGGGTGCGAGGAAACACAATCGAAGGAAGTGAGAAACAAAGCACCAAAAGCTCCTGAGTCGACGGTTGCTTTAACCGAATTAACCAGTCTGAAAAATAAGCTTGTCCGTTATACGAAATCTGAGACTGTAATGAGCGGAAATGTAAATAGTGTCGATTTTTCCATCGAATCACTTTTTAGCAGCAATACAAAAACATACAAATATATCATAAAGATAAGGGATACCGGTCCTATTAAAAATCAGGGGAAAGATGGTCCTTATAAGTTTAAATTAATCAGGATCACTGCCGGGGTGGAGAATAGGAAAAGCGGGAAATATTTTATTTCAGCCTCCTCTCCTCCTTACAGAAATATAGAAGATGTTCATCTGACAGGAACCCATTTGTTATTTTCAAGCAGACAAAAATTTTCTGATGAGCAATTTTTTGTAGAAGCCATTATGGTCAATGATGAACCGATAGGTGAATCCAAAAAAGGATCGAAGATTTATCGGGGAATTTTTGGCCGGGACGAAACCATTTTATACGAATAATGTGTTATAGGCCGGATCATTCCGGTCTTTTTTGTATGCACTTATAATCTTTTCTGCCGAGGAGGGCAGGCATTCCTTTTAGGGGGGCATCTTATATATGCCTCTCTGCGCTTATGGGATGAACAGGCACTTCCAGGTACCTATCGTACATAAAAGTGCGTACTTTCCTAAGAGATTCAAATCACCCATAATGACTATCAGCTGCCCCGTACTGTTTTGAACGAAGCCTATAGGAACTTATAAGTACCTACAGCACTTTGAAGTGCGTACTTCTATTAAGAAATGGTATGGGTCATAATAACTTCAGAAGGTGAAAGGAATGCCGGGCCCGCATTTCTGCAGCCGCAATTATTCATGTGGATTATATGTAAAGGAGGAGTTCGAATGAGCTCAACTGCAATCAATCAAAAGGAGAAAAAAGGCGGATCACTCGCCCTTCTTGCTTTGGCCATTAGTGCTTTTGGAATTGGAACGACCGAATTTGTACCGGTTGGTTTGCTTTCATCACTCGCCGATGATTTAAATATATCGATTACACTTGCCGGACTTTTAATTTCCGGTTACGCCATGGGAGTTGCAATCGGAGCGCCCGTGTTAACCGCGCTTACTAATAAAATGAGCAGAAAAACGCTGCTTATGCTGCTTATGGTTGTCTTTATTTTAGGTAACTCCGTTGCAGCCATGTCTGGAAGTTTTACCTTGCTTTTAATTGCCCGTTTTATTACAGCCTTCTCTCATGGAGTATTCTTCTCAATCGGGTCTACCATCGCGGCGGACTTGGTGCCTGAGAACAAACGGGCAAGCGCCATCGCCTTTATGTTTACAGGATTAACAGTCGCAACGGTGACCGGTGTTCCACTTGGCACGTTCATCGGCCAGGCTTTCGGCTGGAGAGCAACATTCTGGGCGGTAGCTGCATTGGGAATTATCGCCATCATTGCGAGCGCCATTTTGGTACCAGGCAACTTGAAAAAAGCACCTGCATCCAAAATCAGCGACAACTTTAAAATTCTTGGAAACGGTCCGCTTATGCTTTCCTTCGCCATCACTGCATTGGGATACGGGGGAACATTTGTAGCGTTCACTTATTTAGCTCCTATTCTCGAGGACATCACAGGGTTTGCTTCAGGTGCTGTCAGCATCCTTTTGCTTGTTTATGGAGTAGCGGTTGCCATCGGAAACTCTGTAGGGGGGAAAGTGGCAAACAAAAACCCGCTTAAAGCGTTATTCTGGATGTTTGTTGTCCAAGCCATTGTGTTAGTGGCACTGACTTTTACGGCTCCATTTAAAGTAGCAGGATTAATTACCATCTTCTTAATGGGATTGCTTGCCTTTATGAACGTTCCGGGGCTTCAGGTATACGTGGTGCAGCTTGCTGAACGCCATGTTCCATCTGCTGTAAACGTAGCTTCTGCCCTGAATATAGCAGCATTTAATGTAGGGATTGCCATCGGTGCGTTTGTCGGAGGATTGATTGTGGACTCGATCGGCTTGATTCATACCCCTTGGATTGGCGGTGTGATGGTGTTCGGAGCTGTGCTTCTGACCGCCTGGAGTTCAGCAATTGAGAAAAAACACACCCGTTCTGCTTAAGGAGGAATACTCGGATGACACAGTTCAAGGGACACCGTTCTTATAATCGGATGTATAAGGAGGGAGAGCTGACTCTCGGTCTGCATATCCCTCTTGAAAATTACCGATTTGAAGCACCAACGATGGAAAAACAGGTGGAGCTTTCACAAAAGGCGGAAGAGTACGGCTTTACGAGTCTTTGGTTCAGAGATGTTCTGCTGCAGGATCCCCAGTTTGGAGATCCTGCCACAGGGCAGATTTATGACATGATGATTTACTTGACCTACCTGGCAAGTAAAACAAAGGAAATCGCTCTGGGGACCTCAGCTGCCGTTCTTTCGCTCAGGCATCCATTAAGGGTGGCAAAAGAAGCAGCTACTATAGAGATGCTGTTTCCGGAAAGACTCATTCTTGGGGTTTCCTCAGGGGACCGGCGCGCAGATTTCGAGGCGCTTGGTGTCACGCATGCCACCAGAGGAGAACGGTTTTCCGAAGCCTTTCATTATTTGAATAAGGTACTTTATGAAGATTTTCCGGCCATTACCGGATCCATGGGTTCAATCCATGGCGCAAGTCTAGTGCCGAAACCGGATAGGAAAATTCCGACGATGATCACAGGCTACAGTCAGCAGGATATGGAATGGTTTGCGAAATATGGAGACGGGTGGATGTATTATCCGCGCACCCCGCATCTTCAGGCTGAATCCATCAGGCAATGGCGGAAGCTTTCAGAAGCATTCCATCCCGGTGTATTTAAACCGTTCAGCCAGCCGATGCATCTTGACCTTTTTGAAGATCCAAATGAAATGCCTGTTCCAATCAGGCTTGGATTTAGAGCGGGCCGGAACACTTTGATTGAATTGCTGGAAGTGTATAGAGAAATCGGGGTGAATCACCTGTTTTTCGCATTGTTTGACGGAAAACGTCCGGCTGATGAAGTCATTCAGGAGCTTGGAGAAGAGGTTCTGCCTCATTTTCCTGCCAACCATGCCACTACTCGTTAACCTTTTTACCACCTGTTGATTGGAGTGGAAGGCGTGAGTCTCCTGCTTAGAGCAGCGGGACAGGAGAGATCCGCAGGCGCAAAGCGGCGAGGAGTCTCGCCGCCAGCCCAAGGAAAGAAAAGCGCCTGCTGGCTGCAATCAACAGCCAGGTTAACAGCTTTAAGAAAAGAAACGGAGACTAAGCCAAACCCGGGAGCGTTCCCGGGTTTTTTTATGTCCATTCCTGTTTGCGGGGTTTGTAAAATCACGGTCCGGCAGTCATTCTGCAAATGAAAACCGAAAGCGATTTGGCGAGCCCGCTCAGTTTACAACTGGCTGGTTTTTGCTTAGAGTAGTAAAGAGCAATGTACATAAAGGGGGAAAAAAGAATGTTTTTGCCATCTTTCAGTTTAGAGGGAAAAACCGCTGTTGTAACAGGCGCAGGAAAAGGAATTGGCCGGGCCATTGCGATTGGTTTCGCGGAGGCAGGAGCCGATGTAGCCCTTCTTGCCAGAACAAAAACGGATTTGGATGAAGTGAAAAATGTAATCGAAAAGGAATTTGGGAGAAAAGCGTATGCCATCCAGGCCGATGTAACAAAGCGTGAAGATCTCTCTGCTGCGTTCCATCAAGTGCTGGAACACGCTGGAAAACTTGATATTCTCGTAAATAATGCAGGAATGAATATCCGGACTCCAGCCTTGGATGTCACCGATTCTGAATGGGATACGATTGTTAATACAAATTTAAAATCCGCCTTTATGGCCTCTCAAGAAGCAGGAAAATACATGAAGGACTCTGGAGGAAGAATCATTAATATCGCATCTGTTGCAGGACATACCGCCCTTCGGACAGGGGTTGTCTACGGGTCAACGAAAGCAGCGCTTATTCAAATGACTAAAATTCTTGCCTACGAGTGGGGAAAATACAATATTCATGTGAATGCCCTTGGACCATGGTACTTTGAAACACCTCTGACAGAAAAGCTGCTGCAGGACAAGGACTATGTCGATCAGCTTTTATCGGTCACCCCGCTTAAGCGGATCGGACAGCTTCCGGAGCTTGTAGGACCCGCCGTCTTCCTGGCTTCAGAGGCAGCCAATTATGTAACAGGTCAAACCCTATTTATCGATGGCGGGATGACCATTAACGGATTCTAAAGCTAAAGTTTTAAAGTCTTCTCGGCAGGGAATAACGTCCTATAACATACTGTATCAGGAGGGGCTAGGATGCCAGGAATTTCTGCTAGAGATATTCGTATAACCATTGACGAAAATAATTTTGTCCCGCAGCAGCTTCACCCTTACCAGCTGCAGGCATTGAAGCATGATTATCGCGCCCTAATAGAAGAGAATGGACATGACCCAGTCAAACTCGAAGCGGCCCAGAAAGCTTTTAAACGAGTACTTAACAGTATTGGCTACCGCATTGAAGTACATTATGATCCCCCTGCCTAGGAGTATTAAACTCCCGGAGCAGGGGGTTTTTTTTGTGGTGTCTTATCCTTTAGCCTCATGCTTGCTGAACCTGAAAAAATCTTTATGGAAAATACAGGTTTTTGGAATTTTTGGAAAGGGTATGTGAAATATGTTCAGGCAGATGCATCAGTCTTTTGGTACATAAAATTTTTATTATAGGGAGGGTTTTCAATGTTTTGTACGAAATGCGGAATGAAGCTTAGAGCAGAAGACAAATTTTGCGCAAGATGCGGAAATGCAATCAGCCGGGATATTAAACCGTATGAACCAGCCCGGGTGGAACAGGCAGCGGCTGTCGAGGAGCCGCCGCTGAGGGGGCATGATGAGAAAATAGCAAAGGAATCAGGGGATACAGGCTTTGAATTCGCATCTGTTCCAGCGTCTCCCCCTACTCAGGAAAAAGGTCCATTGAATGTAGACCCTCCATCTGCAAAATCCGCAGCTGAACATGAAGCGGGTGGAAGAGAAAAAACAGGAAGCAGAGACCCTGAATCTCCTGAAATGGCCTATGCAGGACTTTTCACTGAACTCGAAAAGCCAAAACAGGATGAGGTCCGCAGGGAGCATCCAGCCGGACAGCCGGTGAGTCAACCAGAGAAGCGTTCAAAAGAGAGCGAAACTCCTTCCATGAAAAGCGAGGCCCTCTCAAACATGGGGAAGAGGACTCCTTCTCTTGATGATCAAAGGAAACAGGCAAGTGTGCATCCTATTTCATTAACCAAGAGTCCTGAACAGCCGGACCATTCCAATGATCATTCAGTTCAGGCAGCATCGCAGCCAGTAATTCGGCCGGTCCATACCGGAGGCGCGGCGGCTCTGCAGGCGGATCATCAGCCGGAAACTCATTCACCTGCCCCTTCAGAGCATCCATCGCAAAATCCAGCTAATTTTAGCCCTGCCCTTGAGGAGCTGCTCTCCGTTTTTGCAGGTGAAAACAGCGAATACTATTTGGCCAGCTGGAGAAAGCCTTACAGTATGAACTGGGCAGCGTTTTTTCTGACCATATTCTGGATGGGGCACCGCAAAATGATTGCCCCGATGATCATAACTGCCGGTACTTACATTCTTGCCGGTTTGCTTATAGCGGCAACCGGAGCGTATTGGCTGACTATACTAGCGGTCCCTCTATTTTTGACGGCGATAGGATTTTTAGGAAACCGGATTTATCTGAGTCATGCAAAGGAAAAAATATCGAAAGTACAATCCTATCAGGGTTCGGCTGAAGAAAAACGGCAAATGCTTGCGATGAAGGGCGGAACCGGTCCGGTTGGGGTATTCATCACCTTTGGCGTGATGATTGGCTATCTGCTTATTTCCGTTCTTCTTTTTTCTTTCCTGTGAGACATTTGAACGCTGCATTAGGGTGAAAAGACCGGTTCTGGCCGGTCTTTTTTTACTGTGAATCCGTTATATACGGTACAATCAGGAGGGTATATAATGGATATGATTGACATTGGTCGAAAATTTATTAATCTTACACTGCACTAAAGGGGAAGAAAATGAAAAAAGTGAAATGGCCGATTTGGGCAGCTTTGTGCCTGTTTGCTGCCGGTTTTATTTATTTGATTTACTTACACGTGAAAATTCAGCAGTATGCGCAAGCAAAACCGGTATCGAATGCAGATTACCTGATTGTTCTAGGGGCGAAAGTAAATGGAGATGTTCCATCATTGGCATTGAAATACAGAATTGATGCAGCAGCTGACTATATGGCAAATCATCCTAAAACGACCGCCATTGTTTCAGGAGGCAGGGGGCCGGGTGAAAACCGCACGGAAGCAGATGCCATGAAAGAGGGATTAATGAAACACGGAATTGCGGCTTCGAGAATCATCTTGGAAGACCGATCCACGAGTACAGTTGAAAACATAGAAAACTCCAAAGCCCTCATTCCTGAGAATGCCCGCACAGGAGTGATTGTGACGAACGATTTTCACCTGTACAGATCGGTTATGATTGCCTCAGAACACGGACTGAATGTGTCTGGATTAGCGGCAAAGACTCCTCCTATTATTGTCTTTAAGTCCTATACAAGGGAATACCTGGCCCTTACTAATTTCTTTATTCAAAGCAAACGTTGAAGAGGAGAGCTTGACTTAGAAAAAAGACAAAAAGACCTCCGGCAGCGTAACGGGTTCGGTTTTAGGGTACAAAAACTACACATCAAAAAGAGTGCCAAATCGTATTGATTTTGTAACTCTTTTTTTCTTGATTTGCACGCGTTTTTTGCCGATAAATCTTCATAATTTGCAATGCAAAATGCAGCCTGAAATATAGAGGACAGAACTTTCTGTTCTTCAAATGGAAGAAAGGTAATAGTGAGAATTAAGAGAATTTAGAATTTTAGCAGATGAAATGGATAAAAAATTGGAGGAAGTAACGGTTATGTCCCTTCGTAAATATATATATTTCGAGTACGCAATCGGATTTATTGTCTGTCTTTTATTTTACATACAGCTGGATTATTCCATCCTACTATTTATTTTACTGCTTTTCGTCCCTGATCTAACCATGTTAGGTTATCTTATTAATACTAAGATAGGATCTATTTTTTATAATCTTGGGCATAGTTTAATTATTCCATTCATTCTAGTTACAATAGCGTATTTAACAGGTGCATCCAGCTTAATGATGATTGTCATTATATGGATTTCTCATATTTATATGGACCGAGCTTTAGGCTACGGACTAAAGTATAACGATTCTTTTAAAAACACACATCTGCAGAAAATTGTTTGATTGCATGACAATCAGGGTTTTCAATCATGAAAAAAATTAAGAGATCCTTCCGCACTCGGGGGGGGGCTTTAATTGAATCCCCATAAAAAAATGGTCAGAGGCCTATCAGCCACTGACCATTTTTAATGCGGATTTTTTCTGCTGCATAGAACGATACCATTTTGTTTATGAAAAGTTTGTACTTCAAAACAGATCCCGTTAAAGGCAGCGGTGATTTTTTTTGTGAAAATCGGTTCGTTCTGACCAACGGACCGGGCTGGTTGGAACTAAAATGAAGCTTCTCTCCACAGCCTCTTTCGGCTTCTATTTGACGTCCACGACAATATGGCCGAGCTGCCTGGAACCGACAGAGGCGGTTAATTTCCAGACCCCTTTTGAGGGCAGCAGAAGATTCGACGGCAGGGACGCATCTGCGCCGTTTAATGGAGAAAAACTGAGTTTTCCAACGCTCCATACTTGGCTTTGCTGCGGAGTTCCCCCATTCATAACCAATACTCTTTCCTCTTTTCCTGATGTTTTATGAACAGCCTTTATTTTTAAGACATCATTTGTCAGCATGCTTTCTTTTCCCCAAAAATGCCACATCCACTTGTTGACCTTCCCTGCTTCAAATTCTGGTCCGAGAAGACCGATCTTGTTTTGTTCGCCGGTCATTGTCTGGCCGGATGATGTTTGAAATTGCGATGAGAGCCTCCAGCTTTTTTCATTAGACTCAGAAACTGGGCTTTCCGGTGTACAGCCTGAAATAAGGAATAAAAATAAAATAACAGCCCCGATTTTTCGCTTTTTCATGTTCCTCCTCCTTTTTATCCACCTTATTAAAATGGACGTTTTTTCCAGAATAATGTTACAGCATACAAAGGTTAAATCACCCCCGATGGCACAAATTCATCTTTTATGTTTCATTATGTAGGAAAATGGTTAAAGATTAATGTTAATATTTTCAATTAAATCACCATCATCAACAGTTGATAAAGGAGGTCATTTGCTTGTTTTGTAGGGAATGCGGAAACCAATTGGAGGGCATGGAAGATTTTTGCCCAATGTGCGGGACAAAAGTCATAAAAGATACGGAAGAGGCAGGACAGCATTTTCAGGGTGAGATGACCGATCACGGCCTTCATCCCCATGAAGTCGATCCTGTTCATCCGGCAGAAAATCCAGACGTGCGGGACAGCATTGAAAGTGAAAGTAACGGGAAGCACGGTCCGGCAAAAAGGGAAGATGAATGGCAGAACGCGAAGGATAAACAAAGTGGAGACCCTCATCCTCAAGAAAGTGTAATAAACCCGGATGAGCAGGGAATTCAAGAGTCTTCCTATATCGGAAAGTCCGGAAATGAGACGGATCTTTCAGCCGAGTCCGGAGGACACAGCGCTTATCCTGAGGAGCCGCCATATGATCCGTATTCGAAAACAGGTTCAGACCGCGGGCCGGAAGCCGGCTTCCATACAGAATCGGCTGCGGGTGCAGAAATACATAGAGAGCCGCTGCAGGATGCGCCTTCTAAAAAAAGTCCATTATCAAAAAAAGAGCTGCTTTTAGCATTTGGCATACCCGCCGCAAGCCTCCTGCTTTTCTCCGGGACTGCTTTTGCTATTCATACAAATGAAAAGAATGCAAACCAAAAAGCAGAATCCCTCCATTATGAAGGCGAAGAGTATGCATTAGACGGAAACTATGATCAGGCATTGAAAAAATTATCAGAAGCCTCAAAACTGAGACCGGAAAATTCAGTGATTCAACGCGTAAAAAGAGAAGTTGAATCCGCCAGAAAAGTAGAAAAGACGCTTGCTTCGGTTGACCAAAAAATTAAAGGCAAGGATTTCGGGGAAGCGAAAGATGCATTAAATAATGTACGCAATGATATTCAGACGAGAAAAAGCCCCATTTTTGATCCGCTTGAATCACGTACATCCGATCAGGAAACAGATTTAGTCATTGAAATGGTGAAAACCGAATCAGCCGAAATGGATTCTGTGGAGGAAATTGGCGAGCAGCTGAAAAAAATCTACACGTTAAAAACCGCAAAAGCTGAGGAAGTAAAAGGACAGCTCATAAAAAAAATCGTCACGATCTCCCAGAAGACTTCAGATGAATATATGAAAAAGAACAACTTTGACGAGGCCATCAGCGCCCTAAGATCAGGTCTCCGCTATACAAATTACGAAAATGTGGAGCTTACGAGCCGTCTGAGCGAACTGGAGGATGCGAAAGCCTCCTATTCAGGCTCTCTTCCTGTATTTTTAGAGAAACACTGGGCTGTCATCAACTCGAAAACGATGCGTTCAAAAAAACCGCCCCTGCAGCTGGGGAAAGTGATTTTTGAAGAAGATCAGTTCAACTATGTTGTTACGGGAAAAGTGAAGAGTCTGACTAAATCAACGTTGAACAATCCAACATTTTATTTAAAGATTTATGATAAAAATGGGAAGTTTTTGTATAACGAGGACGTTCCATCCAAAGAAATGGCTATTAAAAGCGGACAGGAAGCAGAATTTTTCTTTTTCCTTGATAAGGAATATGGAAAAGATATAAAAGTTGTCATTGATCAGGTGGCGTATAGAAAATAGAAGAGCGGGTGAACGAGTTGAAGAAGTGGATTGCAAGCGGGAGTATTACACTAGTCATTTGGGCTGCGGGAATAGCAGGCATTTTCTTTATTCTTAATTCCATACCGAAGGAACTGAAGCTTTCTTCCCAAATAATAGAGGTTGATTCTGCTAAGGCTGCGGAAACTGACAGCGCAGAAGCGGTAAAAAAGATAATCGATGATTCACAGAAACATGTAGTGACAATTCAGCTTGATGATGGTTCACTCGGTTCAGGATTTTTATACAACGATAAAGGGGACGTTGTGACAAATGCCCATGTCGTAGCAGATGCAAAGGATGTTATGGTTTTAACAAAGGACTCGCGGGAGATGAGCGGTGTCGTGATCGGGGTGAACGAAACACGGGATATCGCTCTTGTCCGGGTAAAAGATCTGGAAGGGGATGAGCCTCTTCCTGTAGACCGAAAGCAAAAAGCTTCAATCGGAGATGAAGTTCTTGCCCTCGGCAGCCCGCTTGGTCTTCAAAACACGGTAACAGATGGCATCATCAGCGGAGTGGACCGGGAAGTAGACATTGAACAGACCTATTATAAGGATGCGTATCAAATATCTGCCCCGATTGCTCCCGGAAATAGCGGAGGGCCGCTGCTCAACAAAAAGACGGGAAAAGTCATCGGCATCAATTCAGCAGCAACGGATCAAGGAACCATTGGGTTTAGCATTCCAATCCTTGCTGTACTGGATGAAATTGATTCATGGGCGAGCCAGGCTGAATAAGAAGGAACAGCTTAAAATAAGGTCCTCATTCGAGAAAAGAATAAAACAGAAGGCCTCTGGTAAACCGGGGGTCTTCTTTATGAAAATTGTTCTTTCTATAGACATGGTTTAGGCTGATGGAAGCAAAAAGGAGATTGATTTCTACAGGACAGGTGAGACCGAGCAGGCGCTTAAGCTTTTAGGAGCCCCGCTGAGCCAGTCAACCTGGAGCGGAAATCAGCCAGCATGAACGAAGTGGAAAAAGGACGTGCCGATTTTAATGCTGTACATTTCCTTTTTCCGAAAAGCTGAAGTGCTGAGCCATGATAGAGAAAATGGCATCCCCCTGTAAATTCCCCATCATTTCATCATTCTGTCACATGGGAGAGAGGCTCTTCATTGTAGCGATTCAAGGATAAGGGTATAATGGCAACTATAATATGTGCAGAAGGAGTTTTATCATGGGATCTGGGAATTGGCTGTTTACGTCTTTAGTGGCAGGATTGATTCTTGTTCTAGCTGGAATATTTGTCATGATTGGCGTTGTCATCGTGAAATCAGTCAAAAATGCCAAAATGGAGCCGCATGACAATGCGGAGAATGATAAACACAATAAACGGCCCTAAAGGGGCTGTCTGAAAAGAAAGCAATGAAATGGAAAACCCCCGGTCAGCCCGGGGGTTTTCTTTGTTAAAATAATTCAATATACAGGAGTGGGTTAGGCTGATGGGAGCGGAAGGTGCTTGACTGAGGCAGTGACCAGGTAAGGACCTCAGTTGCGCAAGAAAAGCCGATGAGGAGGAAATCAGCTTAAACAAACGAAATGTAAGAGGGGGAAGAGCGTTAACCTACGTCCTTACTGAACAGCCTCGTTTTCTTTTGTGTTTTAACCATACAAGTCACGGGAAAAAAAGAGAGAAACTGCTATAGCTCGCCCATAAGCTGCAGCATTTCAGGGTAGCAGGGTAACTGTTAATTTTTTGTGTGTGTATTAAAAGGCGGCAATTCGTCATGACAAGTTGCGCAGTCCCATAAAATAATAGAAAATAGATACAGGTTATCAGACTAACTAGCCGCGAGGAGAATAGTGTGGAAATATTATTATATGTTCAGGAAGGTTCATTAAATAAATTTTGGAAGATCAGCGTCACAGGAAGAGTATACATTGTTACGTTCGGTAAAGCAGGCACGACTGGAACGGTCCGATCCAAACAGTTCGAGAGTGCGGCCGTCTGTCTCAAGGAAGCAGAGAAACTCATTCAATCAAAGCTGAAAAAAGGATACCGGCCGGGAACATCAAAGATGCAGATTATGAAAAAAAGTGAAATGACTGAAGAAGCATTCTGGTCCATCTTCGAACAGGCTAAAAGGTACAGCAGCGAGCAGGAGGAGCAGCTCGAGTGGATGGTTGAACATTTAGCCGGACAAACCATTCAGGATATCGTCAAGTTTGATGAACTTTTTTCTTTATATTTTATCCGTTCTTACACATCCAATTTATGGGCTGCAGCGTATGTGATCATGGGAGGATGCTCGGATGACTGTTTCGATTATTTTAGAGCATGGCTGCTCTTTCAAGGGAAGAAGACATATGAAGCTGCTATCCAGAATCCTGAAACGATGATTCCTCCATTAATGGAACTGGAAGCAAAAAATGCCATTCCGCAATTCGAAGACTTAACGTATATTGGTGCCCTTGCCTACGAAGAAAAAACCGGTTTGAACGATTCCAGCTACTACGAATTCTATGATCAAATGGTCATAGAATCTTACGTGGAGGCCGATATCGAGCTGGACTGGGACGAAGAGGATGAAGAAGGCTTCAAAAACCGCTTCCCTAAACTATGGGAACGGTTCGGAGAAAATCCGCTGGAGTGTTAAACAGAGAAGGGACTGTCTGAAAAGTCTCAATTACAAAAAACAGGGAGGCGCAATTTCAGCGTTTCCCTGTTTTCGTTTGCAGCCATGAAAGCGGGAGCAGATCAATGAGTCATTCCATGCAGTCGCTTTCACCTAGCCTGCAGGCTGGAAATGAAATCCAGACAAAGCAGATCAAGCGGGAGTGCGTTTGAACGGCACATCTAAAATTGTTCTTTTGTATAGAGGTTGATATAGTGAATAAAGGAAAAGTTAGAAATTGGAAGATTAAGCTAACAGGAAAAGGGGAGAAATGATCATGCTGTTAAACAAAGAATTACCTCATCCCCAGTTTGCCTTGTTTCTTAGAGCGCTCGATTCTTCTCAGACTGGAATTATTATTACGGATCCGGCTAAAAAAGAAAATCCAATCGTATACATGTCGCGGGGGTTTACCGAGGTAACAGGGTACACCGAGGAAGAAGTACTCGGAAAGAATTGCCGGTTTTTGCAGGGGGAGAGGACCGATCAGAAGGAAGTTGATAAAATAAGAGCTGCCGTCCGGGATAAGAAATCCGTCTCCGTCACATTGCTTAATTATCGAAAAGATGGAACCCCATTTTATAATCAGCTGAATATTGACCCCTTTTATGTTGAAGAAGAAAACCGCTACTATTTCATCGGAGTTCAAAAGGACGTTACGATGGAGAAGCATTATCAGTCTTTAATGGAACAGGCGAAAATGGAAGCAGATAAAAGGTCTACTCCTATCATTTCCATTGAAAATCAAGTATCGGTTCTTCCGCTTATCGGTTCTTTTCCAAGTGAGAGACTGACAATCTTAATGAGAAATATAATGGAACATAAAGAAAAAACAAGAGACCGGTTTTTAATTATTGATATATCAGGCCTTTCTGTACTCGATCAGGCGCTCGCCAATTATATGGTGAACTTAAATGGATGGCTGAAACTGCTTGGGACGGAACTCATGCTGACGGGCATTTATCCGAGAATGTCCGTTGGGGCTCTGGAGGATTATGAGGAACTGAACGCCATTAAAGTGTTTCCTTCAGTGAAGCATGCATTAGATCATTTAAAAAAAGAAGAAGGGAATCATGGAGATTTTTCGAACCGGTGGCCGGTGTAAAGCATGTATTCGCTCGCAAAACAGGCTGTCCGGTTTGTCTGATTAAAAAGCTTCCCGCCATTTTGACTTTCGCTTGTTTTGGCTGATTCAAGGTTCAGTCAGCCTGCATCAAGATGCTTGCTTCAAAAAAACCCCCTGGATGCTCATATACAAGCGTTCAGGGGGTTTTGGCTTCCATTATTTATTCACTTCAGGACTCTGCAGACCGCTTCTTTTCCTATGCAGATTCGGCCGCATCGTTTTAAGCGGACTGTTCTTTGTTCAGATTCGCTTGTGATGCTTTCGGCTGAGTAAAAAAGCTAACCCCCATCATTAAAACAACGTTGAAAAATAATGCGATGATGCCGATATTCAAGTCCTTTACCGCCTGTGGAAAGGAAGGAAACAAATCGGCAGCTGTTGTTCCCGCGATAGTCGTATATGCCACGACTAAAACTCCGGCAGCAATACCGGCAAATGCCCCTTCCTTGGTTACAAACCGTTTAGGGAAAAGACTGAAAAGCAGGGCTGGAAACAGCTGAGTGACAAGGCTATATCCCATCAATAAGAGAGTAACAATGGTATTTCCTCCGTTAAATGTGAAGAAAGCTGCTATTAAGGCAATAACCGGAACCAGGTATTTTGCCAGTTTTGCCACTTGCTGATCAGAAGCAGAAGGAACGGCGGCCTTGTATACATTTTTGGCGAACAGCGTAGCAGCTGCCATAAGCATCATGGAACCGGGAACGAGCGCCGTCAGCAATCCTGCGGCTCCGATTAAGCCGATCATCCACGGATCGAATGCTTGAACGGAAAGCCTGAATAACGAGAGATCGGCATCTGCCCCTTTCAGACCGGGTACTTTTAGAATAGCTGCAAATCCAACAAAAAGGACGAATATCAATACAACAGAGTAGAGAGGCATAAAAATCGCGTTCTTTTTAAAGACTTTGGCATTCTGGGCTGTATAGGACGAGGCAAATGTATGCGGCCACATGTAATAGCCAAATACAGTCAGCACAATGGTCGAAATAAACCAGCTGATACTCATCCCGGAATCTGGAAGGGTCAGAAATCCGGGCTTGGCTGCTTCAATGGAAGCGAACATCGGCTGAAATCCCCCGTAGTAATGGATGGGAAGATATATGCCGAGAAATACGACAATCCCTAAGATAAGAATATCTTTTACGACAGCTGTCCAGGCGGAGCCGTGAATACCGGAGAGCATGACGTAGGCGGTCACTGTTATCAAACCGATCCATACAGATACTGCCGGTGAAATGGCGCCGTATGAAGCTTCTGAAACAATGATGCCAAGTCCTTTCAGCTGAAGCACAAGGTATGGAATTAACGCAACAATCCCGACTAGGGAAACAAAAATCCCCAATGCCGGACTTTTGTACTTGCTGACAAAAAAATCGGACTGAGACATCAGGTTTTTCCTCTTTGCGTAAGTCCAGACCGGGGGGAGGAGCCAATAGGACAGGACATAGGCAAGCGTCCCGTAAACAAGAATGTACAAGGCTGGACCGCCCTTCCCGTAGGCCCATCCGCTTCCTCCCAAAAAGGTAAAGGTTGTATAGATCTCACCTGCCATCAGCAAAAAGACAAACAGGGTTCCAAAGCCTCGTCCTCCAACAGTCCATTGCTCCAAATCCATATCTTTCCCGCGTTTTGCGCGGATTCCTAAAAATAAAGAAAAGAATAGAAACGCACCTAAGATCAGCAGCGATACAATCATTCCATCTCCTCCTTATTAGCGGGATCAAGACGATAAATGACAGCCATAATGACAGAAGTCAATCCGACCCAGAGAATGATCCAGAAAAATAGAAAAGGCATGCCGGCCACGTAAGGCTCTACCCGATTGGCAAAGGACAGGCCTCCAAAAAATCCGATGACCGGAAGGAGGGCAAGCAGATAGATGGCTTTCATTGCTCCACATCCTTTCCGGAAAGCATGCTGACCGCAGCCTCGACGAACATATTAACTCCGATTTCGAGGGAGTCTTCGTCAATTGTAAATTTGGCGTGGTGGTGAGGATAGGTGATTCCCTTTCCTTTATTTCCGGCACCGGTAAAGAAAAAGCAGCCCGGTGCTTTTTGCTGATAGGCAGAAAAATCTTCTCCTACCATACTCGGCTTCATGATTTCCACCGCATCTTTTCCATATAGCCGCTCCGCTGTATTATGCAGCTGTTTTGTTGTCTTTTCCTCATTAATGACCGGCCGGTATCCATTAGTGTACTCGAACTCATATTCAGCCCGATGAGCTTCTGTGATCCCCTTTACAATCCGTTCAATATGTCCGGGAGTTTCTCTTCTGATTGATTCATTAAAACTTCTTACGGTTCCTCCAAATTCAACGGAACCTGGAATGACGTTATCCGCTGAGCCTCCGGAAATTTGTGTGACCGATAAAACAAGCTGTTCGGAGGCGTCGGTTACCCTGGAAACAATTTGCTGAAGACTGGAAATAATCTGGGCTGCAATGGCAATGCTGTCTACCGTCTCGTGGGGAAGACCCGCATGTCCGCCTTTCCCGATTACCCGGACTTTAAATGTATCAGGGGCTGCCATCATCGGTCCGTATACAATCCCGATTTTACCTGTTTCAAGAGGTGACCATAGATGGGTTCCAATGACAAAATCAACCCCATCCATAACACCCGCTTCAATGAGTTCTTCCGCTCCGCCGGGAGGATGTTCTTCTGCATGCTGAAAGATGAACCGAACCTCGCCAGCGAGTTGATCTCTTTTTTCATAGAGTAATTTTGCCGCTCCTAAAAGCATGGCCGTATGTCCGTCATGGCCGCATGCATGCATAACCCCTGGTGTTTTGGAGGCGAATTCGAATTTGTTTTCTTCATCAATAGGGAGTGCATCCATATCCGCTCTGATTGCGAGCACTTTTCCTGGTGCATTCCCTGAAAGCTTCGCCAAAACCGATGTAGGGGTAGGTCTCGATAATTCAAACGTTCCGATCTTTTGGAGCTCTTCAAAAACAAATTGCGATGTTGCCGTTTCCTGAAAAGAAAGCTCAGGATGCATGTGAAGATGCCGTCTCCAATGGATTATTTTTTCGCGGTCTTCTGTCTGTACGTTCATAAACATCCTCCATTCTTTTAGGTATACGTGCCATTATAGTAAAATTCAGTCGATTTAGAAAGTAATAATAATTGAAAATTTTAAAGAGCGGGGAACGGATCAGGAGATGATGGTACAATTGAATATAATGGAAAATGAGGAGGGTAGCCTTTGAAATGGAGAATCGGGCTTCCAAAAGCAGATGAGAAAATTCACGAAAAACTTGCTGCCGGCGGCTGGCAGCCGCTGAAGGAGCCGTTATCAATTGGAGGGGTCCTGCTTTGTTCCGTCCCTTTTCTAATCATTTCAACTCTGCTTTCTTTTTTGATCATTCAGCTGTTTGCCCCCTTATCGCTGGAAGAAATCGGCGTAAAAGAAGGCGGGCTGTCCGTCTCCATTTCCTTCTCCTTCATAGGCGGCCTAGTGCTATTGATGACTGTGCATCAACTCCTGCATCTCTTGATGGTTCCGCACTTCTGGAGATCATCTCTAACGTGGGCGGGGCTGCATGCTTTAGGAGCTTTTGTTTATTCAGAGGAGAAAATCCCGAAAAGGAGATTATATTTTCTGCTCATATCTCCTTATTTCCTCCTGTCTGTCATTCTCCCGGTAATGGCTGGATGCTTTGGAAAGCTAAATACAGACCTGAAACTGCTGATTTTAATCAATGCAGCGGGATCATGTACCGATTTGCTCATGCTGTTTTTGGTGCTGTTCGTCCCTTCAGGCACCATCATTCGCTCATCCGGACACCGAAGCTTTTGGAAATTCGAACAGCATCCGTAGAGGAACATATTTCAAATGGGTTGGCTCACTGCTGGATATGCGTTAAAATAGTAGGAGATTTTTTACTTGTATTCCGGCAAGGAGGAGAACCAGTGGCAGCGTCAGCTAATATAAATCTAGATAATTTCAAGGATACCGTCCTTCAGCAGGCTTTCAGCGTCCAGAATAAAGGCAGCAGGCAGGAACTGAATGACTGGAGGAAGAAGTTAATTGAAATCTATGCGAATTCTCTAACCCTTTCTGCGGAAAAATCGGCAGAAGAAGTGAAGGTATGGGGAAAAGATTTTGCTAACAAGCTGGTCGAATTAGGTCTTCCCCTCGATGCAGCGATTGCTGAAATGAGAGCAGCGAAACAGAATATCGGAGAAATTCTGAAAGAAGAGGCCAACAATCAGAATCTATCTGTAAATCAATTTTTTTCGATTTATTCCATTTTCGATAAAGTTGTGGACGAAGCAGGAGAGCTTGTCTCAATTTGCTATATGAAAGCCCATGATGAAAAAATCTCTTCCGCACAGCATGCTGTGGATGAGCTTTCCATCCCTGTCGTAAAAATCGAAGAAGGCATTGGCATTCTCCCGGTAATTGGGGATATTGATACAAGAAGGGCTCAGCTTCTTATGGTTACAGCTCTTGAGAAAAGCGCAGAATTTAAACTGGAATATTTAATTCTCGATCTTTCCGGAGTCCCGGTTATTGATACGATGGTGGCCCAGCAAATCTTTCAAGTACTTGAGGCCCTTAGAATATCTGGTGTCAACAGCAAAATCAGCGGCATCCGGCCGGAGCTTGCCATCACAATGACTCAGCTCGGAGTAAATTTTGAGGTAAAATCATTTTCCAGTCTTCACCAGGCCATTGCCAGCATAAAAGAATAACTCAGGTAAAGAGAAAGACTCCCGGTTCCGGGAGTCTTTTTTTAGTTCTTTCCCCTTATTACGGGCGGGCGGACTCTGACCTTAAGGCTATTAAGGGATGAATATTCCTGTCATTTCAGCCCTTATTGCCTTTTGAAAATCAGTGATATAGTTCTATAGAAATTTAGGCGCATAAAACCGATATTTAAAATACATCAATTAAATGATTTCGGGGGAAATAAGATGCTTGCGCAGCATACAGAAACTTTGGCTTATAATTACAATGATATGCTTACGATATGGGTGAAAGTGACGAAGAAGAATAAATCGTTCGCAGCTGTAGCACAGCATCCGATCAGAAGGAATCAATATGCACGGGCCTCTCATTCAAACAAAGAAAAAGCGATTGATGAGGCGGTCAGAAAAATCGTCACAAAAAACTTTGTATAACCATGGACCGTTAAGAGAAAGACTACAGGCTCTCCTTTTTCGCTGCAGCCTTCAATATCCGATCAGCCACTTCTTTTTTAAATCAGATAAAAATCGAAGTGTTTCCCGATTCCTCTGGCAGAGATGTTTCGTTTTAGGCGAATCAGGGATGTGGGGCGCTTTAATCGATGAGGAAACTGTTCGTTTTTCCATAGGTTCACCGCTTTTTCATTTACTATATGCACGCTGCATAAAAAAAGACGCAGGGACATAGTCCGAGCATCTTTATTATGAAGAAAACCGTGTTTTTTTATACTCAGAGAGCAGTTTGCTGTTGGCTTCAAGCAGGCGTTTCGTCTGAGGTGACATGGTAACGGAAGGGGTTTTGACGCTTGATTTTTTAACGCGTTTTATGCTGTTGTCCCCGAAGTCGTGCTCAATGGTTTTAGAACTCATTTTGAACCACCGCCTTTTAGGTTCTTTTAATAAATTATATCATACATATGAATTAAGGAAAGAAAAAGGAGACAATCCGCTTCGTTGATTTCATCAGCAGAAGCCTTGATTTTCAGAACGAAGGTCACACTCTGTATTTCAATCGGAATTAAAGCGGATTTTTCTTCAGGACGATAGACGATTTCATTGCGTTCAAGGGCTGAGCGAATACTGCCTTTTCTCTCGATGACTCCGAGAAGCTGTTCCTTTTCTTCGTCTGTATCAAAAGAGTGGAAAGAGGATGACAGATCATTTTTTTTTGCAAAGGAATCAATTAGCTCATTCAGCCCCAGCATATATTCAGTAAGTCCGCCCTGATACAAGTTAATGGATACGTTCTGCAAAAGACTGGCAAATGTTTTTAACCGGTGATTGTTCTCCTGTACAAGTCTTGCATTTTCTTCTAATACTTCGGTGTGCCTCTCCAATTCATTTACCCCAAGCTTCTTAATGTACATTCCGAGAAAAAGGAAGGCATCGACAAGAATGAAAACAGTAAAAACAATGAGATAGTTTTTCCATTCGGTAAAAAGGGAATCCGGATGAATTGTCCAAAAAATAACGGCCCCCAGGAGATAAAGAAGGTACCAGGTTTTTCTGATTGATTCAGAGGCTTTTTTGACCTTTTCTTCCCAAATCCAATGGGAAACCCCATAAAAGACAAGCATAAAAATCACTAGCCAGACAAGGCATTGGTAGAACAGGATCATGGATTATACCATAAAAAGGAACGGTTTATTCTATATGTATTCACGTTCATCCCCCCGCTTTCTCCTTATTCCTTTCGACAAAAGGCGAACAATTCCTATTTAAACAGAAAAGATTTTGTTTCCATCCCGCTACTCCGTTTCCGGTAAAGCGGAATTTTCCGTATTTACGGAAAAATATCCATGGTTTTTCCGCAAATGCGGAAAAGAAAAGGGATGAGTTCCTGCTGTGTTTTTCCCAGCAGGTCTTTAGATGCTGATATAGTCCTCTTTGTGAATATTTTCTGAAGGATTCGTCTCTTTCTTTATGTTGGCACGCTTCTTGCTATATATTAAGCAACTGGTTGTAAGCGTTTTCTTTATAACCGGAAATATAGAATGCACGAGGGGGATTTAAGTGGAAATCATTATTATTTTATTGTCCTTGAGCTTGCTGATGTTCGTCGCTTACAGAGGGTTTTCGGTCATTCTGTTTGCTCCAATCTGTGCGCTTTTTGCTGTGCTGCTCACAGACCCAAGCTTTGTTCTTCCGTTTTTCTCAAATATCTTTATGGAGAAAATGGTCGGATTTATTAAGCTTTACTTCCCTGTTTTCCTGCTGGGTGCCATTTTCGGTAAAGTGGTGGAAATGTCAGGGCTTGCTGAATCCATTGCAAAGACCATTGTAAAGCTTGTAGGTGCAAAGAGAGCCATTCTGGCGATCGTGCTCATGGGGGCCATCTTGACATACAGCGGCGTAAGTTTATTCGTTGTTGTATTTGCGGTCTATCCGTTTGCTAAAAATTTGTTTATTGAAGCAGATATACCGAAGCGTCTAATTCCTGGAACCATTGCGCTGGGAGCCTTTACCTTTACGATGGACGCCCTGCCGGGAACCCCGCAGATTCAAAACGTGATTCCCACTACTTTCTTTAAAACAGATATTTATGCCGCTCCTGTTCTTGGGATTATTGGCGCTGTTTTTGTTTTGGCACTTGGAATGTTCTATTTGGAGTCCCGGCGGAAAAAAGCGGAAAGAGCAGGCGAAGGCTATGCAGGATTTAAATCGGAGATTGCTGCATCATCGGAAGGAAACGATCTCCAGCTGGAGAAGGAAGCGGTCACGCTGTCAGCGAATCCGGATCCTTCGGCAGCAAGACAGGTTCTTGCCTTCGTTCCGCTTATTCTTGTCGGTGTGATGAATAAATTTTTTACTGTCTCTTTTCCGCAATGGTATCCGAATGGTTTTGATTTCTCGGCCATCGGGCTTGAAGCGTTTGGGAAAATCGAATTATCCGCCGTTGTTGCGATCTGGTCGGTGGAACTTGCTTTGCTGATCGGGATTATAGCGACGTTTGCTTTTAACTGGAAAGCTGTAACGTCCAATATTCAGGAAGGGCTGAATGCCGGGATAGGCGGAGCCTTGCTCGCAGCGATGAATACAGGGGCAGAGTACGGATTCGGAGGAGTCATTTCAGCCCTTCCGGGGTTTAAGACAGTCAGCTCGGGGATTTCCCAGACGTTCACCGACCCTCTCGTAAATGGAGCTGTTACAACAACGACTCTCGCCGGGATTACAGGATCCGCATCAGGAGGGATGGGGATTGCTTTAAGTGCGATGTCCGAAACCTATTTACAGGCCATCGAAAAGTACAATATTCCGCCGGAAGTCATGCACAGAGTCATTTCAATGGCTTCAGGGGGGATGGATACACTTCCTCACAACGGAGCGGTTATCACCCTTCTTGCCGTTACGGGGCTGACTCACCGCCAGTCTTACCGTGATATTTTCGCCATTACCATCATTAAAACACTCGCTGTTTTTGTCATTATCGGTCTGTACAGCTTAACGGGCCTCGTTTAATTCTTGGCACCCGGGAAAGGAGAAAATCATGGGAAAAGGAAAAATCCTGGATTCGTTTGAAGATGCGGTTAAACCAATTAAGGACGGAGATACATTGATTGTCGGGGGATTCGGATTGTGCGGAATTCCTGAAAAAAGCATATTGGCTCTTCAGGAACAAGGAACAAGAGACTTGACGGTTGTCAGCAACAACTGCGGAGTGGATGACTGGGGTCTTGGCTTGCTGCTTGCCAGCAATCAGATAAAGAAGATGATGTCCTCCTATGTAGGGGAGAACAAGATATTTGAACGTCAATATTTAAGCGGAGAGCTTGAAGTAGAGCTGATTCCCCAAGGTACGCTTGCAGAACGAATGAGGGCAGGCGGAGCCGGGATTCCCGGCTTTTACACAGCAACCGGAGTGGGAACGAAAGTAGCCGAAGGAAAAGAACATAAGGAATTTGACGGGAAAACGTATATCCTCGAGCGGGGTATCACAGGGGATTTTGCCCTTGTAAAAGCATGGAAGGCAGATACTCTCGGAAACCTTGTGTTCAGAAAAACATCGCGGAATTTCAATCCCGTTGCGGCGATGGCCGGAAAAATAACCATTGCCGAGGTGGAAGAAATTGTAGAAGCGGGCGAGCTTGATCCGGATGAAATCCATACGCCGGGAATATACGTCCAGCATATACTCCAGGGCAGGAATTATGAGAAACGCATTGAGCGCCGAACCGTACTTCAGGCAAGGTAAAGGAGGCAGAATGAAATAATGGAAAATCGCCAGAAAATGGTCAAAAGAGCTGTGAAAGAAATTAAAGACGGCATGAACGTAAACCTTGGAATTGGGATGCCGACCCTTGTAGCCAACGAAATACCGGCTGATTACAATGTTTTGCTCCAGTCGGAAAACGGACTGCTCGGAATAGGGCCATATCCGGTTGAAGGAGCAGAGGACCCTGATTTGATCAATGCCGGAAAGGAAACGGTGACGAGTGTACCAGGGGCGAGCTATTTTGACAGTGCTGAATCCTTCGCAATGATCCGCGGCGGACACATTGATTTGGCGATCCTTGGAGGAATGGAAGTCTCAGAAGAAGGGGACCTCGCCAATTGGATGATTCCCGGTAAGATGGTGAAGGGAATGGGCGGTGCCATGGACCTCGTAAATGGCGCAAAAAGGATTGTCGTGATTATGGAGCATGTTAATAAGCATGGTGAATCCAAAGTGAAATCTTCCTGTACCCTGCCTTTGACAGGAAAGCAGGTCGTTCACCGTCTGATTACGGAGCTTGCCGTCTTTGATTTTCATGAAGGTCATATGGAACTGGTGGAGCTTCAGGAAGGTGCAACAATCGAGGAGGTAAAAGAACGAACAGAAGCGTCATTCACAATCAGCCAGAAATGCCTGGCTGCCCGTTAAGGAAAGGAGCCGGACATGGAAAAGATACTGAATCAAAAGGTGGCCCTGATTACAGGCGCAGCGAGCGGAATCGGATTTGAAATCGCAAAGGAATTTGCATTACAGGGTGCATCTGTCATCGTATCAGACTTAAAAGCGGACGCAGCGGAGGACGCTGCCCGTCAAATCGCAGAGGCGGGAGGAGAGGCAATTGCCGCAGCCTGTGATGTAACAAATGAGGATCAGGTTGTTTCAGCCATTGAAACCGTCATGGAACGATATGGGAGACTGGATATTCTTGTGAATAATGCCGGCCTTCAGCATGTATCCCCCATTGAGGAGTTTCCGACCGGCCGTTTTGAATTTTTGATTAAAGTGATGCTTACTGCGCCATTTGTTGCGACTAAGCACGCATTCCCCATCATGAAGAAACAGCAGTTCGGACGGATTATCAATATGGCTTCCATTAACGGACTGATCGGATTTGCCGGAAAGGCAGCCTATAACAGCGCAAAGCATGGCGTGATCGGCCTGACAAAGGTTTCTGCGCTTGAAGGGGCAGAGCATGGCATCACCGTCAATGCCGTTTGTCCGGGCTATGTGGATACACCGCTTGTCCGCAATCAGCTTTCAGATCTGGCCAAAACGAGAAAGGTTGAATTGGAAAAAGTTCTTGAAGAGGTCATTTATCCTCTCGTCCCGCAAAAGCGTCTCCTTGATGTTCAGGAAATTGCCGACTATGCCGTCTTCCTTGCGAGTGATAAAGCAAGGGGTGTAACGGGGCAGGCAGTTGTTTTGGATGGCGGGTATACGGTGCAATAATAAAAAAGCTGACACGGCGAAGTGAAAATCGTGTCAGCTTTTTTATGTAGGCTATGTTAAAGCATAATGTTGATTTTTAACACCTGTTGATTGCAGCGGAAGGCGTGAGACTCCGAGCTGAGAGCAGCGGGACAGGTGAGACCCCACAGACGGAAAGCGGCGAGGAGGCTCACCGCCAGCCCCGCGGAAAGCGAACGCCTGCTAGCTGCAATCAACAGCCAAGTTTAACAGAGACTTTATATAAAAAAATAAAACAGAAAAAGCCGGCACTGCATGGGAAAGGTGCCTGCTAATCCCTTTTATCTTTGAATCTTCTCATGAAACCGATGGCTCCGGTCGAAAAGCAAGACATCAACATGAACAGAGGTTGCTTCTGGAAGCGTGAATGTCTTGCTGGCTGAGGAGATAGTTCCGTTCGATTCTGCTGCTTTAAAGGAAATAACATAGTTTCCGGCCTGGAGAGGGATCTCTTTCTGAACATCCTCCACAGTGGAGAGCATGGATGAAACCTTGGAATCTTCTTCTCTTGCAATCGTAATCTGTAAGCCGGATATCTCTTCAGCAATGATCCGTGCCGAAACGGAGCGGCGGGAGGCTTCCGCATAAATCCTTGGCGGAAGCTGATTTTTACGGGTGATGTCCGGGTCCAGATAATCTCTCGGAATGGATTGCGCGATATACCATCTTTCCAATAAGTAAAGCTTTTCATCGGGAAAACGGGTTTCAGAAAAATGAATCCAGTTTCGGACGGAATCATCCGGAATACCTGCTGCATAGAAGGGCAATACCCGGCTGATTAGATTAAAACTGCTATTCCGGTCTATTGCATAATTCGGAGCATCATCCGGTGTGTTCCATGGATGCTCTTTTGTGTATTCGTTAAATAGCCATTCTCCGATTTTTACATCTGCTTCCATCCATTTCCTGTTCCCCCAAACCTGGGCAAGCTGGTAGAGCATATCGCCAGAATATCCTCCGTAATTAGTATCTTCTACAAGAGTAAGGTTCTGTGTCAGCGGGAGTGAACCGTTTTTCTTCTGAAGGGCAAGCACAGCTTCCGTTTCGTTAAAAACAATGTCTTTTGCAAGGGAGCTTTGATAAAAGGCTGATTTTGGCTCCCAGTATAACTCGGAAAATAGGGAAGCCACTTGAAGATTCTGATTTGGATTCAGTTCATAAGGGCCAATTTCGCCCTTATCGGAAATGCCGTATGGAAAAACGGTATATCCCAGGTTTCTCTTTCTAGGCACTTTTTCAATCCAGAGAGCTGCCTGCTTATCGACCATAGCCAATATTTCCGGCAGTTTCGTATATTGATAAGCCTCCAGCAATCCCCGGCTGTCCCTTGCAAATTGGTCGCGGTACCACCAGCCTGAAGCCTGATAATCCATTGATCGGAGTTTTCCATTTTTTATATAATTCTTTTTATACAAAGGCATCATGTCTTTAAGCATCTTTTTATAGGCCCGGTCTTTTGTTACGTGATAAAGAAACCCGATATGCTTCGGCAAATAGCCTAAATACTTCGTTTTTTCTTTCATCGTCCAAGCATCATTTGACAGGGCATCGCTTTTTCCTTTTTCACTTAAGCGGGGCCATCGGTCTTTGAGGGAAGTCAGCTGGGGGAACAGAAAATAAGGATTGTTCACATCGTATGCACGGTCCAGATCGAGGAATTGCTGTTCAAGCCTGATTCGTTTAGCGGAAAGCATGCTTCCGGACTCCGCTGGATGCTCGTCCATATTCCGTCTTTCGAGACGATGCAGTTTATTTAGATCAGACCTGACTTGTTCAAGGCTCGCCTGATTCAGTCTGTTCTCAATAAGCAGAGCCAGCCGGTACTGCGAAATCCGGTACATCGTATCTTCTTTGGCTACTTTAGCTGGTTTAACATATTTTCTATTTAACGTCCCCCGGAGTTTCTGATCAGGGACTTTCCCGATCGCAGCTTCGGTTTCTTCAAGCTTCTTGATCAGTCCATCATAATGGCGGTTTATTTCCTCAAGATTCTCTTTTGCGATAAGAGAATGATATTTATCTGTATTAGTTTTTAGCTGTTGCCCTGTCACGACGGCGCTGTGAAATTGTGTAACAGCAGAAGCGAGGGGAGTCCTGCTCATACCATAAACAAAACCGCCAACAAGGAGAAAGCTGAGCGCAAGTCGCACGAATTTTTTCACCGTAAGATTCCTCACATTCACTTCATTACTCTGGCAGCATCCATACAGGCTACTGAAACAGTATATCATCCCTTTCATTTCACAGGAGAAAAAATTCTTCCATATGAGGAAGAGTGTTGATTAATCTAGCGAACTGCCATTATGATAGGGTAAGAATGAAAGCGCTGACAAAGGAGGGGAGCTATGTGAAAGGATTAGTGGAGCTGATACCATCCGAGTGGCTGGAGGAAGTGATCAATCTTGCTGCCGAATGCACCGTTGTGGTCGATCATGAAGGAATGATTCTTTATTTAAACCATGCTTATTGTGAATTTCTGAATGTAACGGCAGACGAGGCGATCGGAAAGCCTGTTCAGGAGGTTATTGAAAACTCAAGAATGCAAATCGTAGCCAAAACCGGAAAGCCAGAAGTGGCATCCATTCATCCCATCAATGGAAGTGAAATGATCGCCAACCGCTATCCGCTCTTTGTCGATGGAGAGCTTGTGGGAGCGGTTGGGACAGTTATGTTCCGTAATCCGCAAGAGTGGATGGATTATTCAAGAAAACTGCAGCCGCTTATGGAAGAATTGAATTACTATAAAAACCGTTTTGAAAAAGAATTAAACAGCAAGTATCATTTTGGAGATTTAATCGGGGAAAGCACGAAGTTCAAAGAGGCGAAGCTTTTAGCGGAGCGTGTGTCAGACAGTCATTCAGCTGTTCTGCTGCTGGGGGAATCGGGTACAGGAAAAGAGCTGTTTGCCCATGCCATTCATCAGACAAGCGGGAGAAGATACGCCCCATTTATGAGGATTAACTGTGCATCCATTCCTGAACAATTATTTGAGTCTGAAATATTCGGTTATGAAGAAGGCTCATTTACAGGAGCCAAAAAAGGCGGAAAAAAGGGGAAATTTGAGCTCGCGAGCGGCGGAACCATCTTTCTGGATGAAATCGGAGACCTTCCCCTGCAAATGCAAAGCAAGCTTTTACGAGTCCTTCAGGAACGCGAAATTGAAAGAATCGGAGGGAGGGCGCCGATCCGGATTGATGTCCGTGTCATTGCTGCCACCCACCGGAACCTGGAGGAGATGGTGGAAGCGGGAGAGTTTCGCCACGATCTGTATTACCGGCTGAATGTAATAAAAATTGATATTCCCCCTTTAAGGGAGCGGATCGAAGACATTAGTCCGCTCAGTGCCGCACTCCTTAAAAAGCTCGAGGGAAAATTCCACCGGTACGGCCTGAATTTATCAGATGAGGCCGCCCTGTGCCTTGCCCGGCATCATTGGCCTGGAAACATCCGTGAACTTGAGAATGTGCTGGAACGTGCCGTCAATGTATTAGACGGACATGTGATTTTTCCGGAGCATTTGCCTTTGTATTTAAGAGAGGAAGAACAAGTCATTCGTACAGAACGGCCTCTTCCCGACAAATATATTGTCTCCCCTCAGAGAACGGTTTCCTTAAAGGAAGCGGTATGTCTGGCAGAAAAAACAGCAATTAAACATGCCCTGCAAGAATCCGGCGGCAGTAAAACAGAAGCAGCCAGGCTATTAGGGATAGGGAAAACGAGTTTATATGATAAATGCAGACAATATTTTATTCGTTGATTGTAAATTTAACATTGAGAAAAACAGTTCTTTAGGACTGATTCTTAAGAATTATTGGAAAAGGATTGGTTTTTTGCGGAAATTTTACTAAATAAAAAAGATTCAAATGTATCATGCATGTTGAATAATTATTTTTAACATCATGAAAATTCATTGAACTAAAATCAAATGAGTCAGAGGATTACAAAAGACCTACTTATGTTCCGTCATTAGACAAACGCCGTCATTTAATTTACATTCCTTCTAGGAAAATTTACAAGAATCACATAGAAATCCCAGTAACATTGATATATATTTTTTACGAGGATTTTCCCAGAGGAGGATAAAAATGATCGAAAAAAAAGGTAAATCGTTTATCCAGGTAATGATCGTATGTGCACTTATTTTCAGTATGCTGACGCCATGGTTTCCGAATACGACCAAAGCAGCGGATAATCTTACCGTTGCAGAGGCTATTGCCAACAACAATGGCCAGACTGCCACAGTAGAAGGATACATAGTAGCCCATACGTCAGGGGTCAAATCAGTTAAATACGATCCCCCATTTGGCAATGATTACAATGTAGCCATTGCAGACAGCAGTACCGAAAAAGATGTGAATAAAATGGTCTCCGTTCAGCTTCCATCCGGATTCCGTGCTAATTTTGGACTTCAGTCCAATCCGGGAAATATCGGCAAGAAAATCATCGTAACCGGTGAACTTTTAGCCTATAACGGAATGCCTGGCGTGAAAAATGCCGGCAAGATAGAATTTTCAGGCGGGACGACACTTCCTCCAGCTGAAGAGAAATCCATAGCAAGTGCCCGTATCCTTCCTAAAGGAACAACGGCTGCTATAACTGGAACAGTCACTGCCATTTTTACGGCAGGCGGGAAGAACAATGTTTTTGTCCAAGATGAAACAGCAGGCATCATTGTGAGAGGAACAGGATTGGAATCAAAAGTAAAAGCAGGAGATCAAATTAAAGCATCAGGCCCAATAAATGACTATTTTGGGATGCCTCAGCTAGAACCTGCCAGTTCAGACACAGTTGTGGTGGTAAAGGAAGGCGCTGGTATTCCTGCTCCACAGGCTGTTTCTTCTCAGGATATAAATGAACAAACAGAAGGGGAACTTGTTACTGTAACCCACGCAGAGGTTGGAATGAAGGACATGAATGGCAACTTTTCTGCATCAGACTCAAAAGGAAAGTTTGTCATTAAACCTGCAGACAGCTTTCTGCTCGCAGAAGGGAAAAAATATGATTCCATAACAGGGGTTGTGGACTACAATTTTAATGAATACAAACTCATACCCAGAACCGCAGCTGATGTGATTGAAGATTCCTCAGCGGTTCTCCCGGTGAGCGCAAACCCAGCTCCAGGCTTGGTGAAAGCAGGGACTGAAGTAACCCTGACATCCGGAACTGAAGGAGCAGTGATTCATTACACGCTGGATGGAACCGAGCCTTCCGAACAAAGTCAGGAATATACAGGTCCAATTAAAATAGAAAAAGATACAGTTATCAAAGCAGCTGCTATGAAAAGCGGATTTAAAAGCAGTGAGATGAGTGAGTTTGAATATAAAATTCAAAAAGCTTCCGTCCGCATTCATGATATTCAGGGTGAAACTCATCATTCACCATTCAATAATCAGAACGTATCGGATGTAGAAGGAATAGTGACTTATGTAGCAGATAGCAATAATTTTTACATGCAGGATATGAATCCGGATAAAAATGATCATACATCCGAAGGGGTTCTGGTTTACAAACGTGCTCATGGCTTACAGTCAGGAGATTCCGTCAAAGTAAGCGGACAGGTTAAAGAATGGGTGCTTGAGGGATACAGCGAGAAGCTGCAAACCGATTTGCCTGTAACAGAAATCAATGCTGCAGGAATCACAAAAGTTGCATCAGGGATGCCTTTGCCTGAGCCGGTTGTCATTGGAAAGGACCGGAAAGCCCCAACTCAAATTATTGATAACGATCAATTTGGAACATTTGATCCTGAAGAAGATGGAATTGATTTTTATGAAAGCCTTGAAGGAATGAGAGTGGCTGTCGAAAATCCGAAAATCATAGCTCCGCAAAATTACGGAGAATTAAACGTTGTACCCGGAACGGTTGAGACCAACACAGTAAGCGGTGGTCTTCGGGCAACGAAGGATGATTTTAATCCTGAACGCCTCATTATTGATATCAATGACAATTCGTTTCTGGCTAAAACAGGAGATTATTTTAAAGGTACGGTAAATGGCGTTTTAAGCTACGGCTTTAGTAATTATAAAATACTAAGCCAAAGAACAGAGCTGCCTGAATTTGTACAAGGAAAAACAGAACGCGAAATCACTGCAATCAAAAGCAAAAAGGATGAACTGACGGTTGCTTCGTACAACGTAGAGAATTTCTCTCCTGCAGATCGTGACGAAAAAGTGACAAAGTTGGCTCAAGCAATCGTGAACAATTTAAAAAGTCCCGATATTGTAGGCTTAACAGAAATGCAGGATAATGACGGTCCGGCTGATTCAGGAACTACAGCCGCTGACTTAAGCTTTAAAAGATTGATTGATAAAATCAAAGCTCTTGGAGGCCCGGAATATTCTTATACAGATATTGCCCCCGAAGATAAAAAAGACGGAGGCCAGCCCGGCGGTAACATTCGTGTAGGCTTCCTTTATAACGAAAAACGGGTAAAACTTGCACCGGGAACAAAAGGGACGGCCACTCAGGCTGTCGGCTATGAAAAAGGAAAGCTTACTTTAAATCCAGGACGAATTGACCCGGGCAACAAAGCGTTTGAATCCAGCAGGAAGCCGCTTGCTGCACAGTTCAAATTCAGAGGCGAAAACGTAATCGTGATTGCGAATCATTTTAATTCAAAGGGCGGAGATGAGCCGCTATTCGGAAAAAATCAGCCTCCGCAACTAAAAAGTGAAATCCAGCGCCATCAAATTGCCGGAATCATCAACAGTTTCGTCAAAGATGTTAAAAAGAAGGACCCGCAAGCGAACATGATTGTACTAGGGGATTTCAACGATTTCGAGTTCTCTAAAACCTTCGATATTTTAAAAGGGTCTGAACTTGCAAATATGGTTGATAAAATTAAACCTGAAGAAAGATACTCTTACACATATCAAGGAAATTCACAGGTTCTTGACCATATTCTAGTGTCCAGACACCTTGCCGAGACAACGAAAGCGGACATCGTCCACATTAACTCTTCATTTATGGAAGAACAGGGCCGCGCAAGCGATCATGACCCGCTCTTAATTCAAGTCGACTTTAGTTCAAGACAAAGAATCTGCAGCATCCTGGATCAAATTCCATATACAAATAAAGAGCAGTTTGATAAGCTTTGCACACGTTAATAGGTAATGAAAGACCTGCTGATTAAAAGCAGGTCTTTTTTTTGTGCAGACAGGTTTTGGTGTTTTATTCAGATGGGCTCCGTGGCAACCAAGGGAAATTAAGCACTGATTTTTAGTAGAGGGGCTATCAAGATGTGCTAGATTGATAAGGAATGTTTGAATTCACCTGAATATTTGGAGAAAATGATTTAAAAGAGGTGATCAATATGCCGGAAGGACCGGAAATCAGGAGAGCGGCCGATCAAATCGAAGCGGCGGTTATGAATGCACCCATTCTGGAAGTATTCTTCGGACTGGAGCCTCTGCAGGAGTATGAATCCCTTTTTCAGGGCGCTCAACTGAAAAAGATAGAGACGAAGGGAAAAGCCATGCTGATCCGGTTTGATAATGGCTATACCGTCTATTCTCATAATCAGCTTTACGGGAAATGGTTTATCCGCTCTTCCTATACGTACCCGAAAACGAACAGGCAGCTTAGAATGGCGATTCATACGGAGAAGAAATCCGCCCTTTTATACAGTGCGTCCGATATCCTGGTTATGACGGATAAAGAAGCAGACAAACATCCATTTATTTTAAAGGCAGGTCCGGATTTATTAAATGACGAAGTAACAGCAGATGAGCTAGTTAAACGGTTTGTTTCAACGTCCTTCTGCAAAAGAAAATGGGTATCATTGCTTCTTGATCAGTCTTTTATTGCAGGCATCGGTAATTATTTAAGGAGTGAGATTCTTTTTGAGGCCCGTATACATCCCGATCTGCGCCCGGCAGACTGTTCTCTGGAACAGCTGAAGCAAGCGGCAGAATCCGCCTTAAGACTGACATGGAGGTCATATGAAACGGGGGGGATTACGGCAGATCCTGAACTTGCCGCCAGGTTAAAAAAAGAGGGGGTCAAACGCTCTTCATACAGGCACTGGGTTTTCAACAGAGAAGGGGAGCATTGCCGGATCTGCGGGGCCCATATAAAAAAGACAATGGCTGCTTCTAGGCGAATTTACTATTGTCCTGACTGTCAGCGCAAAACGCATCCATGAATTAAGCTGAAAAATATTGTTTGGAAAATAAAGGGTGATGTATAATGGGAGCTAAAAAGGAGATCGGGATGCTTATTTATGAGACGAAGGATTTTAAACGGATCGCAAAAATGAACAAGCACGTACAGAAGGTTCATGCCGATTTATTACCGGAAAAGTTTAAAGACTATAAGTCCAGGCCGGTTCAGGATTTTTTTGAGAAAATCGCAGAGAAGGAGAATCATTCTTTCTATATCCTTGAAGTGGATGGTGAACCGGCAGGGTACATGTGGATGGAAGAAAAGGCATATCCCGATACTCCATTTAAAAAAGGCTACCGCTCTTTATACATTCATCAAATCAGTATGAACGAAAAGGTGAGAGGTAAAGGGTATGGGACCAGGCTGATGGAAAAAGCAGAGCTTCTTGCGAAGGAATGCGGAATCACATGCATCGAGCTTGATTATTGGGCAGATAATGAAGCTGCAGGTTCATTTTATAAAAAACTGGGTTATAAGAAAACGAGAGAATTCGTTAGTTATGAATGGTAAGAAGCAGAGGAGGCAACCTTCTGTTTCTTTTTTTTGATGTCATGTTTTCTGTGAGCGGTAAAGGAATTGGAAGATTAATATTGCCTATGCTTTGGAAAATAGTTGCAGAAACTCTCTATTTCAATTAGTATCTAATTAGATATATATCTAATTTATTGGAATGGGGCAGGTTTATGAGAATCGTGCATATTCTCCGGGAAGAAAAAAATTATGCGAGGCTTTTTTATGCGGGACTCGTAAACGGGATTGGAGACCGCTTCAGCCAAGTTGCATTGCTGTCGCTTCTTTTATATCTAACGGGCTCTGGAATGGCTGTTGGAATTGCGATGGCTCTGAGGCTTGTGCCGTTTTTATTTTTCGGGCCGCTTGGAGGGTTTTTGGCAGACCGCTATTCAAGAAGAACGATTTTAATGACAGCTGATTTCTTCAGAATCGTTTTTGCTGTTTCATTTGTCTTTATTGACAGTGCGTCTATGATTTGGCTTGCGTACGTGAGCTCTTTTTTTCTGGCAGCGGGAGAGGCTATTTATGCCCCGGCCAGAAGGTCTTCTATCCCTTTTTTGGTCAAGTCTGAGAATCTGCAAGCCGTAAATGGGTTAGAGCAAGTCATGCTTGGAGCTGTCCTGATTGCCGGTTCGGTTTCCGGAGGCATCGTTACCTTCTTTTTTGGGCCTGATGTCACATTTTGGCTGAATGGATTTTCCTTTCTGGCCGCTGCCTGTCTTCTTTATCAGCTTCCCGCAAAGTATGGAGCTGAAAAGGAAGAAGGAGGACAGAACAGATCTTTTATCGGGTCAATAAAAACAGTAAAACAAGTGGTGTCCGCCTCTGCTATCCTGTTTATCATTTTCCTGTTTGAGCTGACAGTTCCCGTCTTCAATGGGATTGATAATGTGTTGATCAGTGTATACGCTGTGCAGGAGTTTCGATTGGGGGATATGGGAGTAGGTCTCTTCTATGGATCTCTCGGGACGGGGCTTGTGCTTAGTTTTCTAGTGAGTCCGAGAATAAAAAGCCGCTTTCTTCAAATTGGAATTTTTACTCTCTTTCTGGAAGGGATTTTTCTCATTCTGTTAAGCACAGCTTCAATACCGGCCGCCGCGTCCTTGCTCTTCGTCCTGATGGCATTTGTATCGGGAATTGGGAACGCCTGCTTTGATTCGCTCATCATGAAAGAAAGCCCTAAACATCACCAGGGGATGATTTTCGGATTTCTATCCACCATGTCAAATACATTGATGGGTCTGTCGATGCTGGGTGCCGGGATTTTACTGGAATGGATCCCGAACCGGGTTATGGGTATGCTTGGAGGGGCGGGGTTTGTGATGATTGGATGTATGTTAATGGTTTTTTATCTATTGCGCAAAAATAAAGGGGATATGCGTAAAAACACGGTTTTATCTATGGATAAAAAAGGGTAATAAAAACTATCGGCATGAATGAACAGGCAGATAAATTTGCGATATGGAAAGCGTCGCAGCGGAGGAGGGGCACATATGATTGAAGAAACCAGTTGGAATTCATGGCCAATGAAAAAAGAAGCTGCTATTCTTCTTTATAAAACAGATAAAGTGGAAGAATTTCTTGCTAAGTTTCCTGATACCCGCTCCATTTATCAAAAAATAGAGCTCGAAGACGAAAATTTTTCGCTTCATTTTAAAAAAGCCGCCATGGATTTGGAGGATGCTGAAAGAGAATTGAAAACAATCGGTCTTCAGCTGAAGCAGGAAATGGATAAAACCATTCAATTGATGAGGAATTTCTAATGAAAATAAGAAAAGAGCTTCTCCGGCTGCAGCATGAAGTGGAAAAAGCAGAAAAGTCAGCAACGGAAGCCACCCGCATTCTAAATGCGATGTTCGACTCTGATTACCCTGACAGTCATTTGACCTCGACCGATTCCATTGAGCATCTAAAAGAACAAATGGATACTCAAATGATTCAATACCGGAGAAAATTAAATCATATAAAAAAACTGCTCTCAGAAGCAAGCGGATCTCATTGATTGACAGAAGCTTGCTTGATATGAGGCAGTTTTTTGTCGTTCAGGAACAAATAGAATTAAAGACCTATTAAAGACATGTCTGTAAATTGTAAAATCATGATAAGCGGAAAATTCAGTCTATTTATTGGATCTGCGATTAGCGTGAAAGAACAGTGGAAAAATAGCCATTATCGTGCTGACTGTCCTTGAGTTGAATAATCTTTATCAAATCTTTTTTCATTAAGGAGAACCATTATGAAAACCATTCAGCAGGTCGAGGAAAAAATGACAGCTCCATCTGACGCTCTTATACAGGATATGAAAAAGGTAGACGGCGATGTTCTCATTCTGGGAGCGGGAGGGAAAATGGGACCGACTTTGGCAAAGCTTGCAAAAAATGCCCTGATGGCCGGTGGATCAAAGCAAAGGGTTATAGCCGTTTCCCGTTTCTCGGAATCTTCCACAAGAGAAGATCTTGAAAAAAACGGAGTCGAAACGATTTCAGCAGATTTATTAAGGGAGGAGCAGCTAAAAGGACTTCCACAAACAGCGAATGTTGTGTACATGGCCGGCAATAAATTCGGCACGAAGGGGAATGAGCATTTTACATGGGCCATGAATACATATTTGCCGGGAAGAGTAGCAGAGCATTTTCGCGAATCGCGAATTGTTTCATTTTCAACAGGTAATGTATATCCTTTAACAGAAATAAAGAAAGGAGGACCAACGGAAGAGCATGAGCCGGGTCCCGTTGGCGAGTATGCCCAATCCAGCCTGGGAAGAGAACGGATTTTTACTTATTTTTCCCATCACTACCGGATACCGATGGTTCATTTCCGTTTAAATTATGCGATTGATATGAGGTACGGCGTGCTGCTGGAGGTAGCAAAAGCTGTGCATGCAGAACGTCCGATTGATGTGACGATGGGGCATGTCAATGTGATCTGGCAGGGGGATGCGAATGAAATGGCGCTCCGCTCTCTTCTTCACTGCCAATCTCCGCCGGTTATTCTAAATATCACCGGGCCTGAAACAGTAAGCATCCGCTGGCTGGCCGGTCAGTTCGGAAAACGATTCAATAAAAAGCCCGAATTTACTGGCGAAGAACAGCCGGCTGCTTTAATCAGCAACGCCGCAAAATCCCATCAGCTGTTTGGCTATCCGAATGTACCGCTCCTGGACATGATTGACTGGACAGCGGATTGGGTCCTGGGTGATGGGAAGACCATAAATAAACCGACTCATTTTCAGGAACGGCAGGGGGCTTATTAAATGGATGCATCTAAATGGAAGCTATTGAGAGAAGGAACGGTCATTCCGGCTCATCCTCTTGCATTAACGGACAGCCGAAAGCTGGATGAAAAAAGGCAAAGGGCGCTTACACGCTATTACATGGAAAGCGGGGCCGGAGGGATGGCTGTCGGCGTGCACACGACCCAATTTGAAATAAGGAAACCCGAAATCGGTTTGTTTGAGCCTGTACTGAGAATGGCAGCAGAAGAGACAGCGGATATTGGGCGCCCCTTTTTAAAAATCGCCGGGGTATGCGGCCCGTTAAGCCAGGCATTGGAAGAAGCCATCATGGCCAGGAATTTAGGATATGATCTTGTACTTGTAAGCAACGGCGGCCTCACGGATTATTCAGAGGATGAGCTGCTGGAGAGGACGAGGCAAATCAGCGAAATTCTTCCAGTATTCGGGTTTTATCTACAGCCTTCAGTCGGAGGAAGAGTGTTATCTTATCATTTTTGGAGGAAAATGGCGGATCTGCCCGGTGTAGCGGCGATAAAAATGGCCCCGTTCAACCGATATCAAACACTTGATGTTGCAAGAGCTGTCTGCCATTCAGAAAGACGGGATGAGATTGCGCTTTACACTGGAAATGACGATAATATCGTAGCCGACCTGCTCACTTCATTCCGATTTACCATTGACGGCAGGTCAGTCGAAAAAGAGATTGCAGGGGGCTTGCTCGGACATTGGGCTGTTTGGACACAAAAAGCGGTTGGCCTGCTTGAAAAAATCAAAACGGCAAAGCAAACGGGAGAAGGGATCCTCGAGCTGCTTGCGGAGGGAACCCAAATTACGGATGCCAATGCGGCCTTTTTTGATTCGGCCAATCAATTCAGAGGGTGTATTGCAGGGATCAATGAAGTTTTGAAAAGACAAGGGCTAATGGAGGGGAATTGGTGTCTCGATCCGGAAGAACGGCTTAGCACGGGCCAAGCGGAAGAAATCAGCCGTGTTTATAGCGAATACACGCATTTGCATGATGATGACTTTATCCGTTCACATTTGAATGAATGGACCGGGTCCCGCTAGGAGGGAAAGATCATGAATCGAGGCATAGTCATAGGAATTATCGGTCCTCATGAAATCGGTGAGAGCATTCGCTCGGCTGTAAAGGATTTTCCATCACTCACGCCGGTTTTCAGACTCTCAGACCGCCTGGCGGATGCAGCAGTCTTTGCAGCAGAACTGATGGAAGAGGCGGATATCCTCCTTTTTTCCGGTAAGACTCCTTATATTGAAGCTTTGAAGACATGTGCATTTACTATACCTGCCCACTATATTCCGCTGAAGGGATCGGGTTTATATCGTGCCATTCATTTATTGAAAAATAAAACCCATTTATTGTCGGGGCTTTCGATTGATACGCTTTCTCCGGAACAGGTAGCCGGAGCATTAGAGGATCTCGATGAACAAACCGATTGGGTGAAAGCGGTCGAGTATCCTTCATCCGGCCTGCATCTCAAGCAAGCAGCGGAATGGAAGGCAACAGCTGTTTTGACAGGAAAAAAGGAAGTAGCGGAAGAACTTGAAGCAAAAGGGATTCCGGCTGTTTGGGTGATCCCGACAAAGGGAGACATCGTGGTCGCGCTGGAGAGGGCTTTGCTTGCAACCGAGAAAAGAAAAAGTCTGGAGGCCCAGATTGTAATTGGGATGATGCGCATTACGAATTATGAAGGGTTAATGGAAGCATCATCCGAGCATGACGTTCAAAGGCAAAAACTTCAGCTGCATGCGAAAATCCTCCGTTATGTCGAAAGCCTTGAGGGACATCTGACAGATTTAGGCGGTGAGCATTATGTGTTCGTTACAACAAGAGGAGCCTTTGAGCGAGTGACCGAAGGCTTTAAAACCATCCCGATTTTAGAGGAAACAAAGAAAAACGGGCAAATGACTCTTCATATTGGGATTGGATTTGGATACTCAGCAAGTGAAGCCGGCGCTCATTCAAGAATTGCGCTTCGTCAGGCAGCAGAATATGGGCCAAATCAATGTTTCATTGTCAGAGAAGATAAAAGTGCGGTTGGACCGCTCGAATGGTCCAGTCCACTCGTCTATAGGCTGTCATTGGCAGATGATGTTTTATTAAACATGGCAAAAAAAGCCGGGATGACAGCCGTCCATCTGGAGAGGACGCTTGCGAAACTTCTTCGCACAGGAAAAAAACAGTTTACAGCTCAGGAAATGGCCTCGATCCTTGGAGTTACTTCGAGAACCGCCAACCGGATGATAATTCAGTGGACAGAAGCGGGCATTGCTCTTGCTGCTGGAGAAGAGAAGCTGAAGACAAGGGGGCGTCCGCGCCAGTTATATCGAATTTCTTTAGAATAGGCGATGTTAAAGCGTGCTGCTGATTTTTAACACCTGTTAGTGGAGCGGAAACCGGAGTGCAGCGCAAATCAACAGCAAAAGCTATAGAATAAACCGGACTGCCGGCAATGACGTCCGGCAGTTTTTATTTTCGCTGCATTATGAGGCGGTGCAGCTGTTTCTTCTATACTTTGGCAAACGGAAAAGGGGATGGGGATTGGAGTGATGAACAAGGTTATATATGCAGTCGGAACTATTGTACATAATGATCAACGCAATTCATTCTCAGCAGATGAAGCTCTCAGCTATGGATAATGGCAGAAGAGGAAACGTGAGAAAAAGGACGAATCAGGAAGATGGACGAAGAACGGGTATGCCCGGATTAAAGTGATTGAATCAGAGAAAAAGGTGTGGAATGATCGCCTGTCATTGAACAGAAACCCTCTGTCCCAAAGCGTATAAGTGAGGGCGGACGGTCTATAAGGTAAATTCAATCAGCCGAATAGGTTCCGTGAGAATCTGCATCGTATGAAAATCTTAAGCTTAAAGGTTTAAATGCTGTAATTTATGGAATGACTATTACAAAAGCCGTGCAGTATTACAAAACGTTGCAAAGAGATAACAATTGGGCGGATATGGTTTCTTTTTTATTGCCAGTCCGATACAATGCCAACTGTAGCGATTTTAAATTGAATACAGCAGGAGGAGAAAAGATGAAAAAAATAATGTATCCTCTCATCATAGGATTAATGAGCGTGGTTTTGGCCGCATGCGGAGCCCAGGATCAGGCACAGAAGGAAGAGCCAAAGAAATCAGAAGAACAGTCTAAATCGGATCAGCCAAGTCAAAAAGAGCAGCAAAAACAAATGGAAGAAATGCAAAAGAAAATGGAAGCGCAAAGAGTGGATGATAAAAAGACGGTTGCTACGGTAAACGGGCAGAAGATAACAGGAAGCGACTATAATAGTGTACTCTCCTCTACTCAAATGCAAATGCAGCAAATGGGCCAGGACCCCACTGCCAAAGAAGCGCTGAAACAAGTAAAAGATCAAACGGTCAATACGCTTGTCGGTCAAAATCTTTTGATGCAGGAAGCAGATAAAAAAGGCTTTAAAGCGTCTGATGACGAAGTGAAGAAACAAATCGATGAGATTAAGAAGCAATACAACAATGATGAGAAAAAATTCCAGGAAGCTTTGAAAATGCAGAAAATGAATGAACAACAGCTTAATGAGCAAGTAGCAGAAAGCATAAAAATGAACAAATACGTGGAGAAAGAAATTCCTGCACCGGCAATAACGGATAAAGAGATTGAGGACTATTATAATCAATTCGCCCAGCAAGGCGGCCAAAAACCGCCGAAGCTTGAAGAAGTAAAACCTCAAATTAAGCAGCAGCTTACTCAGCAAAAACAAAACGAAACACTCGGCAAAAAGGTGGAAGAGCTCAAAAAAACAGCAAAAGTGGAAGTAATGATTTAATACAAAAGGGCTGACTCATTCGGGTCGGCCCTTTTTCTTCAAATGAAAATCATCTCAGAACCGTTCGTCTGTCATCATATGAGCCTGGGATAGACAAACTGGTTCTCCTCCTCATTGCCGTACCATATAAAGCCTTTCGTCAAAGAGGCAGCGACAAGGGTCGCTCCGGCGTATTCTAAATAGCTGCCAAAAGCCTGAAGCGCGTTTCCTTTCTCCTTTTTCTTTTGAAGCAAATATGCCGCCCCAATGGCTTCAAGTGCAGCTCCGAGTGAAAGGAGATACTCCCCGATTACAATGGCTTCTGCAAATGGAAGTCTTTCATCCACAAAGTTTGCTTCAATGGCTGCACCGGCTGATTGAATGGAATCGCCTAAAATATCAAGCTTCAATCCAGCGGTTTCCTCTCCTCTTAATAAAAGAATTCCAGCAACCGTGTTTGTAGAATTTCCGGCTGCCTGAAGCCATGAACCAAGTACGGAGAACGGACGGGTCCCCAATGTGGATAAAGCAATGGCCTGCAGTGCATTACCTGTTGCTTCAACACCGTTTCCGATGACCACTAATTTTTCGCCCAATTCGTATTCGGATTCCTTCCCGGCTACAAGAGTCTCCCCCGCAGCAGCGATGGCCGTTCCGATTGATTGAATCCATGCTCCGGTGATTTCCAGCAGTATCTCATAGCCAGCCACATCCTACGCCTCCCAGGGAAAAATATGTATGCTTCATTGTATTCAGACTGATCGCCGTTTGGCTATGCACATGTTTCTATTTAAGGAAAAGTTTATTTTAATTGATTATGCATGCTGTGGATCCTTTTGCTTCTTGCCATTGGATAGGGAAGCGGGAGAGACCCGCATGTGCAAAGCGTCGTGAAGACTTACCTTTTACCCTGGGATGACCGGCTGGCTTCAATCAGCAGTCACGTTGCTGAAAAGCGGTTTGCCTGAACAAACCTAAAAGCCCCCCTGCATGAGGGGGGCGGCTCAGGGCTATGGCTGAACTTGCATCGGAGCCGGAGAAGCGAATACGTTCTTTTTTTTCATTTTCAATACGTGCGTTCGTGCCATCAGATCCTGGAGCCCCTCTTTCCGGCTGCTGAATGCGACAAACAGAAAAAGAAAGGGGAAGGAGGCACAAAGATAAAGGCCTATGTATCTTAACACTGCAGATTTAACCGTAATTCTTCCTCCCGAAGCGCTGACAACTTTTAATCCAAGCCAGTATTTTCCCAATGTCCCCTGATAAACAGAAGCCGGCATCGTAATTTGATAATAGAGGGACGCGGCGATGCATAGAAGAAAAATAATGCTCCGGACAATTGTATTCACCATTGTATCCGGAATGAGGAAAGTAGCCGTTAATGCAACAAGAACAAGACTTAGCAGCAAAACCGAATCAATCAGCTGAGCTAATGCCCTGATCCAAAACCCAGCGTATCGCTCATGAATCAAGTGAATCCCTTCCTTTCATTCAATTAATATAGTAAAATATAGTAAATTATGGTTTTATTTACCCTGAGTAAGTACAGGATAAACGTCCTGATTAAACATTATGATGAGAAGGAGGAATGGATATGCTGATTGCGATCATCATCATCTTTTCAGGAATCATGATTTCTGCCCATTTTTTTTTCACTCTTCAAGCTATGGATCAGGGCGGGAGGATAGCGATGGGACTTTCAAATCCCTCCAAGTGCATTTTGTGTACGAAATGCGGTGCAAAAAACAAACGGCAGGCTCAAGCTCAACTATGCAGAAAGTGTTATACCGCTTTTTAAATTCCATATTCGAAGCCGGATGTAAACCGCTGACCTCTATACCATATTTTGTTAAATATTTGTGAAATATGACATAATAATGCCAATTTGGATGAACCTTTCATAGGGATGTTTTGTCTTTTTTTCATCACTTTGTACGTCGGTGGGTATAAACGCTCATGGTAAATCGGGTTTAAAATCATATAAAAACGATTGTAGTCCTAAGTAATCGACTTTTTTCGACAAAAAGCTTATGACTTATGTCGAACATAATAATCCAAATTTCCGTTGTGCAGACTTGAAAATTTCTCCTATACTTGAAGAAAGATGAAGTTGGAAGGTGAATGGGACTTGAATGAGATGGATCGCTTTAATCAGCTGATGCGAAGCGTTATGAATACGGAAGGCGATTGCTACGCTGTACAGCAGCTCAGAGGAGAGCTGGTTCAGCTTATGGATCAATTTACTGGAATTATTCACCAGACGACCAACCATGTTTCAGAGGCTGCCCAGGATTGGAAAGGGAAAAGCGCCGAAGGATTTAATCGAGTCATGGAAGAAGCGACCGATGCTTTTACTTCGATTTACGATCACATGAATCAAATGATTACCGGACTTCAGCATGAGGAAGTCCGCTTAACTGAGCTTGCCGCTCAATTAGAGGAGAAAGCGAGAGAAACACTTCAATGAGCCATACAAACCCTCAAATGGAAATAGTCATCCGCGTAAATGAACTGCTTGATTTAAGCAGCCGATTAAAAGAAAGAGAACAGGATCTGCTGGATATCGAACAGGGTTTTACTCATTCCTATTTTAAAGCCTCTTCCCATTATCCACAGATTGAGCAGACAGAAATCTCGTACCATGCAGAATCCATTAGAATTCAATTGGCGAAACTGACTGAAACGATGGCGCACCTTGCAGAAATTACCCGCATGACCCCTGCCAAGCTTAACTCAGCAGATCAGCAGTCTGCTGAGCAAATCACCCACTCCTGAAGACTTAAACCATATAATGTTCCATTCGAAATCAATCCTTGCATCGGTCATTTTCTTCTATAAAACTGTTCTTTGAGCTGGATAAATTCTCGTTTTCCAGCTCTTTTTTAAATTTCAAAAACTCTTTCCAAGCCAGAAATCCCGCAAAGCCAATAAGAGCCGCCGCTTGAAAACCGTTTTTTTTGTTCATATCAGCCGCCTCCTCTATGATTAGAATATCGCGATATGTTTAATCGTATATAAAAGAGTGGAAAAAGAAAAGCAATCAACTTATTTCAGGAGGGGTTCATGTGAAAAAATGGGCTGTATACATAAATGGAGAATGGATTCAAACGGACGAAACGATGAATATTGAAAATCCGGCAACGAAAGAGGTATTTGCAACCGTACCGAAAGGAGGAGCAAAGGAGGCAGAAGCTGCAGTTGATGCTGCACATGAAGCATTATCGGGGTGGTCGTCACTTACAGCGTATGAAAGAGCGGACTATTTGGAAAAGTGGCATGCTCTTATCAAAAAGAATGAAACAGAAATCGGCAAATTGATGACCATGGAACAAGGCAAGCCTGTTAAAGAAGCAACAGGTGAAGTAGGCTATGCAAATAGTTTCATAAAGTGGTATGCAGAAGAAGGAAAGAGAATATATGGGGAAACCATTCCTGCTTCCGCTTCGAATAAACGCCTTTTTGTCATAAAGCAGCCTGTTGGGGTGATCGCCGCCATTACTCCATGGAATTTCCCTGCAGCGATGATTACAAGAAAAGTAGGACCTGCTTTGGCAGCGGGATGCACGGCGGTCGTAAAACCGGCTTCATCCACCCCGCTAACAGCATTAAGGCTTGCTGAGCTTGCAGAGGAAGCGGGCATTCCAAAAGGAGTCCTCAACGTGATTACCGGTTCTTCCCGTGAAATCTCTGAGACATGGATGGCGGACGAAAGAGTGAAAAAGCTCTCCTTTACCGGTTCCACTGAAGTAGGAAAAACCTTAATGAAGGGTTCGGCCGACACAATGAAAAAGATTTCGCTCGAACTTGGCGGACATGCCCCTTTTATCGTAATGGATGACGCTGATCTCGATGGGGCTGCCAAAGCGATGGCTGCCTCGAAGTTCAGAAACTCGGGCCAGACTTGTATTTGTACAAACCGTGCATACGTGCATGAGGCAGTGTACGATGAATTTATGGAAAAATTTAAAGAAGAGGTTTTTGCGCTAAAGGTTGGCAACGGTATGGACGAGGGTGTTTCCATCGGTCCCCTGATTGATGACGACGGCCTGCAAAAAGTAAAAGACCATATAGAGGACGCAGAAAGGAAAGGCGGAGTCATTTTTAAAAGCCCTCAAAAAGCTCCCGATTCAGAAGGGTACTATATCGAGCCGGTTATTATAGGTGAAGCTGCAGATGACATGCTTTGCATGAATGAAGAAACATTCGGTCCTGTCGCCCCTGTAACAAAGGTTAAGGATATGAAGGAAGCGATACAAAGGGCGAATCAGTCCCCTTTCGGACTGGCAGCCTATGTGTATACAGAAAACATCTCAAAGGGAATACAATTGGTTGAAGCCCTTCATTACGGGATTGTTGGATTAAATGACGGACTTCCATCCACGGCTCAAGCTCCCTTCGGCGGAATGAAAGAAAGCGGTCTTGGACGTGAAGGGGGAAGACAGGGAATAGAGGAATATTTAGAGGTTAAGTATGTATCTTTGGGTCTAAAAATGTGAATTTCCCGTTGAATGTATAAGCATTGTAAATTTTAACTGTTTATATTGATGAGGTCAGGGGTATTAAATAGAAAATCATATTCATATTGAGGAGGAGTTCAGGAAATGACGCAAATTACGATTCAGGATAATAAAAGGCAAAAGAGCAAAAACAGCAAGCTAGTTAGAGGGATGCTTTTAGGAGCCATTATCGGCGGAGCTGTTACAATGCTGGATTCCAACACGAGAAAAAAAGTAACAAAGGGAGCCGCCGGCATTAAAGATTCTACAGTCGGAATGGTTCAGAATGTGAAAGATAATCCGGGAGAAGTCAAAGACCAATTCGTGTCTCAATTCAACAGCGCCAAAAGCACGCTTGAGTCCGCAATCCGGGATGCGCAAACTATTTATGAAAGCCTGAATAACGGGGTATTTAAAAAGATCACCGAAGTCGCAGTTACTTCACAGGAAGCCATTCAAAATGTGAAGAATGCAGCAGGGGATGTAAAGGAAGTAGGATCAAAGGTAGCAGATGCAGGAGCAGAACTGACTGAACCTGTCAGCAGCCTAGCAGACAAACAACCCTCATCTACGGCAACTGAAAACTTTGAGTCTTCCATTCCGAGCCAATCTGAAAGACCGCAAGACTCCGCTAAACTGTAATGAAGCCTTACATAAAACGGACAGCCTGAGCTGTCCGTTTTTATATGTCTTCACAAAAATCCGTTTAGCATATCCACGCTGACTCCCCCGAGATCACAGTCCTTATCGATTATGCTGTTTCCATTTCCGTTTCAATAGAAAGCGGGAGAGTTATCAACACCTTCGTTCCTTTACCCTGTGTGCTTGATATAGTGAAATTCCCCGTGTGATCATCCAGTATTTTTCTGCAGATGAGCAGCCCGAGCCCGGTTCCTTTTTCTTTTATCGAGTAGAAAGGCTCTCCGAGGAAAGGCAGCCGATCAGGATCAATCCCGATTCCTGTATCTTCAATCGAAATCTTCAGGTGGCGTGCTTCTTCGGTGATTTCAATGGAAATCTTTCCTTTATTCGGCATGGCGTCCATTGAATTTGTCAGGAAATTCAAGAAAAGCTGCTGAAGGGAATCTTTCCTTCCATCCACATAAGAAGGCCCCTCTTTCTCAGCAAGAAGTTCCACTGATATCTCCCGGTCATGTAAATCGGGGAGAAGGACCCGGATAACAGGATCCAGCAAATCCTCTTTTACATCGAGTCTCGTGCAATCAGCACTTTCCGGTTTAGCAAGGGTTAAAAATTCATTCGTTACGAGCCGGATCCGGTCTAACTCCTGTTTCATGATCCGCAAATATTCCGTATTCAGCTCATCGGACATCTCCATTAACTGCAGAAATCCTATAATAGAAGTCAGCGGATTTCTGATTTCATGAGCTACAGCGGTGGCCATTCTCCCTGCAAGAGCGAGTTTTTCCTGACTTTTAATGGTTTTATCCATTTCCGCTTTTTCGGTAATGTCCTGAAAAGTAGCGATAATGTATTCTACCTCTTTCGTTTGATCAGCATAAAGAATTCTCGTATCAATGAGGATCCATCTATTTTCGCGTTTAACTGGGTTATAGACACCCATTACGAAATGGGAGACTTCTTTTTTGGTCCGCAGCGTGATCATGGATGGGTGTTCGATCCCTGACAAAGCTTTTCCATGTTCATCCTTTGAATGCCATTCCATGCTGTGTGAGCTCATATTCAAAAGCTCAGAACTGGAGTAACCAAGAATTTCAGTTGCGCACTCATTGGCAAAGACAATCGCCCCTTCTGAATTTTGAACCGTAATCCCGCATGCAATCGCTTCATAGTATTTGTTCTTTGCGTTTTCCAGCAAGATTCGATCTGTCTGGTCATAAAAGGTAATAACCTGGCCCCGGCCGTTTGCCATTAGATTCGATGAAAGCTCAAAGTATTTAATTTTTCCGTCTTTTTCTATTTTGATTTCAATCGCTTCATTCGCTTCAAGCAAAAGATCAACAGAAGCAGGGTCTGTCAGCTTGAGAAGAAATGGCCGGACTGATTTGCCCATGATTTCAGCAAGTTCCATGTCTGTTAAAACGGATAAAGCGCGGTTCACAAAGATGACGCCTTTCTGCTCATCAATTCCGAGAATCCCTTCTACAGAGGAAGAAAGGATGTCCTTCATTTGATTAAACATATTTTTAAATTTGAACTCCGCTTTTTTGCGGGGGGTTACATCGCGCATAACGACGATGACAGAGGATTGATTTTGACTGCGGTCTGATATTCCTTTTGCTTCAACGGTGATGGTCCTGCCATCTTTTCTATTTATATTAAATTCAATCGGCCCCGCGATATCGAGATCCTGATTAAGAAGAGATTGAAGGCTGTGATAGGCGATGGTCTGTTCTTGCGGATGGATAAGGTTTAAGATGGATCCATTGGCTTGAAGACAGCTTAACCCAAGCATCTTTTCGGCTTCAGGATTCATGTAGGAAAGGGTATGATCCTGATAAATGATAATCCCATCCGGATTATGTTCCACGAGCCGTTTAAACGTTGTATGGCTTTCCGCCAGCCTTTTTTCATACTGCTTATTTTCAGTTAGGTCGATTCCTGTACATACAATATACTGGGTCTCCCCATCCTGACTGAAAATTTCTTGATTGGACCAGCGGATAAGCATTTTTTCACCGGATTTTGTTATCCAGTAATTTTCATAAAAGGCGGGAAAAGGCCGGATGGAACGGGAAAAAAATTCTTTTGCTTCGGCTCGCAGACCCTCTTCCAGCATCAGGTTCCAGATATATTCCCCGCTTGCTTCTTCAAATGTATAACCGGTGTGAAAGGTGCAGTGCCGGTTCCAGTCTGCAATTCTTCCCTCTGAATCAAGTAAAACTACGAATGCCTGGATGGTATCCATAATCGTATGGGAAAATTCCTTCTCAGAAAGCAGTCGGTCAAATGCTTCCTTTCTTCTATCGATTTTTTTCATGGAAGTGTAAATGAACGTTTTTTCATCCAATTCAAGAAGGCAGCAATTGGTCTCTACTGGTATTTTCAGCTTTGACTTTGTCACGATTTCCATTTCCAGTGTAATTTCCCGATCGGAGGCGAACCGACCCTGAATGGTACGGAAAATCTCCGGGTCAATATGCCCGAAGAACAGTGAAACTGGGTCAAGCTGCTTCATTTCTTCCCTTGTGTAGCCAAGAAGCTCAGATGTCCGGCTATTGCAGTCAAATACATGAGCAGCGAGGGGTGCCAGCGATGTCACTTCCGTAATAACGATAGCTTCATTTGTTTGCATGAAAAAGTAGTGGAATAATTTCATTAACGGTTCGTCCATTTTTAAATCTTTCATTTTCCCGCCCCCTTTTATCTGGATTATTTTTATTTTATTTGATTTGTGAAAAAAATACTAATTTGATTTCTATATAGTGTGCATAAATATTTTCATAGCCCTATATAGATTTACTTAGACTATGGGAAAGGCGTGTAGCCATGAAACGTGAAGCAGAAAAGGAACTGCTTTATTTGACGGAAAAACTGAAAAAGGAGCAGCTGCCGAACGGTTCCTGGTCCTATATGTTTGAGACCGGAATAAAAACGGACTGTTTTATGATTGTCCTTCTTAAAGCTCTCCAGCTGGATAAACCTGATCTTATCAAGAGGCTGGCAGCACGGATTGCCTCCAGGCAGGATCGCGGCGGATCTTGGAGGCTGTTTCACGATCAGGAGGAAGGAGATTTATCCACAACGATTGAAGCGTATTATGCTCTTCTTCTAGCCGGGATCTATAAAGAGGCATCTCCGCAAATGCAGGCGGCAAAACGATACATGATTGAAAAAGGAGGCATAAAGAGAGCAGGGCTTTTCACAAGAATCATGCTCACTCTTACCTCCCAGGACGAGTGGCCTTCTTTTTTTTCTGTTCCAATTGAAGCCATTCTCCTTCCGAAACATTTTCCTGTTAATATGTATGATTTGTCGATCTATGGGCGGGCCAATCTGATTCCCATCTTGACCGCTTCCGCAAAGCGGTTTAGAGTGGTTATCCCGAATGCACCGGATTTAACCGGTCTATATGGAGCAAGGTCTGAACCGCCCGATTATGAACGGTCAGAAGAATGGCGGGGGCTTTACGGATTCTTGATGTCAGGGGTTCAAAGCATGACGGGAGGGACCCCCCGTCTTAGAGAGGCGGCTCTAAAAAAAGCCGAGAATTATATACTCCACAGACTGGAATCGGACGGAACGCTTTACAGTTATTTCAGCTGTACGTTTTTAATGATATTTGCTCTGATGGCCATTGGCTACGACCGGAATCACCCTGTCATCCAAAAGGCTGTCAGCGGTTTGATTTCGATGGCCGCTCCTGCCTCAGAAGGTCTCCATATGCAATATACAACCGCTCATGTCTGGAATACCTCCTTGCTTTCTTACGCATTGCAGGAGGCTGGAATAAAGGATGGAATGGTCGGCAAAGCCAATCAATATATCATTTCGAGGCAGCATCATTTGTACGGAGACTGGGTCATTCACAATCCAGATGCGAATCCCGGGGGATGGGGTTTTTCTGATATTAATACGCTGAATCCGGATATTGATGATACATCTGCTTCCCTTCGAGCCATCCATGCGGAAGCTCAAATACATCCGGAGCGGCGTGAAGCATGGAATCGGGGGCTTCAATGGCTCTTGTCCATGCAAAACGGAGATGGGGGATGGGCATCGTTTGAACGAAATGCCAGCCCGCCATATGTTCATTTTGTTCCGATTGAAAAAGCGGAATTTATCATATCGGACGCATCCTCTGCTGATTTGACAGGAAGGACGATCGAATTTTTATGCGGTTTTGCGAAACTGAATCCTGAAAATTCAGCTATTCAAAAAGGGATACGCTGGCTGCTGAAACATCAGGAATCGAATGGATCGTGGAATTCAAGATGGGGGATTTGCTATATATATGGAACCTGGTCCGCTATGACAGGACTCTCTGCAGCCGGGTATTCGGAAGATTCGGAGGTCATCAGGCGTTCGAAAAAGTGGCTGGAGCAAATTCAAAATCCGGACGGAGGGTGGGGAGAATCGTGTAAAAGTGATCTCTATAATCAATACGTGCCGCTTGGAACAAGCACCCTTACTCAAACCGCCTGGGCTGTGGATGCGCTCCTTAGCTGCAGCAGAAAAGTGACACCAGCCATCCATAAAGGCATCCGGTATTTAATTGAACATATGAGGAAATCGGACTGGACATCGGATTATCCAAAAGGACAGGGATTTGCCGGCCAGTTTTATATCCACTATCACAGCTACGATCTCGTTTATCCAATGCTCGCCCTTTCTGCCTATCTAAAAAAAGCAAATGACCAGCCCCATGCATAGGCTATAGCAGAATCTTTTCCGGAAGGAGCTGCTGTCAAGCATGAGAGAGGACAAAAATAAACCAAGTGCAAGTCCAATGAGAATGATTAATGACTTTTTTGAAAACCGCCCCGGGAAAACCCTGCTGGACACAATGGATGATTTGTTTACCCGGCAGTCCGGCAAAATGTACTTTGGAGTCCATCTTTCAGAAACGATGACCCATTACATTGTAAAAGCTGAAATTCCCGGAGTCTCCAAAGACGAAATAGACCTGGAACTGGAAGGCCAGCAGCTGGTCATCCGGCTTTATCCGCATAAAAGCAATAAAGATGGAGCTAAATGGGATGGTGCAAAACGTATGATTGATTTGCCGGGCAACGCTCTTCTGCAGGATATGAAAGCTCAATACCAAAATGGAATACTCACGGTCCGCTTTCCAAAGAAACAAGGAAGGAAAATCACAATCGATTGAAAAGGCTGACTATACCGGGACATAACAAGATGGATGGTCCAAAAAAACGAATCCCAGTTCCATTCTTCGGCGCGTTAAATAGAATCCCTTTCTCGCAGCCATTGTTGTTTTTTCATCAGGTAAGTTTCATTACGATGCAGACACTCGCTTTCCTCTGCTTCCCAAAGGAGTCGAGTGCCTTCCGCTTCATTCACATGTAAAAGGTACAAATCCATAAAGGAAATACAAACATAACCCGAACGATAAGGCGATCGATTCATGAACCTCTCGCCTAATTGTTCGGGTTTATCATGGGCTTTGATATTTCTGTCCCAGCATCTTTGTAAAAAATGGTTCAGACTCAATAATTCAGTCGATATCATACAGCAATGTGCGGGACTGCAGAGGAACTTCTCGTTTTCCTTACTCCTCTTGTACGCTGAATCCCTGTATCTCTGCTGCATATAAAAAAGGCTGTCTGGATATGAATTCGTAAACCGGATAGTCTAAGTCAATGAAACCTTTGTAGCCCGGGCGGAAATTAATTTCAATCAGCCAGATTTTCTGGTCCCTGTCCAGAGCTAGATCAATTCCAAGTTCAGCGAAGTGTTCACCGGTTTCATCGAGCCGGGCAGCAAGGTTTTTGCTAATTTGCTGGATTTGATTTATTATATTTTCCGGTTTTTCAATGTTGATCAGTTTCAGCATTTCCTGTATATGAAACGCGGAACCGCCCTGAGACAGGTTCGTGACGTCCTGATTTAATCCAGCCAGCCTGCATTCAATTCCGGAGCATACCCAGCCGCTTTTTTTCTGCATGATGACACGGATATCAAAAGGGCGTCCGTTAACTAGAGAAAGATCAATATAGGACTGAGACAGGTATCTCTTTTTGAAGATTTTTTCGTGCTGGAGCTCATTGATAAGATCTTCATGGTGGGTGAAATGGATGACTGTCCAATCTTCATTCTCTTGTTTTGTTAATGAGTAATGAAAGTCAGAAAGCTTCTCTGCAAAAAGTATCCCCCTGCCCTGTGAGTTGCTGACCGGTTTTAATACAATTTTTTTATACTCATGAAGCATGTCCAGTACGATTTTTTCAGAGACTGCTTTTTTGGTAGCCGGAAGCTGCATATTTTGTATGGAACGTTTCAGGAAGAATTTATGAGTTTTCCATTTATCCCATCGGTTTGTATTGAAAAGGATTCCGCCCATTTTTTTATAGGAATTCCTGAAATGCCGGAAATTTTTTTGTCTGAGGTGACGCCGGTAGATTACGGATGGCAGAGGGAAAAACGCCGGTTCCCAGGAATTTTCAGCCGCATTCCAAAGAAGCCCTTCTACTGCCCGTATATCCCAGTTGATGGCTGAAATGGTGAAGGCGGCCAATGTACCGCCAATGAGCGGATAGGCTCCGGCTCTGACAGAATAGTGTTCCGCCATATAGGCAGGTGTATATTCACCGGGCTTGTTTCCAAGAAGGAGTCCGATGGATGGGCCAAAAACAAATTGACCGTTATGGCAAAGAATTTGATAGGGAACGTTTTCCTTTAACAAAAGCTCTTGCATGACGAGTTCATGAATCATGACGTGATGATGATCGAGGGTATCATCGACAGCCACTTGACCGCTCAGTGAACGCAAACCGTGGCAGATGGTCAGAGGCCCCCCTGTTTGCAATGAGAAGGTATTCGGGATTTTTACGAGAGGCTGTGATAATTCATGATCCTGCATGACTAAAATCTCATAGAACGTTGTCATTCTCATCTTCCTCTTTATTCTTTCTCGGATTACTCCTCATTTGACTGGGATTTTTCCAGGATGGCAATAAGCTGGTCATCTACCGATTGTTCAAGTGCGGTTGCTGCTGCAAAAGCTTGGCTTACAAGCTGCACCAGTTCCGCTGATTCCTCCTTGCCGGCTTTTTCTAAAACATGTCCAAAGCCGTTATATAGACTGGATAAACCGATATTTTTGTATGCTATAGACAGCAAAAGAAAGTCACTGATTTCTTCCCGGTCAAAATCCAGGGATGGTGTAAGGTCCGGTATTACAGGAAAGCTCATTCGTTCACCGCCTTTTCAATAAAGTCTTTACTAATGTATGAAGCTGTATCAATAGTTCCTGTATATTTGTCTTATAAAATACTAAAATTAGAAGAATCTATTAAAAATGAATCAATAGCTGTATATATAGAACGGCATATCGTATCATTTATCTTTGGAGTGATATAATAAAAATTAGAGAAGCACTTAAAGAAAAGGGGAATATTCGATGACAACTCCTGCAAAAACATGCAAAGAATCTTTTGTGGTGAAAACATCCATGGTGCTGCCGCCAGATACAAATAATCATGGGACGCTGTTCGGCGGAAGACTGATGGCCTATATTGATGATATTGCAGCCATCGCAGCGACTAGACACTCAAGAACGCTTGTCGTCACAGCATCAACGGACTCTGTTGATTTCCTGCACCCGATCATGGTTGGTCATTCTGTCTGTCTTGAAGCGTTTGTCACCTATACTGGCAGAACGTCGATGGAAATTTTCGTTAAGGTCGTGGCGGAGGATATGCTTTCCGGAGACCGGAATGTATGCGCTCTGAGCTTCCTGACATTTGTAGCTGTCGATGCCAATAATAAACCGACTCCTGTACCGCAAGTGATTCCGCAGACGGAAATGGAAAAGCAGCTGAATGAAACAGCAAAAGCCAGAGCGCAAGCAAGAAGAAACCGAAAAATGGAATTTGAAAAAATGGCAGAAATGTTTGGAACCGATATGCCTTGGTAAAGAAAACGCATTCCGGTTCCATAAACTGGACAGAATTTTTCATCTGTCTGACTTCTTTTTAGGACTCAATTGTGATTTAATGAGGGTATAAAGCATTACGGTTCGGGGAGGATCGGTTATGAAGATTAATTTTACGAAACAGCAGTATCATACTCTTGTGAAAATGCTTTACCTCTCAACATGGGTCGGAGCAAGAGAAGAACACGAAGATCAGGCGGATGAGTTCTTCAAGCTTGAAAACTATGTTCTTTCGTTTGCAGAATCCTTTGGTGTCGACCATCTTGTAGATTATGATTCTCTTGAGGATGAATACTATGCTTCCCGTCAGCTTGATGAAGAGCTTGAGGACATTATCGCTGATTATGAGGAAGAAGTCTTTTGGGACAAGCTCTGCGCACTTCTTGCAAGACGGGATCTGATGAAAGAAGAAACAGTGATCAATACATACAGTCCTGAACAGCGTTTCGAACGGCTTATGGAAATTGAAGAAAAATACCATCAATACTTCGAAGAGTTTGGTTTGGAGAAGGTCAAAGTAGAATAGCTTAAAGGACCCTCAAACTCCACTAGTATATTTGATATTTAGATCAAAAACGGAATATAAACCCCCTGTATGTTTGGATTTTGCAAGCATACAGGGGGTTTCTTTGTGAACACTGGAATCGTGGCGAATTACTGGCCGGCCCCTTTTCAGGCATAAGGAGTGACTCGCATTCTGTCATAAAGCTCTGTATTATGTTTTGCCCTTGTAACCCGTCTGACCGGTATTAAAAGAGGAGGGAATAGGGTATGAAGGAGAAAAGGGAAGATTATAAGTAACTCATGTTCGAGATCGAGCAGGGGAGCGGATGGCTTTAGCATATGGTGATCAGAACAAAAGGGAGGGTTTCAAGCATGTATGTTTATCGAAAAGAGGAGATTCGGGAAATAGACCGGGAAGCTGAAGAAAAAGGGTTATCCGTTTTTACCTTGATGGAAAACGCCGGTTCAGGATTGTACAGGGCGATATCGAAACGAATAACGAAACAGCAAACGGTCTGTATTGTCTGCGGAAAAGGAAACAACGGAGGGGATGGCATCGTTCTTGGGAGGTATTTGCTGCAGAACGGGTATCATGCCAAGCTGTATTTTCCCTTTGGATTGCCGGAAATTGACAAGCCGGCCGGAAGGCATTTGACTTATTTGAAATCGTGCGGCTTTTCTCCTGTCACTGAGGAGTTAACCGCTGATGTCTGGATTGACGGCCTTCTTGGGATCGGTTTCCGACAGCCGCTCAGAAAGGAAGCATCTGAGGCAATAAGTTTTCTGAACAGACAGCAGGGAACGAAAATAGCGATTGACCTCCCTTCCGGTGTCGAAGCAGATTCAGGAAACACAGATGAAGCATTCCAGGCGGATTTTACATATTGTTTACATGGATTCAAACCATCAGCATTTAGTCATCCATCCAAATCTTACTACGGTGAAGCGGAAGTGGTCGACGTCGGTCTGCCCCGCAGCGGCAAGATTAAAATCTGGACCGAAAATGACGCAGTTCGAGCGCTTCCCTCCTTTCAGACGTCTGCTCATAAAGGGACATTCGGAACAGGCTATCTTATAGCAGGCAGTGATGAAATGCCGGGGAGCGTCCTGCTTGCCGGGATGGGAGCGCTGCGCAGCGGGATTGGAAAGCTGACCATTGGTACTACCCGGTTTGCTGCAGGGATTGCAGCCGGCGTCATCCCGGAAAGTACGTATGAGCTAGAAGGGCTTCAGAAGACCGCGAATGGGTATGTGCCCGAAAAAATAAAGGCTGCCGCCATCGGCCCTGGCCTGGAAGATGGAGAAGTGCTGAACGACGCCATTCACGTATTGCTTAAACAGGATATTCCGGTTGTTCTGGATGCGGGGGCATTAAAAGAAAGATCCTATCCAAAGAGGGACATCCCTCCGATCCTGACTCCTCACCCAGGTGAATTCAGCCGTATATCAGGTTTGTCCGTTCAGGAAATTCAAAGCAGCCGGATTGATTCCGCCCTGACATACGCGCGCAAGCACAGGGTCATTCTTGTGTTAAAAGGGGAGCAGACCGTTATAGCGTTCCCGGATGGAGAAGCCATTGTCAATCAGTCAGGGAATGCCGCTCTTGCAAAAGGAGGAAGCGGAGACACTCTCACCGGAATGCTAACCGCATTTCTTTGTACGCATCGGACCGTTAAGGAGGCCATCGCAAATGCTGTTTACATCCATGGGAAAACAGCCGATAGGTGGATAGAGAAATATGGGGAGAGAACCATGACAGCCAGTGACATTTCCGCACTGCTCCCGGAAGTTATAAAACATTTAGAAAGAAAAAAGGAAGGCTGAAGATGGAGAGGTTATGTATTATCCCCTGCGGAAAGCGGAAAATATGGGATCAGGAGCCTGATATGGGGGCTGTGGAAGCGAGGTTTGCCTACACGGGCATATTTCACCGGCTCTGTCAGGATTATGCAAGGACTTTCTTCGGGCAATGGGTGATTTTGTCCGCGAAGCATGGTTTTTTAAGGCCCGAAGATCCGGTTCCCGAAAACTATGACCTCGGGTTCCACATGAAGCATCCTGACATCATCACGATTTATGATCTGAAGCAGCAGCTGGAAGGGAAACAGCTGAACGATGTGAAGGAGGTTATTATGCTTGGAGGGAAAAAATTTGCTCCTATTCTTGCAGACGTTTTTGGGAAACCGGCTGTTTTTCCTTTAAGAGGTTCGCAGGGAATTGGGGAAATGCAGCGAAAACTGAAAGAAGCCGTAATGACTGGCAAGGAAATAAATCCTGATAACGGAGCGGGAATTTAAGAGAGAACGCCATTTCTGATGGCCGGACCGATGGGATTTCTCTGCCGGGGGGAGATTTCCAATGGGATTTTCACAAGACGGAAAGAGAGAATTGTCGAAAAAAAAGAATAGTTTGGCATTATTTTCAGGGAAATAAAACGGATGAATGGCGGCTTAGTGATTGGAACCTTCAGGACATAATCAGAAACTGCGGCTTTCATGGAAGGATCGTTTATTCTTTCTTAAAGGAGAAGAATGAAGTTAAATTGGAATTAAATCTGCTTCAGTGTTAAAATTTGCATAGAATGCTGAACAGAAAGCTGGAGGTTTGTACATATGAAGAAAGAGTTTGCCGTAATAGGTCTTGGAAGGTTCGGAGGCAGTATTTGCCGGGCGCTGAGCGAAGAAGGCATGGAAGTAATGGCCATTGATCATGATGAAGACCGGGTAAATGAATTCGCCAATATCGCCTCTCATGCAGTAGTGGGGGATTCAACAGATGAAGCGGTTCTGAAAAGCCTTGGAATCCGAAATTTTGACCATGTCATTGTAGCTATCGGCGAAAATATCCAGGCAAGTATTCTTACAACCCTGATACTTAAGGACCTTGGGGTTAAAAACATTACAGTAAAAGCCCAGAATGATTACCATGAAAAAGTGCTGACAAAGATCGGAGCAGACAAAATTGTCCATCCGGAAAGGGATATGGGCAAAAGAATCGCCCATAACATCATATCCAATAATGTATTGGATTACCTGGAGCTGTCAGATGAACACAGTATTGTCGAAATCGTCGCGGGTAAAAAACTTGCGGGGAATACGCTGATCAATTTGGACATACGGGCTAATTACGGAATTAACATTGTAGCAATCAAACGCAACAAGGAGATTATTGTATCCCCTCAGGCGGAAGAAGAAATTGAGCTGAACGATGTACTCATTGTGATTGGGGCCGATTCGGATATTGACCGGTTTGAAAGGAAAGTGCTCAACGTTTAAACGCTCTCACTGCAGAGCGTTTTTCTTATGGAAAGTTACCGGGAGATGGTGCCGGAAGAAACGGTCTATGCAGACTTTCGCGAAGCCGCTCATTTTCATGCCCGCAAAAATTAGCATTGACTCATGTATGTGAATCCATTAACATATAAAAAACCAATTAAAATATTTGCTCGTATAATCTTGGAGATAAGGTCCATAAGTTTCTACCAAACTGCCGTAAATAGTTTGACTACGAGAAGAATAGAGAATCCTGCTGCTCTTCTCCGGTCATTTCATCTGTGAGAGGAGTTTTTTTATGCAAATAGATAAAATGAAACAAAGAATGGATGCTGCATCAGGAAAAGAAATGGCGGATCTTCTCATTAAGAATGCAACGGTAGCGGATGTGTTCAATCATGAGTTTATTAAAACGGATGTAGCTGTGAAAGACGGAGAATTCATCAGCATGGGCACCCGTCAGGCCAAGGAAGTGATAGATGCAGAGGGGATGTACCTGATTCCTTCTTTTATTGATTCCCATGTTCATATTGAATCCTCCATGGTCGGCCCTTCTGAATTTGCGAAGGTATTGCTGCCCCATGGGGTGACTACGGTCATTGCGGACCCGCATGAAATCGCGAATGTATCGGGAGCAGACGGGATTCAGTTTATGCTGGACCAGTCTGAAAATCTGCCGCTTGATGTACGGATCATGCTCCCATCCTCTGTGCCGGCTGCCGTTTTTGAAGAGAGCGGAGCTGTACTTCGGAAAGAGGACCTTGAGCCTTTTATCCATCATCCGAGGGTGCTTGGCTTAGCGGAAGTGATGGATTATCCCGCTCTATTAAACGGAGATCCGGATATGCTCCATAAAATCAATATGGCCGCAAGCCATTCCATGCCGATCGACGGACATCTTGCCGGCCTAAAAGAAGATATGATCGATTTGTACAGAGCGGCAGGTGTCAGGACAGATCACGAGGTAAACACAGCGAAAGAAGCAGCAGATCGGATTCAAAGAGGGATGTATGTCCAAATCAGACAGGGCTCTGTTGCTCAAAATCTACCCGCGGTCATTTCCGCTGTCAATCAAAGGAATTCCAGAAGGTTTATTTTTTGCACAGATGATAAGCATCTTGATGAATTGAAGAGAGAAGGAAGCATCGATCATCTCGTCAGACTTTCAATCGCCAAGGGCATTGATCCGATGACGGCTATTCAAATGGCCTCGCTTAATGCTGCCGAATGCTATGGTCTTCATAAGAAAGGGGCCATTGCACCTGGATTTGAAGCTGATTTTATCATGACAGACAACCTGCAGACGATTCCTGTTAGAAGAGTGTTCCGGAAGGGCAATGAGGCAGCAGCTGACGGTCAGGTTTTCACTTGGGATTGGAAAGTCCCGTCAAAAGTGAAAAGAAATCTGCTGGATACGGTCCATATGGCTAAATTCAGCGAAGAGCAGCTGGCCTTGCCGATTGAAAGCGGAAAAAAGGTGCCTATCATTGAAATCATCCCAAATCAGCTGATTACGAAAAAAAGATTGGAAAAGACATCCGTAAAAGGGGGATATTTCTCACCCGATATCCAGCAAGATCATTTAAAGCTCGTGGCTGCTGAGCGCCATCGGTCAACGGGAAAAATCGGCGTAGGGATTGTTAAGGGCTTCAAACTGAAACATGGCGCCATAGCTGCATCCATTTCCCATGACTCCCATAACATCATGGCTGTGGGGACAAATGATAAGGCCATTCATGCGGCGATCGAAAGGCTTTGTGAACTGAAAGGAGGCATGGCAGCAGCCGATCAGAATGGCGCGATTTTAGCCGAGCTTGCTCTTCCGATTGCCGGACTGATGTCAGACAAGCCGTATGAAGAAGTCATGAGAAGGATGGAAGCGATCCATCATTCGCTGGCGGCATTAGGGTTTGAGGAAGGGTTCAATCCGTTTGTCATGCTTTCCTTTCTTGCACTGCCTGTCATACCTGACATCAAACTTACCGTTAATGGATTATTTGATGTCAATACCTTTACTCTTGTATCGTATTGAATGGATCGTATTGAAAAAAACGAACTGACCGGTCAGTTCGTTTTTTTGTATAATCCATACCATTTTTCCAGTTCATTCTTAAAGTTCAGATAAGATTTGCTATCAAGCTGATTAATAAAAAGATAGAGGCTTTCGACGATTACTTGGTTAATGATGCTTTTATTCAGCTCCTCTTTAAGGGAACCGAGAGCAGTGTTGTGTTTTTCATCCCCGGGATTCAAAGCGGCCATCCACTCTGATAAAACATCCACCATTTTTTGCTTTGGCTTATTTTCAGCAATTTTCAGCTCTGAAATAAGCAGCTGGGCTTCCTCGGCTTTAATTAGCGGTTCGTCTCCGGTTTCTGTAAAACTTTTTATGATATAATCCATTCTTTTCATTAAGTAAGGCCCCATCTCGGGGATGGAGAAAGTCTGGCTTCCTTTAATCATTAAAGCCAGGTATTCCTTAATCATGCCCTCGAGCAGAACGACGAGATCAAATTGGAAGGAATGGATTTCTTCGCCGTAAACCTCTTCGAGTCTCTCAGAGTACCAGGCGAATAAACGGAGTCTGACCGTTTTTAAATAATGAAACAGTTCACTGTTTTCTTTCATAATCTGTTCACGGATTTGCATTTGCAGAAATTCTTTATGGGACGAATATTCATAAAAGATGCTGGATATTTGTTTTTCAAAGCTTGTTCGGTAATCCGTTCCGGTTTCTTTAAGCTCATGCATTTTTTCAAAGAGTGTTTCGAAATGATGCTGAAAAATCGAGAAGAGAAGATCTTCTTTCGATCCAAAATAATTATAGATGGAACCTTTTGCTACACCGGCATCATCTGCAATTTCCTGAATGGACGTCTGATGGTATCCTTTTTCGGAAAAGCATTTGATCGCGCTGCGTATGATCACTTTTTCACGTTCCTTCAATGGCATTTACACCTTTCTTTATCTGCTTCATGCTGACTAAGGGAGATGGAGGCGAAGCTTTTCGGCTGGAAGAATGTACAATCTCTGCCTTAACTCCATAGGACTGCAATTTTTTAACTAGATTTAATAACTGTTCCATTGTCTGCTCCATTAGGATCTCCTTTTTTAGTTTATATGATTTTAAGTGGTTTGTAATTGACGAAAACTAATCCGTCATTTAAAATATGACTGGACGGTCAGTTTTCTTGATTATAGACCTTTTGTCCAAAATTATCAACATCCGGGAGAGAGAATCATGAATGAAGAGATGGCGCTTTGGAGAGATTTTTTACTGCCTTACAAATTTGCCTTGGACGATTGCAAACTGAAAATAAATATGATTAAAGAAGAGGCTTTGCTTTCGGGAACTCACCATCCAATCGAACACGTGAAGGCAAGAATAAAGTCGCCTGACAGTATCTTTAAAAAGCTTAAAAGGAAGGGACTGGAGCCTGATCTGAAAAATGCGGAAGAGCATTTACAGGATATAGCGGGAATCCGGATTGTCTGTTCATTTGTTAAAGATATTTATCTCCTTGCCGATCAATTAGAAGAAAGGCAGGATATTGTGATTCTGGAAAAAAAGGATTATATCATTCATCCTAAGTCGAACGGGTATCAAAGCATGCATTTTATTGCTGAAATACCAGTCACTCTAAAAGGCGGACTAAAAAAAGTAAAGGTGGAAATCCAGCTTAGAACACTTGCCATGGATTTCTGGGCAAGTTTGGAGCACAAAATTTTTTATAAGTTCGAAAGGGATATTCCTGATTATTTGAAACAGGATTTATATGAGGCCGCACTCGCCGTCCAATCACTGGATCAGAAAATGGAGAATGTCCGAGAAGAAGTCAGCACAATCGAGGATTCACGCGATCAAATATTGATGCCGCTATAGGGGGAAAATAAATGGAACAAACGATTAATAGAAAATGGGTCTTAACAGGCCTGATTATCGGGATGTTTTTCAGTGCTCTGGAACAAACCATTGTCGGAACAGCGATGCCGACGATTATCGGAGAACTAAATGGATTCTCGATCTTCGCCTGGGTTACAACGGCTTATCTGATAACATCCACAACGGTCATTCCGATTACCGGGAAATTGTCTGATTTATACGGCCGCCGTAAACTGTATTTAATCGGAACGATTATTTTTATTATCGCTTCCGGTTTATGTGCGACAGCACAGTCAATGGAGCAGCTGATTCTTTACAGAGGGCTGCAGGGAATTGGCGGAGGAATGATTATGCCGCTATCCCAGACCATCATCGGTGATATTTTCACCGCTGAACAAAGAGCGAAATGGCAGGGAGTTTTTGGAGCTATATTTGGATTAAGTTCAGTTATTGGTCCTTTTATTGGCGGACTGCTTGTAGACACCATCAGCTGGCACTGGATTTTCCTGATTAATGTCCCGTTTGGGTTATTATCTGCGATTTTAATTTTTGTCGGAATGAAACATGAAATCATCCGGGCAAAAGGAAGAGTTAAAATAGACGTGTTTGGGATTGCCGTGCTTATCCCTGCACTGGTCTGTCTTCTGCTTGAGCTTTCACTAGGAGGAGATAAGTTTGAATGGACATCATGGCAAAGTATGGCCCTGATAGCCGGGGCTGTTATTTTCACTGCTTTATTTATTGTGGCTGAAAAAAGGGCAGAGGAGCCGATTCTTGAATTGTCCCTATTTAAAAACCGGGTTTTCTTTACAACCAATATGATCGGATTTTTACTCGGACTTGGAATGTTTGGAGCCATCATGTTTGTTCCCATGTTTATGCAGGGAATCATGGGAGTTTCCCCGACTGTTGCAGGTTCAACAATGACCCCGATGATG